>NZ_AP022584.1:5182968-5487849 GCF_010731675.1 Mycobacterium marseillense
GGCTCGGTCCGGCGCCTTTCGATCAGCCCGGTGAAGTAGGTCATCATCGATCCGACCGCATCGCCGACGGTTTCCAGCGCGCCGGCAACGCCGCCTTCGGCGGTGTTGGCCGCGACGATTGCCTGGGTCCAGCCGTCGAACTGAGCCCAGTCCTCCTCGGGCACACCGAGATAGTGGGCGACCACCATCGACGGCAGCGGTTTGAACAGCTCCGCGACGATGTCGCCGCCGCCGGCCGAACGCAACCCCTCGATGCGCTCGACGACGAATTCGGTGACCTTGGGCTCCACGGCCTCCACCTGCCGCGGCGTGAAGCCGCGCGACACCAGCTTGCGGAACTCGGTGTGTACCGGTGGATCCTGCATCACAAACGGTGGATTATCCTGCAGCCCAATTAGTTCCAGGTCATCGTAGTTGACGGTCAGGCCCTTGGCGGAGGAGAAAGTCTCGTGGTCGCGGGCCGCGGCCCACACGTCGGCGTGCCGGGACAACACGTAGTAGTCATGTTCGGGGTGATTGGGTGGCACCACGTGGTGCACCGGGTCGTGATCGCGCAAGGCGCGGTACATCGGCCACGGATTGGGCCAGGTGTCGGCGGTGGCCAGCTGGAAAGCGACCGGTGCTTGGTGAGACATAACGACAGCCATGTCTCATTCGTACGACAATAGTTGCGCTCTGTCAACCCGTCGGGCTCAATCGGAACGCGCATGCATTGCTCACATTGCTCATTGGCCGCCCAGGCAGCGACTGTCACCAGGCGCGGAGGTGGACAAGCTCGCCGTGTCGCGACCTGCGGCGCACGCGGGCGTGGACAGAGTCCTCGTTTGCCTGCATGGCAAACAAGGTTGGCGTTTTCGCCGGTCGTAGGCAAGCTTGGATGCATGAGTGAGTCATGGGATTGCGTGATTGTCGGAGGCGGTGCCGCCGGGCTTAGCGCCGCACTGGTGCTCGGACGGGCTCGCCGACGCACACTCCTGGTGGACGGCGGCGCGCAAAGTAACAGGGCCGCTCATGGAATAGGTGGTCTGCTGGGCCATGATGGCCGCCCGCCTGCCGAGTTGTACTCTGCTGGCCGGGCCGAGTTGGCCGCGTATCCGAGCGTTGAGATTCGGGACGGTGAAGTCCTCTCCGCTGAGCACGGTTTCGTCGTCGGGCTGGCCGACGGGCGGCGCGAGCGTACCCGCACGGTGCTGTTGGCTACGGGGATGGAGTACCGCGCGCCGAACATTCCGGGGCTACAGGATCTTTGGGGACGGTCGGTGTTTCACTGCCCGTTCTGTCATGGCTGGGAGGTCCGCGATCAACCACTCGCTGTCGTGGCGAATGGTGAGCGGGCGGTGCATTCCGCGTTGCTGCTGCGCGGCTGGAGTGATGACATCGTTGTCCTCACCAACGGACCAGCCACGCTGGCTGCCGAGCACCATCGGCTGCTCGGGGTGGCGGGGATCGCCGTGGATGAGCGGCCTATTGCGCAATTCGCCTCGCATGCAGGTGACTTGACGGGGGTTGTGTTCGACGACGGCTCCCGCATGATGCGCGCCGGTGCGCTGGTGGTGGCGACGCTGCACCAGCGTTCCGCGCTGGCCACTCAACTGGGTGCCGCCGTCGCCCCGCCGGGACCGATGGCCGCCGACGCCCTTGCAGTTGATTCCTTCCAACGCACATCGGTGCCCGGCGTCTTCGCCGCCGGTGACCTCTGCGCCCAGATGCCGCAGGTGGCGGCGGCGGTGGCCAGTGGCTCGCTGGCCGGCGCCGCCGTCGTGCAGGGCTTGTTGGGCGGCGATGTGGGATTGCCGACGCCGCCATGGCCCACGGTCGCGGCGAAAGACAACGACTATGCCGATGCCTCAACACCGACACGGTGACCCTGGCACTGAGGGCCGAATCCTTCGAAGTTCGCGAGCGCCGAGTGTGCGTCCAGCCGCACGCTGGTGACCGAGTGTGCGGCCAGCCGCACACCCGAGCCGACTTCGGACAGGGAACTAGATACCCGACCCGGGGTTGAGGATGCCCTGCGGATCCAACGCCTGCTTGATCCGCCGGTTGAGGTCCATCACGTCGGGCCCGAGATAGCCCGCCAGCCACGGCCGCTTCAACCGGCCGACGCCGTGCTCGCCGGTGATCGTGCCGCCCAGACCGACGGCCAGGTCCATGATCTCGCCGAACGCCAGGTGAGCGCGTTCGGTCATGTCGGCGTCGGCGGGATCGTAGACGATCAGCGGGTGGGTATTGCCGTCGCCGGCGTGGGCGATCACCGAGATCATCAGGTCGCGTTCGGCGGCGATGCCCGCGATCCCTGTGACCAGCCGGCCCAGCGCGGGAAGCGGCACGCCGACGTCCTCGAGCAACAGCGATCCCTTGGCCTCGACGGCCGGGATGCAGAACCGCCGCGCGACGACGAACGCTTCGCCCTCGTCGGGATCGTCGGTCGAAAACACCTCCGTCGCAGCGCTTTCCGCGAACACCTTGGCCATGATTTCGGCGTCCTCGCTGCCGGCGCGGCCGCGTTCGTCGGACCCGGCCACCAGCATGGCCGCCGCCCCGCGGTCGAGGTCCATGCGCAGGGTGTCTTCGACGGCGTTGATCGCCACCGAGTCCATGAACTCCAGCATCGACGGGCGAAGCCGGGCGGTGACCCCGAGCACCGCCTCGACCGCGTCCTGCACCGACGCGAAGCTGGCGACCACGATGCTCGACGCGTTCTGCTTGGGCACCAGTCGCAGCGTCACCTCCGTGACGCCCCCCAGCGTGCCTTCGCTGCCGACGAAGAGTTTGGTCAGCGACAGGCCGGCGACGTCCTTGAGTCGCGGCCCGCCCAGCCGGACGGCGGTGCCGTCGGCCAGCACCACCTGCATGCCCAGCACATAGTCGGTGGTGACGCCGTACTTCACGCAGCACAGGCCGCCGGCGTTGGTCGCGATGTTGCCGCCGATGCTGCAGATCTCGAACGACGACGGATCCGGCGGATACCACAAGCCGTGTTCGGCGGCGGCTTTTTTCACCTCGGCGTTGAACAGTCCGGGCTGACAGACCGCGGTCCGGGTCACCGGGTCGACGGCGATGTCGCGCATCTTCTCCGTCGAGAGCACAATGCCGTTGTCCAGGGCGGTCGCCCCGCCGGACAGGCCGCTGCCGGCGCCGCGGGGCACGACGGGCACCCGGTTGGCGGTGGCCCAGCGCAGCACGGTCTGCACCTCCTCGGTGCGCCGCGGCCGCACGACGGCCAGCGGTTTGCCGGCCGAAGGGTCAAACGCGCGGTCCTGGCGATAGCCCTCGGTCACGGTCGGATCGGTGACGACCATCCCGTCGGGCAGGTCGGCGATCAGGCTGGCCAGGGCGTCAGAGCTCACGGCCCGATAGTAAGCCCGCCGCGCGGCCCGCGATGGCGCCATCGCACCGGCCGCCCGGGTCTGCGGGCCGCCGCGCCTGAATGCAGGATGTTCATGTGCTCGACCACCCGCGTACCGGCCAGCCGTTCGACTCTCCGGTTGGCGCGGGTACCGGATGGCCGGGCGATCCGGCCACGCCGCAGACGCCCGTAGCGGCCGATGCCGCTCGGGTCGTCGCGCTCGCGGAGCAGGCCACGTCGATCCCCGAACTCGATGCCCTGGTCAGCGTGTGCCGGGCTTGTCCGCGGCTGGTCGACTGGCGCGAGGAGGTCGCCACCGTCAAACGCCGGGCCTTCGCCGACCAACCGTATTGGGGGCGGCCGGTACCCAGCTGGGGAGCGGCGCGGCCCCGGCTGTTGATCGTCGGGCTGGCACCCGCCGCGCACGGCGCCAACCGCACCGGTCGGATGTTCACCGGCGACCGCTCGGGCGACCAGTTGTACGCGGCGCTGTTCCGGGCCGGGCTGGTGAACCAGCCGACCAGCGTCGACGCCGCGGATGGGTTGCGCACCAAGCAGATTCGCATCGTCGCACCGGTGCGGTGCGCGCCCCCCGCCAACGCCCCGACCCCGGCCGAACGGGACACCTGCTGGCCTTGGCTGCAGGCCGAATGGCAACTGGTGGCCGAGCACGTTCGCGTGGTCGTGGCCCTCGGCGGATTCGGCTGGCAGATCGCGCTACGACTGCCGGGTGCCTCCGGCAGAGCGGCGGGACCCAAGCCCCGGTTCGGCCACGGCGTCGTCGCCGACCTGGCGCCCGGCGTGCGGTTGCTCGGCTGCTACCACCCGAGCCAGCAAAACATGTTCACCGGTAGGTTGACACCAGCAATGCTCGATGACGTCTTCCGCGACGCAAAAGAACTGGCAGGGATCAAGTGAGCGAGATTCTCGTTTCCGGCGCCAGCGTGGCGGGCACCGCGGCAGCGTTTTGGCTTGGGCGACACGGTCATTCGGTGACCGTGGTGGAGCGCCATCGCGGCCCGCGGCCGGGTGGCCAGGCGATCGACGTGCGCGGCCCGGCGCTGGGCGTGCTCGACCGCATGGGTCTGCTGGCCGCCGCCCAGAAGCGCAGGACGCAAATCCGCGGCTCCTCCGTGGTCGACCGGGACGGCAACGAACTGTCCCGCGACACCGAATCGACGCCCACCGGGGGCCCTATCGACAGCCCCGACATTGAGCTGCTGCGCGACGACTTGGTCGAATTGCTGTACGGCGCAAGCCAATGGACGACCGAGTACCTTTTCGACGACACCATCACCGCGCTTGAGGACGATGGCGCGGGCGTCCGCGTCACCTTCGAGCGCGCCGCACCGCGCGACTTCGACCTCGTCATCGGCGCCGACGGATTGCACTCCACCGTACGGCGATTGGTGTTCGGGCCGGAGGAGGATTTCATCGAGCGGCTGGGCACGCACGCGGCGATCTTCACCGTGCCCAATTTCTTGGACCTGGACTACTGGCAGATGTGGCACTACGGGGACGCCACGATGGCCGGGATCTACAGCGCTCGCAACAACGCCGAGGCCCGTGCCATGTTGGGTTTCATGGACCCGGATCTGCGGATCGACTACCGCGACATCGAGGCCCAGTTCGACGAGCTGGAGCGGCGGATGGCCGGCGAAGGATGGATTCGCCCGCAACTGCTGCAGTACATGCGGACCGCGCCGGATTTCTACTTCGACGAGATGTCGCAGATCACGATGGACCGCTGGTCACGCGGCCGGGTGGCGCTGGTCGGCGACGCCGGGTACTGCTGCTCGCCCCTGTCGGGTCAGGGCACCAGCGTCGCGCTGCTGGGCGCCTACATCCTGGCCGGCGAGCTCGACGCCGCTGCCCAAGACGGGACAGCCGATCACGAACGCGGATTCGCCAACTACCAGCGCGAGTTCGCCGACTACGTGCAGCGCAATCAGTGGCTGGTCGTGGACAACATTCCCGGCGGCGCCCCGATACCCCAAGAGGTGTTCGACCGCATCGTCTCCTCGATCACGCTCAAGGACTACTAGCGCCGATCCGGGAACGTTTGCGGGCCCGCGCACGTTGTCGCCATCGTGCGTCTTTCCGTCCTCGATCTCATCCCGGTGCGCACCGACCAGACGACCGGCGACGCGCTGGCGGCCACCGTAGCGCTGGCGCAGGCCGCGGATCGGTTGGGTTTTACCCGCTACTGGGTCGCCGAGCACCACAACATGCCTTCGGTCGGTGCGACCAGCCCGCCGGTGGTGCTGGCCTATCTGGCCCCGCAGACTTCGCAGCTCCGGCTCGGCTCGGGTGGGGTGATGCTGCCCAACCATGCGCCGCTGGCGGTGGCCGAACAGTTCGCACTGCTGGAAGCGGCCGCCCCGGGACGCATCGACCTCGGCATTGGCCGGGCGCCCGGATCCGACCCGGTGACCTCCTACGCGCTACGGGGTGGGCAGGACGGCCGCGACATCGAGAACTTCCCCGAATACCTCGACGACGTCGCGGCGCTGATGAGCGCGCGCGGCGTGCGGGTTCCGCTGCGCTCGGGCGACTACACACTCAAGGCCACCCCGGCCGCCGCGACCGAACCGCGGCTGTGGCTGCTGGGTTCGTCGATGTACTCGGCGCATTTGGCCGCCGCCAAGGGGTGGCCGTACGTGTTCGCACATCACTTTTCCGGCAAGGGGACCGAAGAGGCGCTCGAGGTTTACCGCTCCCGATTCAGGCCCAGCACCGTGGCTGCGGAGCCGCGGACGTTTTTGACGGTCAACGCGGCGGTGGCCGAAACGCGGGAGGAGGCAACGGCTTTGATGCTTCCCAACCTGCAGATGATGGCCAGGCTGCGGACCGGGCAGCCGCTTGGGCCGGTGCCGCTGGTGGAGGAGGCGGCGGTGGCCGAGTTGACGGGCCAGCAGCAGGGGATCGTCGAGAGTGGCCTGCGCCGCGCCGTGCTGGGCGCGCCCGCGGAGGCCGCCGAGCAGATTCGGGCGCTCGCCGAGCGGTTCGGCGTCGACGAGGTGATGGTGAACCCGGTGGCCTCGGCCCGCCGGGGCACCGACCCCGCCGCCGCGCCGGCGCGCGTCGCGACGCTGGAGCTGTTGGCCAAAGAGCTGTTCTAAAGTCCCGCTCACGCCCGCCGGTTGGACTGGCTGGAGTGGGGTTCGGGTGCGTGGCTGGCGATCCAGTCCCGTAGTTCGTCCGGTGGCAAGGGCGCGGTGTGCACGAAACCCTGGGTGATCATGCAGCCATACCGGCGCAGGGCGTTCAGGGTGGCCTCGTTCTCGACGCCCTCGGCGACGAGGTCGGCGCCCAGGTTGTGCGCGAGCGCGACCGTGGACCGCACGATCGCGACTGACCGTGCGTCGTGAGCCAGGCGGGTGACGAAGATCCGGTCGAGTTTGAGCTCGTCGACCGAAACCTCTTGCAGGCGGGCCAATGACGACCAGCCGGTGCCGTAGTCGTCGAGCGAGATGCGAATTCCCAGGCGCTGCAATGCGGCGACGGTGTTGCGGGATCGCGCGGAATCCACCAGCGCGCTCTCGGTGATCTCGAGGATGAGCGCGTCCGCGGGCAGGTCATAGTTCGCGAGCAGCCGCTCGACGGTGCCGACGAGCTCGATGTCGAGCAGGTTGGTCGTCGACAGGTTCACCGCGACGGTGAGCGTGATGCCCTGCTCGCGCCAGCACCGGACCTGTTGCAGCGCCATGCTCAGGGTGCGGTTGGAGATCTTGCGCATCAGTCCGGCGCGCTCGGCGAGGGGCAAGAACTCCTCGGGCAGCAGCGTCCCGCGGGTGGGGTGCTGCCAGCGCAGCACCGCCTCGACGCTGTGAACGCTGCCGTCGCGCCCGTCGATCTTGGGTTGGTAGTGCAGTCTGAGCTCGTCGGTGTCGAACAATGCCGTGCGCAAGTCCTCGATGAGGTCGGGGTCGTTGTTCCGATATACCTCGAACGACGAGTCGTAGACCGCGATTTTGCTGCGGGCCGATTGGGCGTGCGCCATAGCGGTTTCGGCGCGGCTCAGCAGCTCTTGCGGGTGGTCACAGTGGTCGGGACACAGCGCGATGGCGATGCGGCCTTCGACCTGGACGGTGATCGGGTCCAAGGCGATCGGCTCACTCAATGCCTCCAACAGCCGGCCCGCCTGGGCGCTGGCGGCGGTGAGGTTCGCCCCGTCCGCGAGCAGCACGGCGAACTGGTCGTCACCTACCCGCGCCAGCATGTCGTCGCGACGGACACAGCCGGACAACCGGTTTGCGATGTGGCACATCAACTCATCGCCGAATTGGCGACCGATCGAGTCGGTGATCTCGTGAAAATCACTGAGGCTCAACAACAGCAATGCCCGACGCGCCTGCGCTCTGCCCGGCACCGACGCGGGCCCCGGCGATCCCGAAGCGGGCAACGCGGTCAGCGCGCTCGCCAGTGAGTGCCGGTTCGGCAGCGCCGTCAACTCGTCGGTCATGGCGTGCCTGTCGTTCGTGTGCAGCAGGCTCACGTCGCGGAAGGTCAGTGAGAAGCGCCCGGTCGCCACGACCAGGCTCAACGCCGCCAGCGTCGCGGCCGGACGCGAATGATGCGCCAGGACAATCACTCCCAGGGCGACAATGGAGGTCGTCACCGGAGTGATGTAGGAGCTGAAGCGGTGTCTGGGCAACGCCGTCGCCGCCGACGAGGGTGACCAGCTGGCCATCGCGATGAGTAACGACGACGCCGGCCAACACGCATCCAGCAAGGTGCCGACCCGATAGGAGCCGGCGGTCGTCTGGAACAGATACGCCACGTCCGCCACCGCGAACAACACCAATCCAGCCATCAGCAGCACCCAGCGAAACTCATTGCGCCAGCCGAGTATTGGCAGCATGCCGGCGGCCAGGGCCAAGAGCACCAGGTCGATCCACGGGTAGACCAAGCCCATCCACACCGTCGCCGGCGTGCGTAGCGCCGCCGCCCGCATGGGGCCCTCCGTCACGGCCGCGACCACTGCCGCCAACGTCAGGGCGCACACCACGGAGTCGAGCTGAATCGGGATGGGCAGCCGCTTGAACCGCGCCCGCATGAGCAGCAGCAGCCCGGCATAGACCAGTGGGTAGTACACCAGGTACACCGGGTCAGCTACCGACGGGGACCGACCGTTGGGCACCCACAAGGCGTAGACGATGTCGCCCGCGGCCGAGAACGCCATCGCGGCGGCGATCAGTGACCAGGCCAACCGGTCCGCCGCGACACGGCATGCGCGAAGGACAACCAGACCGGCGGCTAAGACCGTCAGCGCCGAATACAGCGTCGTGGCCGAGAACATGCCATGTCCCGCATCCGGATGCACGACGCTGGACGCGGCGAAGGCGATCACGCCAATCGCCAGCACCGCGAAGCCGACCCGGATACCTCTCGATGGCGGAAGGGCATCGTCCGCGGCCTGCTCGGCGGGCGCGTTCGTGGTGGGTGTCGCGACGTCGGGAACGGGCGCCTGCGGCGTCGCTTCGGCGCCGGCGCTGACGGCGACACGCGATGGGGCCGCCGCCGATCCCCGCGACCCGGGAGACGGCGGGAACGCATACGGCAGCGGCAGGTCGGGCATGAAGCTGCGGATGCATTGCCCGCCTTCGCGTTTGGCGGCGTACATGGCGAGGTCGGCGTGACGCAGCAGCTGGTCGACCGTGCAGGCCGACGCGCCGGTGCACACTGTGAATCCGATGCTG
Organism: Mycobacterium marseillense; assembly: GCF_010731675.1. NCBI lineage: Bacteria > Bacillati > Actinomycetota > Actinomycetes > Mycobacteriales > Mycobacteriaceae > Mycobacterium > Mycobacterium marseillense. The sequence continues at coordinate 5,192,020 of NZ_AP022584.1, forward strand.
GGCCGGACGGTGATCGGAATGCCGTCGATCAGAATGGCGCTGGCGAATGCGTCGAGGATCCGGTGGGCGGCCGCCTGCGACTCCTTGACGGAAGCCTCGATGACGGCGGCGAATTCGTCGCCACCGAGGCGGGCGATGGTCCCGCTTTCCCCGAGTGCCGCCGTGAGCCGGCCGGCCACCCGGACGAGGAGCTCGTCGCCGGCCGGATGGCCCAGGGCGTCGTTGACCGACTTGAAGTTGTCGAGGTCCAGGCACAACACCGCGATCGGCATGCCGTTCGGATGCCGACGCCCCACGGCCTGTTCCAGCCGCTGCAAGAAAAGGGCGCGATTCGCCAGACCGGTCAGGTTGTCCCGAAACGCCTCCCGGGCGACTTCCGACAACAAATTCTGGTTGTCGATCAGGACGACGAATTGCCGGGCCAGGACGGCAGCGACCAGGATGCCCAGCGCGGCCAGCATGGGATCGTGCACCGAATTGCCCGCCGCGTGTGCCCAGCCCACGGCGGCGGCGAGGAGCAGCGGCAGGTAGGGCAGCCACAACCGAGCGCGGAACTCGACCTCCTCCGGCGGTGGCGGCGCGGGGCTCTCGTGCGCGGCGGCCAGTCCCGCGAGCGCCAGGAGCGCCAGGCCCGCCACTCGGACCAGGTCTCCGACCCCGCCCGTGTGATAGCTGGCGATACCGGTATGGAAGACCAGCACCATGTCGGCGAGGCAGATGGTGGCGACGCCGCCGGCGAGCAGGCTGCGGCTGGGCCGGTCACCGGGGCGAGCCCGGGACAGCATCAGGATCGCCGTTGTCACCTGGACGATGTCGGCGAAGACCTCCGCCAGCGTCACCACCCGCGCGCCGGAATGTTCCTGTAGCTGCGCTTCGACCACGAACACCCAGGCGATGACGAACAGCGACGTCGCCACAATAAGACCGTCGAGAAGCAGACGTCGGGGGGTGTTGCGAGACAGCTGGGAGAGCAGCGTCAGCGAGGTCATGGCGCCGATCGGCCACAACAGCAGCACGAAATCGGCGGCCGCGGGATGGGTGGCGTGGTCGACTTCTGGGCGTACGTCGTAAACCGCCCAGATGATCTCACCGGCGGCCCAGCCGAGCAGCGCCGTGACCAGCGCCAGCCAGCCGTAGCGTTGCCGTGGCGCCTTGAAGCGCGCCGCCCGTCCAGCGTATGCCGCCGTGATGGCAAGACACACCGCGATGACGAATCCATTGACCGGATGCGGGCCGCGCCATCCCTCGAACGAGGACAGCAGGATCGACAACGCGGCCGCGCCATACACGCCGGCGAGGAGCCACCCGGCGGACGCGGGCACCCCCGACCGCCGCCACGGATTCACCGCCCGCCGTCTCATCACCGCTCCAGCCGCTCCCCTGCTGTGTGGTGAAGAAACCGAACAACTTCACCACGAGTTACAGGGCATTAAACCGCTGCACACGTGCGTTAAGTGTGGCTTTTGCCAGGTTGGGCCGCGGCTGGTGCCTTCGAAGGACGGCCGCCGAGGAGCCTATTCCGGCTGACTTGCGTCGATACGAGCCAGCGCGTTGCGCAGAATCTGTCCGGTGGCGTCGCGGTCGGGGTCGCGACGCAGCAGCATTCCCTTGGCGACCGACAACTTGTCGCCATTGCGGCGCGGCAGGACGTGTAGGTGGATGTGGAACACCGTCTGAAACGCGGCGCTGCCGTCGTTGATGGCGATATTGGTCGCGTCGGCCAGTTCCGTCGTGCGCGCGGCCCGGGCGATGCGTTGGCCCAGGGTGACCATGCCGGCCAGCGTCTCCGGTGTGGTGTCGGTGAGATCGACGCTGTGGCGCTTGGGCACCACCAGCGTGTGGCCACGAGTGAAGGGGCGGATGTCGAGGATCGCCAGGTAATCGTCGTCTTCGTAGATCCGGATGGCCGGAGCTTCCCCGGCGACGACCGCACAGAACACGCAGGACATGTCGCCCACGGTACTTGTCGCCGCGCCGCGACCACGCCGAGACCAACGGCGGACCGGCCCGTTTTGGCGGGATAGGCTGCCGCGGTGAACGATCTCGCCTTCGCCGGCGCGGCGGCACAAGCGCGCATGCTGGCCAACGGTGAACTGACCGCGCCGGAGTTGCTCGAGGTCTACCTGGCGCGGATCGCGCAGTTCGACAGCCAACTGCGGTGTTACCGCGTGGTGCTCGCCGACAGGGCTCGCTACGAGGCCGCTGCGGCGCAGGACCGCCTGGACGCGGGCGAACGGCTGCCGCTGCTCGGTGTGCCGGTCGCGGTCAAGGACGACGTCGACGTCGCCGGGGAGGTGACGACCTTCGGCAGCGGCGGACACCGGCCGCCGGTGAGCGCCGACGCGGAGGTGGTGCGCCGGTTGCGCGCCGCGGGCGCCGTCATCATCGGCAAGACCAATGTGCCCGAGCTGATGATGATGCCGTATACCGAGTCGCTGACCTTTGGCGCTACCTGTAATCCGTGGGATCCCAGGCGCACGCCGGGAGGCAGCAGCGGCGGCAGCGCCGCCGCGGTCGCCGCCGGGCTGGCCCCGCTGGCGTTGGGATCCGACGGCGGCGGCTCGATTCGCATCCCGGCGACCTGGTGTGGCGTATTCGGCCTGAAGCCGCAACGCGATCGGGTGTCGCTGGAACCCCATGACGATGCCTGGTACGGGTTGAGCGTCAACGGCCCGATTGCCCGCACGGTGCTAGACGCGGCCGTGTTCCTGGACGCGACGTCGACGGTGCCCGGTCCCGAGGGGGAATTCGTGACCGCGGCGACGCGAAGGCCCGGCCGGCTGCGAATTGCGTTGAGCACCAAGGCCCCCACCCCGCTGCCGGTTCGGGTCGGCAAGCGGGAGCTGGCGGCGGTCGACCAGGCCGGCGCGTTGCTGCGCGATCTCGGGCATGACGTCATCACGGCCGACCCGGAATATCCGGCCTCGGCGATCCTCACCAACTACCTGCCCCGCTACTTGCGGGGCATCTGCGACGACGCGGACGCCCTGGCTCATCCGGAACGTCTGGAACCGCGCACCCGCAACCTGGCCCGCTTGGGGTCGTTTTTCTCGGATCGCCGGATGGAGTCCATCCGGGCGGCCGAGGGGGCCGTCGTCTCGCGCATCCAGGCGATCTTCGACGATGTCGACGTCGTCATCACGCCCGGAACAGCGACGGGCCCATCGCGTATCGGGGCCTACCAACGGCGCGGCGCAGTGTCGACTCTGCTGAGAGTGGGCCAATACGTTCCCTTCCAACAGGTTTGGAATCTGACCGGACAGCCCGCCGCGGTGGTTCCCTGGGACTTGGATCCAGACGGTCTGCCGATGTCGGTCCAACTGGTCGGCCGGCCGTATGACGAAGCGACGCTGTTGTCGTTGTCGGCGCAGATCGAATCCGCGCGACCGTGGGCACTTCGCCGGCCGCCGGTGTCGTGAGTGAACTTCGGCGCTACGCCGCGCCGGTAATCACCGCCCACGCCGCGAGCTTGGCACCCGGCCGTATCGCGTGGGCCGGGCTGGTCGACGGCAGCCGGTGGTACTGGATCTCGTCGGGGGATACCACCCGCCTGCGGTAGAGGTCGGCGGCCTTGACGCCGTTGAAGTAGACCGCCGTGATGGCGGGGTAGTCGGCGAAGAAATTGCCAAAGTCGTTGACCACCAAACTTGTTGGATCGATGGCCGAGTCGGCGCTGCCGCCGCGACGGCACGCGTGCAGCACGTCCCAGAGCGCGATTCCGTGGGTTTGCAGTTCGGCCAGCCGCCGGTCGTAGGGCGCGGCGGCCTCGAAGCCGAAAAGCTCACCGGTGATCGACCAGAACGCGTTGCGCGGGTTGGCGTAGTACTGGCCCGCCACCAGTGATTGCGCACTGGGAAACGAACCCAGGATCAGCGTCCTGGCGCGCCCGTCGACGACCGGCGGGAATCCCCGCAGCAGCGGTGTGCTCATCACCTCACATCATGACGCGCCGGCGTTGTACGTTGGCGACGTGCACGACGGGGACGACCGCACCATCAACGACCTGCTCGAAGGGCTCGAGGGAACCGCGCGCACGGAGCGGGCCGAACTGGTGCGGTGGCTGTTCGAGCAGGGCATCACCGCCGAGGAGATCCGGGCGACCAATCCTCCGCTGTTGCTGGCCACCCGCCACATCATCGGGGACGATGGCACGTACGTGTCCACGCGGGAGATCAGCGAGACCCACGGCATCGACCTAGGGCTGCTGCAGCAGGTGCAGCGCGCTATCGGTCTGGTCCGGGTCGACGACCCCGACGCGGTCGTTCATATGCGGGCCGACGGTGAAGCCGCCGCCTTCGCGCAACGGTTCGTCGAGGTGGGACTGGATCCCGAGCTCGTGGTTCTCGTGGTCCGGGTGCTTGCCGAAGGTCTGTCGCGGACCGCCGAGGTCATGCGGTACTCGGCGCTGTCGGCGATCATGCGTCCGGGCGCCAGCGAGCTCGAAATCGCCCAAGCCTCAAAAGCTTTGGTGACCGAGATTGCGCCCATGCTGGGCCCGATGATCCAGCACATGCTGTTCATGCAACTGCGCCACATGATGGAGACCGAAGCGGTCAATGCGGCCGAGCGCGCCGCCGGCAAGCCGCTCCCGGGCGCGCGCCGGATCAGCGTTGCCTTCGCCGACCTGGTCGGCTTCACCCGGATCGGCGAGGCGGTCACGCCCGAAGAGCTGGGGCATCTCGCCAACCGGCTGGCCATCCTCGCCCGCGACATGACCGTCCCCCCGGTGCGTTTCATCAAGACCATCGGCGACGCGGTGATGTTCGTCAGTCCCGAGCCGCAGCCGTTGCTCGACGTCGTCGTGAAACTGGTCGAAGCGGTCGATTCCGACAACGACTTCCCTCGGCTGCGGGCGGGCGTGGCCTCCGGCATGGCGGTGAGTCGGGCCGGCGATTGGTTCGGCAGTCCGGTCAACGTGGCGAGCCGTGTCACGAGCGTGGCGCGCCCGGGCACGGTCCTGGCGGCGGATTCGGTGTGGGACGTCATCGGGGAGCGCGGCGAATTTTCGGGATCCTTCGCCGGCGCCCGCCACCTCAAGGGCATCAAGGGCGAGGTCAAACTGTTTCGCATCCGGCGCGGCGACGCCGAGGACTGACGACCGATATGGGCAGGCCCGGTGCGACTCCTGGGGGCGTCTGACTCCGTCTTACGCGTGTCCTACGCGGCCGGATTCCTACCCCGTGTTCCGGCACTTCGAATTGGTCGCTTCCCGGGCCTGCTTCGCTACCCAAAATACGCCGTCGAACAGCCCGGATCAACGGGTTTTTGGGGCCCGGGGATGAGCTCGACGACCGGCCGGCTTTCGCCCCAGGCGAATGCCATTCCATTACAGGCGCAACGGTGTAATCATGTAATCATGAAACCCCATCACACCCACGGGCGGCGATACGGCCGCCCCGGCGGCTGGCAGCAAGCCCAGCAGCCCGACGCCGGCGACGCCGCGGAATGGTTCGCCGGACGTCTTCCGGAGGACTGGTTCGACGGCGACCCCACGGTGGTCGTCGACCGCGAAGAGATCACGGTCATCGGAAAGCTCGCGGACACGGCGAGCGCCGAAAACGCGGACAGTGAGGCCCGCGCCGCGGGGCGAGCCTCACGGTTCCGCGAGGACACGCGATCCGAGCGAATGCGTATCGCCGACGAAGCCCAGGATCGCTACGGACGCAAAGTTTCCTGGGGGGTCGAGGTCGGCTCGGCATCGGGCACGGAACGAATCCTGTTCACCCACATCGCGGTACCTGTCATGACCCGGCTGAAACAACCCGAACGTCAGGTGCTCGACACGTTGGTCGATGCCGGTGTCGCGCGGTCCCGCGCCGACGCGCTGGCGTGGTCGGTGAAGCTGGTCGGTGAGCATGCCGAGGAGTGGCTGGCCAAATTGCGCGACGCGATGACGGCGGTCGACGACCTGCGCGCGCAGGGACCGGATCTGCAGTCGTAGCAAAGCCGCAGTGCCCTAACGGTATTGGCGCGTAACCGTCCGACAATTGCCGGGTTCCTCAGCGCGGAAGGGTTCTACGTGTCGGTGGGGTCGCCTGAGGCGAGCCGAAAGGTGAATTCGTCGTCGCAGATGCGGATGCGGTCACCGTTCCGCAGACCGGCGGCCGCGACGATTCGTTGGCCCTGCACGTGCACGCCGTTGGAGGACCGCAGGTCGTTGATCATGTAACTGTTTCCCGTGTCGACGATGACGGCGTGGTGGCGGCTGACTTTGGGGGAGTCGAGGACGATGTCGTTGTCGCTCAGGCGCCCAATGGTTGTCGACGCGTGCAGCGGATACCTGCGCCCCGAGGCGTCGTGCAGATGCGCGACCGCGTTCTGGTCCGACGCGACGGCGTATTGCTCGAGAACGGTGATCGTGACCGCCGCGGTCGTCATCGCGGTCTTCTTGGCGTCCAGCGGTTCCTGCCGCAGGATCCGGTCGTTGAGGGTGCGCAGGTTGTGGCCCGGGTCGATCCCGAGGTCATCGGCGAGCGATTTCTGCACGCGGCGGTAGGCCGCCAACGCGTCGGACTGGCGGTCGGTGAGGTAGTAGGCGGTCATCAACTGAGCCCACAGCTGCTCGCGGTAAGGGTGCTCCTGGGTCAGCGATTCCAGTTCGGTGATGACGGTAAAGCCTCGCCCGCAGGCAATCTCGGCCTCGGCCTTGGCCGTGTGGGCGAGGACCTTCTCCTCGACGAGGGAGGTGGTGAACGGGTCGACGAACCGAAAGTCCGCCAGGTCCTCGAGCACCGGGCCGCGCCATTGGTCGAGCGCGGCCGAGAGATGCTGACTGGCCTGTTCGAATCGGCCGGCCGCCGCCGCCTGCAACCCGGCGGCGTTCTCGGCGATGAACCGGCCGAGATCGCACGCGTCCTTGGCGACATTGAGCCGATAGCCCGGCGGCGCCGCGACCAACACCGCGCGCGGGTCGACTCCGGCGCCGCTCAGCAGCTTGCGCAGGTTGGACACGTAGGAGTGGATGCTGGTCCGCGCCCCCGAGGGTGGCGCCTCGTCCCACAGGGCGGTGATCAGCCGGTCGACGCTGACCGGGTTGTTGCGGTTCATCAGCAGCACGGCCAGCACCGCCCGCTGCTTGGGCGTGCCCAACGGAACCAGCACGCCGTCGACGCTCATCTCCAACGGCCCGAGCAGCCCGAAGTCGAGACGTTTGTCCGCCATCGCGCCTACCGGCCCTTCCCGGCCGCGGCGTCGGGTGCCAAAGAGGTCACGAGTGTTGATTGTGCCGCCAAGCGGGCGGATTCGTTGGGAATCCCGGCTTGGCCTGCCTCGGATGCGTTCGGTCTCAGGCCCGCGTCATCGCGTAATAGGCGCCGCGCCGGGCCAGCAGTTCGGCGTGGTTGCCTTGTTCGACGATCCGGCCGGCCTCGACAACCAGGATCCGGTCGGCGTCGCGGATCGTCGAAAGGCGATGCGCGATAATGAAACTCGTCCGATCCCGGCGCAGTTCGCGCATGGCGTGCTGGATCAGGACCTCAGTGCGGGTGTCGACCGAGCTGGTCGCCTCATCCAGGATCAGCAGCTGCGGGCGGGCGAGGAATGCGCGCGCGATGGTGATGAGTTGCTTTTCGCCGGCGCTGATGTTGGCGCCGTCGCCGCTGACTCGGGTTTGGTAGCCGGCCGGCAACGAAAGCACGAACCGGTCGACGTGAGCCGCCTCGGCGGCGGCTACCACCTCGTCGTCACCCGCACCGGGCCTCCCGTAGGCGATGTTCTCCGCGATCGTGCCGTCAAACAGCCAGGTGTCCTGCAGCACCATGCCGATCCGCGACCTCAGCGAATGCCGGTCCAAGGTGGTGATGTCCACCCCGTCGAGCAGGATCTGGCCGGCGTCGACGTCATAGAACCGCATCAACAGGTTCACCAGCGTGGTCTTGCCGGCCCCGGTCGGTCCGACGATCGCCACCGTGCTACCCGGTTCGGCCACCAGCGACAGGTCTTCGATCACCGGCACGCCGGGGAGATAGGCGAAGCTGACGTGCGCGAATTCGACCCTGCCGGCGCAGCGCTGGGCGTCGCCATTAGTTGGGCGCCCCGCGGGTTCGGGATCCGGCGCCTGATCGGGTTCGTCGAGCAGTGCGAAGACGCGTTCGGCACTGGCCACCCCGGACTGCAGGGTGTTGTACATCCCGGCCAGTTGGCTCAGGGGCGAATTGAACTGTCGCACATACTGAATGAATGCCTGGATGTTGCCCAGGGTGATGTGCCCGGTGGCCACCCGCAGGCCGCCCACCACGGCGACGGCGACATAGCCGAGGTTGCCGATGAACGTCGTCGCCGGTGCCACCAGCCCGGAGAAGAACTGGGCACCGAAACTGGACCGGTAGACGTCGTCGTTGAGGGCGCGAAACTGCTCGCGGGCCGCGGCCTGGTGGCCGAACGTCTTGACGACCGTGAATCCGCTGTAGGTCTCCTCGATGTGGGCGTTGAGGCGCCCGATGCTCCTCCATTGGGCGAGGAACAGGCGCTGGGAACGCCGCGCGATCGCCCGGGTCGCCAGCAGCGACAGCGGCACGGTCAGCACGGTGATCCCAACCAGCAGCGGCGAAATGGACAGCATCATCGCCAGCACCGCCACCACGGTGAGAACTGCGGTCAGCAGCTGGCTGATCGTCATGGACAGTGACGATTGGACGTTGTCGATGTCGTTGGTGACCCGGCTCAGCAACTCGCCGCGCTGGTGTCCGTCGAAGTACGACAACGGCAACCGGTGAATCTTGTCCTCGACATCGGAGCGCAGCGCCACCATGGTGCGCTGCACGGTGAGGTTGAGCAGCCGCGCCTGCGCCCAAATGAGCACCGAGGAAACGAGATAGAGGACCAGCGCCAAACTCAGCGTTCGTCCGACGGCACCGAAGTCCACCCCGTGGCCCGGTGTCACATGCATCCCGGACAGCAGGTCGGCGAAGGTGTTCTCCCCCCGGCTGCGTGCGGCGGAGACGGCTTGTGCCTTGCTGATGCCGGCGGGGAGCTGGCGCCCGATGACGCCGTTGAACAGCAAATCGGTGGCATGGCCCAGGATCCGCGGAACGATCACGCCGATCGCCGTGCCCGCGAGTCCCAGCGTGATCACCGCGATGCTCAGCTTGCGTTGCGGCGCAAGTTGTTTCACCAACCGGACGGCCGAGCTCCAGAAATCGCGGGACCGCCCGGCCGGCGGCGCCGCCACGCCGCGGGTCGCGATGCCGGTCGACGAGGTCATGGGGCACCCCCGACCGGACCTGACGGCACGGCGCCCACCGCTTGTGAGTCGGCGAATTCCGCGTAGGTGGCGCTGTCGGCGAGCAGCGACTCGTGCGTGCCGACGCCGACCAGTCTTCCGCCGTCGATGACGATCACCTGGTCGGCCTGGGCGGAGGTCGAAACCCGTTGCGTGACAACGATGACGGTGGCTTCCCCCGATATCTGCTTGAGCGCGGCGTGCACCCGCGCGTCGGTGTGCACATCGAGGGCGCCGAAGGAGTCGTCGAACAGATAGACGGCGGGGCGGCGGATGACCGCGCGGGCGATGGCGAGTCGTTGCCGTTGCCCACCGGAAAAGTTGATACCGCCCTGACCCACCCGCATGTCCAACCCGTCCCCGTGCGCGCACACGAACCCGTCGGCGTCGGCCACCCGCAACGCTTTCCACATGTCCTCGTCGGTGAGCTCCTGCCCCGGGGCGGCGCCGTAACGCAGGTTGTCGGCAACCGTTCCGGAAAAGAGGTAACCGCGCTGGGGAACCAGACCGAGCGCCGACCACAGCCGCTCGGTCGGGTAATCGCGGACGTCGATGCCGTCGACCAGGACAGCCCCGTCGGTCACGTCGTAGAGCCGGCAGATCAACGAGACCAACGTCGACTTTCCCGAGCCCGTGCTGCCGACGATCGCTGTGGTGGTCCCGGGCCGCGCGGTGAACGAGATGTCTTGCAGCACAGGGCGATCGGCGCCCGGATAGGTGAATGTGGCGTGGTCGAGGCGGACCGCGCCGCTGATTCCACCCGAGGGAGCTGCCGGACCTGGCGGGTCGGTGACGGCGGGACGGGTCGAGAGCACCTCGGTGATGCGTTCGGCGCATACCGCCGCGCGCGGCAACACCACCAGCGTCATCGTCGCCATCAACACCGACATCAGGATCTGGGTGAAGTACGCCAGGAAGGCGGTCAACGAGCCGACCTGCATCTGGCCGCGATCGATGCGCAGCCCGCCGAACCAGATCAGCGCGATGCTGGACAGGTTGATGGTCAGCGTGGTCACCGGCAGCATCAACGCCTGCCAGTTGCCCGCGGTCAGTGCGGTGTTCGACAGCGCGGCGTTGGCGCGCGCGAAGCGGTCCCGCTCGAACCCTTCCCGGGCGAACGCGCGGACCACCCGTACGCCGGCCAGCTGGTCGCGCATCACCCGGTTGATGCCGTCGATCAGCCCCTGCATTCTGCGGAACAGGGGCAGCATGTGCGACATCACCCAGTAATTGGCCACCGCCATGATCGGCACACTGACCAGCAACAGCCACGTCAGCGCAGCCTCCTGGTGGAGGGCCATGACGATTCCGCCGAGGCACATGATCGGCGCCGTCACCAGCACCGTGGCCGTGATCTGGACCAGGTACTGGATTTGGCGCACGTCGTTGGTGCTGCGCGTCAGCAATGTCGGCGCACCGAATCGGGCGCTCTCGCGCTCGGAAAAGGTGAGGACGTGTTCGAATATCGCCGCGCGCAGGTCGCGGCCGAATCCCATCCCGGTGCGAGAGCCGAAATAGAGGGCCCCGACCGAGCACAACGCCTGCAATCCGGTTGCCCCGAGCATCACGATGCCGAGCCTGACGATCGCGGCGGTGTCACCCTTGGCGACGCCCTCGTCGATGATGGCCGCGTTGACGGTCGGCAGGTACAACGACGCCAGGTTGCTGATCAGCTGCAGCACCATCAGCACCGCGACCAGCCGGCGATACGGCTGGATGTACTGGCGCAGCAGTGCCAGGAGCATGGGGTAACTGTCGCACACCGTCGGCCCGGGCGTCCTTGCCAACCGCCGATGGCCGACGCGCGCACCGCACTCGTTGGCGGCGTTGAAATACCTGCTCAGGCGCGTCGGTGGTTGACCCGCTGGGCTGCCGCTACAGTGCATCGTGTGGACCAGCAGCGGGCGGAACGGAAGCAGAGTAGCGGTGCGGCGTAGCGCGAGGGCGCTGGCTCTTGTGGCGTCAGCATTGACGATCCTGATTCCCGCGGTTGCCGCCTGCTCCGATTCCGGCGGCAACAAACCCGGGGCGACGGCGTCCTCGACGCCGCAGAAGGGGCAAGGCAACCACGGGCCGATGTTCCCGCAGTGCGGCGGCATCAGCGACCAGACGGTGGCCGAGCTGACCAGGGTCACCGGACTGATCAACACCGCCCGCAACTCCGTGGGGTGTCAGTGGCTCGCCGGCGGCGGCATCCTGGGGCCGCACTTCTCCTTCTCCTGGTATCGCGGCAGCCCGATCGGACGCGAACGCAAGACCGAGGAGCTCTCACGTGCCAGCGTCGACGACATCAACATCAACGGCCACAGCGGTTTCATCGCCGTCGGGAACGAGCCCAACCTGGGTGACTCGCTGTGCGAAGTAGGCATCCAATTCCAGGACGACTTCATCGAGTGGTCGATCAGTTTCAGTCAGAAGCCGTTCCCGCCGCCGTGCGACATCGCGAGAGAGCTGGCTCGTCAGTCGATTGCGAACTCGAAATGACGGCCCCGAGCAGGACGACTGCCCGTGCCGCCGCAGCGGTTTTGGTGGTTGCGCTGCTGGTGCTGACGGGCTGCTCCAGGTCGATCGGCGGCAACGCGGTCAAGGCGGGCGGCAACATGCCCCGCAACAACAACTCCCAGCAGCAGTACCCGAACCTGCTCAAGGAATGTGAGGTATTGACCAGCGACATTCTGGCCAAGACCGTGGGCGCCGACCCGCTCGACATCCAGAGCACGTTCGTCGGCGCGATCTGCCGGTGGCAGGCGGCCAACCCGGCCGGCCTGATCGACATCACCCGGTTCTGGTTCGAGCAGGGCAGCCTGAGCAACGAGCGCAAGGTCGCGGAGTTCTTGAAGTACAAGATCGAGTCGCGGCCCATCGCCGGGATCGACTCGATCGTGATGCGCCCCGACGACGCCAACGGCGCGTGCGGCGTGGCCAGCGACGCCGCCGGGGTGGTCGGCTGGTGGATCAACCCGCAGGCGCCGGGCATCGATGCGTGCGGGCAGGCCATCAAGCTGATGGAGCTGACGCTGGCCACCAACTCCTAGGCCTTCGACGGCCCCACACCGCGTCGCGCCCCTCACCACGCCGCCGAACGTGGAGTTGTTGTCGACGATCGCGTGTTTTGAGCTCAACAAGTCGACGTTCGGCGCGGCGCGCTTAGCGCGGAACGACGAAGTCGAGCAGCGTCGCACCACCGAGTTCGAGCCCATTCCACGCGCACGGCACCGCGAGGACCGCGATCGCCGACGTCGGGAACTTGGCCGAAATGCGTTCGGCCGCAGCCGTGTCGGACCCCATGGCGCGGCCCAGCCCCAGCGCGAGCGCCGACATCGTCGGTTCGTGTCCGATGACGAGCAGCGTGTTGATGCCGTCGTCCACCGTGTTGATCTCGTCGATCATCGTGCCCGGGGTGCTGGCGTAAAGGCGCTCGCTGTAACGCACCGGCGCGTCGATGCGGGTGTGCCGCAACGTCTCGCGGGTCCGCGTCGCCGTGGAACACAACACCGCGTCGATGGCGGGCGCATGGGCACACAGCCAGTCGCCGGCGAGGCCGGCCTGCCTGACGCCGCGGGGTGCCAACGGCCGCTCGTGGTCGGCGACCCCGACCGGGTAGTCGGACTTCGCGTGCCGCATCAGCAGCAAGGTGCGCTCGGCAGTCACGAGCAATCAGATTAATCATTGGGGCAAGTCGTCATCATCCCCGCCGTCGTCGAGCAGTTTCTCGGGGTGGTGGTTGGCAGACGAAGTCGCCGAGCTCGGTTGTATCCGGTAGGCCTAGTGAATGGAGACGATCGGTCGACTGGCAGCACGGTCTCGGCGCCGACGGCCAGCACCGGCCTAAGCGGACGAATCCTAATTTCTCTGCGAATTTGTCCCGGGCGTTGTAGAACTTGGAATAGCAGTCCCCGCTCGAGGCACGCGCTGCCATTTGCCTAAGCCAGAAGGCGTTACAGTGAAAGAGTCGTTGCGCACGGGAATTAGATTACTTGTGGCACCGGGAGTTACCTTCTGGGTAACCCTCAATTCGCAGGTAGCCTGGGCCGGGCCGGGCGGCAACCTTCCGGGTCCCGGCGTGTGCGACTATCCCGGTGTTGGCGGAAGTACTTTCGAGGCGGGGGCCACGACGTACTACTGCGATTTTCCTATCGAAGAGAACAGCACGCACTGGCACTGCGAATATGGCGGATGGAACATGGGCGGTCCAGGTGGCAACGCCCCCATCGGTGGAAGTTTCATGGGTTTTGGGTTGACCATTCCCGCAGGCGATTTCGGGGGTGCTTCCGGTAGCTGTTCATGGCGCTGGCCGGATAACACCATCGGCCCTGCGCCGAATCCACCGGGCGCGTGGAAGAACTATTTGGTGCCCAAGCCGCCGCCGCCCGAACATCGGGCACCCCCGCCTCCATCAGCTGAGCCAGAGTCCGGGCCACCACCAACCATGAATCCGAATCCCGGCGATGAGCCACAGACGCCGGCCTACACCAACCCGGCGTTTCCGAATCCCGGCAGGCCTGTGAACCCGCCAAGTTAGCTTGCGTCGCAGCCATCTACTATTTCGCTTCTCCAGCGTGGTGCGATGGCACCTCGACCTGGTCGATCTCCAGATATTGCGGCAGTTCCCGAGTACCAGCATGCGAGACTGACTGCAGCGGCTTGTGCAGGCCTTCTGGTCTTGATTCACACTGGCGCAACTCATCTGAGACATGGTCGCGAGGGTTTCTGACCGCGACCTCGAGTCGGTTTCGGTCCGGACTCGATCCGCCGATCAAGAACTCCAGGATCTGGCCCGATTTCTCACACCAAGACCTGCCGATCGAGGTCCCGCGTCTTGTCGGTGCACAGACCTAAACTCGCGATGCCCCGGTAAACACGCAGTTCGAAAGGGGGTCGCCCACATGCGATTCCTGCACACCGCCGACTGGCAACTGGGCATGACCCGGCACTTCCTCGCCGGCGACGCCCAGCCACGCTATTCGGCGGCCCGCCGCGACGCGGTTGCCGGTCTGGGTGCGCTTGCCGCGGAAGTGGGCGCCGAGTTCGTCGTCGTGTCGGGCGACGTCTTCGAGCACAACCAGCTTCCGCCGAAGGTCGTCGGGCAATCCCTGGAAGCCATGCGCGGCATCGGAATTCCGGTGTATCTGCTTCCGGGTAATCACGACCCCCTGGACGCCTCGTCGGTGTACACCAGCGCGCTGTTCACCTCCGAGCGTCCCGACAACGTGGTGGTGCTCGACCGCGCCGGGATCCATCAGGTTCGCCCCGGTCTGGAGATCGTCGCTTCGCCGTGGCGGTCGAAGGTACCGACCACCGACGTGGTCGCCGACGTCCTGGACGGCCTGCCGCAGGCCACGGGTACCCGGATCCTCGTCGCGCACGGCGGGGTCGACGTCCTGGATCCCGACCGGGACAAGCCCTCCCTGATCCGGCTCGCCAAGCTCGACGACGCGCTGTCCCGCGGCGCGGTGCACTATGTGGCGCTGGGGGACAAGCACTCTCTGACCCAGGTCGGCGGCAGCGGCCGGGTGTGGTACTCCGGGTCGCCGGAAGTCACCAACTTCGACGACGTGGAATCCGACCCGGGCCACGTGCTGGTCGTGGACATCGACGAGGCCGACCCGCGGCGCGCGGTCTCCGTGACCGCACGGCACGTCGGCCGTTGGCGCTTCGTCACCATGCATCGGCAGGTCGACAGCAGCCGCGACATCGCCGACCTCGACGTGAACCTGGACCTGATGACCGACAAAGACCGAACCGTGGTGCGCCTGGCGCTCACCGGTTCGTTGACGGTCACCGACCGCGCCGCGCTGGACGCGTGCCTGGACAAATACGCGCGATTGTTCGCCTGGCTGGGCCTGTGGGACCGGCACACCGAGCTGGCGGTGATCCCGGCCGACGGCGAGTTCAGCGATCTCGGTATCGGGGGATTCGCCGCCGCGGCGGTCGACGAGCTGGTGGCCACGGCGCGCGAGGAGGATTCCGCCACCGCCGTCGACGCCCAGGCGGCGTTGGCACTGCTGCTGCGTCTAACCGATCGGGGCGCGGCGTGAAGCTGCACCGGCTGATCCTGACGAACTACCGCGGCATCTCGCACCGGGAGATCGAATTCCCCGACCACGGCGTCGTGGTGGTGTGCGGCGCCAACGAGATCGGCAAGTCGTCGATGATCGAGGCCCTGGACCTGCTGCTGGAGTCCCGGGATCGGTCGACGAAGAAGGAAGTCAAGCAGGTCAAGCCCACCCATAGCGACGTGGGTTCCGAGGTATCCGCCGAAATCAGCTGCGGCCCCTACCGTTTCGTGTATCGCAAGCGTTTTCACAAGAAGTGCGAGACGGAGCTGACGGTCATCACGCCGTGCCGCGAACAGCTGACCGGCGACGAAGCCCACGAACGGGTACGGGCGATGCTGGCCGAGACGGTGGACAGCGACCTGTGGCACGCCCAGCGCGTGCTGCAGTCGGCGTCGACCGCCGCGGTGGATCTGTCCGGGTGCGACGCGCTGTCGCGCGCGCTCGACGTCGCCGCCGGTGACAGCGGCGGGCTCTGCGGCACCGAGCCATTGCTGATCGAGCGGATCGACGCCGAATACGCGCGGTACTTCACCCCGACCGGGCGTCCGACGGGCCAGTGGGCCGCCGCCATCGCCCGCCTGGCCGATGCCGAGGCCGCGGTCGCCGAGTGCGCGGCCGCCGTGGCCGAGGTCGACGACCGGGTCTCGCGCCACGCGGTGTTGACCGAGCAGGTGGCCGACTTCTCCCAGCGTCGCATCGCAGCCGGCCCGCGCGTGGCGGCCGCGCAGGAGGCCGCCGACCGGATCGCCGAGCTCACCGCGCAGCAGCGCGAAGCCCAATTGGTGGCCGCGGCCGCGGCAGCCACCAGCGCCGCCGCGGCCGGCGCCCACGCCGGACGTTTGCAGCTGCTCGCCGAAATCGACACCCGCACCGGCGCCGTCGGCGAGACGGAGGCCCAGGCGCACCAGGCCGCGGCCGCCGCTTCGGCTGCGCGTGCCGAGGCCGAGGCGTGCGACGCCGCGCTTCAACAGGCCACGCAGGCCGTCGCGGACCTGCAATGCCGGGTCGCGGCCGCACGCCGCGCCGTCGACCGGCTCGCCGACCGCGAGGAGGCCGACCGGTTGAGCACCCGGCTGGCCAAAATCGATGCCATTGAGCGGGACCGTGAGCGAATCCGCACCGAGCTCAGCATGATCGCCGTCACCGAGGAATCGCTGCGGCGAATCGAGGACGCCTGCGCCGCCGTTGATCGCATCGGAGACCAGTTGGCGTCGACATCGGCGGCGATCGAATTCACCGCTGCCGCGGATATCGACCTGGTGGTCGGCGGCGAGCGGATCTCGTTGTCGGCGGGGCAACGTTGGTCGATCACCGCCGTCGGGTCCACCGTGGTCGAGGTGTCCGATGTCCTGACCGCCCGGGTCGACCCGGGCACGACCACACTGGACATTCACTCGAAACATGCTGCGGCGCAACAAGAGATGACCGCGGCGCTGACGGCGGTCGACGTGGCCGATCTCGCCGCCGCTCGCTTAGCCGACCAGCGACGCCGCGAGCTGCAGAGCACCCGCGATCAGCTCAGCGCCACGCTGGCCGGTCTGTGCGGTGACGAGCAGATCGACGAGATGCGCTCGCGCCTGGCGCAGCTACGCGCCGAACACCCGGCCGAGCCGGAGCCTGGTGTCACGGACATCGGCACCGCCCGAGCCGAACTCGACACCGCCCAGCAGAGTCACGCGGCCGCCTCGACCGACTGCGAGGCGCACCGTCAGGCCGCCACCAGCGCCGCCACCGCGCTGGCCGAGTTGTCCACCCGGGCAACGGTTCTGCAGAACACGTTGGAAGCCCAACGCGCCGAGTCCCAGGCCACCGCCGTCCGGCTGGCCACCGAGCGCGCCTCGGTCAGCGACGAGGAGCTCGCGGCCTCGGCGGACACGGCGTCGCGGGACGAGCAAGCCGCGGACCAACGCGTCGGCGAGCTCGCCGCCGCCCTGGCCGCCGCGTCCCCCGATGCGGTCGCCGCCGAATTAGCCGAGGCCACCAAGGAAGCCGAATCGCTGCGGGAGCACTACGAAGAAGCCGCCCGCGCGTTGCGCGAGATCACCATCGAACTCTCGGTGTTCGGCAGTGAGGGGCGCCAGGGCAAGCTGGACGCCGCGGAGACGGAACGCGAGCACGCCGCCACGGAGCACAGCCAGATCGGCGCGCGGGCCCGGGCCGCGCAACTGCTGCGCTCGGTGATGACGCGCCACCGCGACACCACCCGGCGACGCTACGTCGAGCCCTATCGCGCGGAGCTGCAGCGGCTCGGACGTCCCGTGTTCGGCCCGAGCTTCGAGGTCGACATCGACAGCGACTTGTGCATCCGCAGCCGCACGCTCAACGGCATCACGGTGCCGTACGAATCCTTGTCGGGCGGCGCCAAGGAGCAACTGGGCATCCTGGCCCGGCTGGCCGGTGCCGCGCTGGTCGCCAAGGAGGACGCCGTGCCGGTGGTCGTCGACGACGCGCTGGGTTTCACCGACCCCGACCGGCTGGCCAAGATGGGGCAGTTGTTCGACAGCGTCGGCACTCACGGGCAGGTGATCGTGCTCACCTGCAGTCCCGACCGATACGACGGGGTGCGGGGCGCGCATCGCATCGATCTGAGCGCCTGACGTGGTCTGCTGACCTCAGCCGATACCGCGGCTGTGACGATTCGGCGCTGCCGGGATGCCGTGCCTGCAGAATGGGACCATGGCGGTCCGACACGAATGACGATGAACGCGAAGCGCAGCCGGGTGCAGCAGAAGCTGGCGGAATTGCCCGGCGTGCGCGCCGTGCGCCGGCCGATCTCGCCGCACAGCGCCGACGAGTTCGATCTGTACTACGTGCGGACGGGCCGCAAGTCCCCCCATCCGCTGGTCATCATCCCCGGCGGGCCCGGGGTCGCGTCGGTGCAGATGTACAAGGGACTGCGGAGACGCGCGACGGCGGCCGGCCTGGACGTCATCATGATCGAACACCGCGGGGTGGGGATGTCGCGGCACGACGACTCTGGTGCCGATCTGCCTCCGCAGTCGATGACCGTGAACCAGGTCGTCGACGACGTGGCGGCGGTGCTCGACGACGCCCACGTGGACTCGGCCATCGTCTACGGCGCCTCCTACGGCACCTACATCGCGGCCGGAGTCGGTGTCCGCCACCCCGATCGCGCGCACGCGATGGTGCTCGATTCGCCCCTGCTGTCGCGGCACGACATCGTCATCGTGCGACGGGCGATCCGCCGGCTGCTGCTCAGGGGCGACAGTCCCGAAACCGTTGCGCTGGCGCCGAAAATGCGCAAACTCGTCGACGCCGGCGTCATGACCCCGGCCGCAACACAGGTCGTCGCGACCATTTACGGCTACGGTGGGGCCGACCTGCTCGAGCGTCAACTCGATCTGCTGCTGGAGCGCCGGAAACTCTTGTGGTGGACACTATCCCGCTTCACCACCCTGAGTAACCTGCCGTACCGCTACGAGGAAGATCTGGTGAGCCGCATCGCGTTCCGCGAACTGGACTACGCCGCCGAACCCGACGGCCTGCCGCTGGACCCCGCGGTGGCCGAAAGCGAAGCACGCACGCAGCGAGTGAGTTTCGAGGACGAGCCCTACGACCTGGCCGCCGAACTGCCGAACTTCACCTGGCCCACCGCGGTGATTTCCGGCGGCCGTGACCTGATCACTCCACCGGCGGTGGCCGATCGCGTCGCGTCGCTGCTGCCCAATGCGGTGCTCTTGAGCCTGCCGAGCATGGCGCACAGCGCGCTGGATTTCCGGGAACCCGTCGCGCTCGCCGCTGCCGACGCGGTTCGCCGCGGCGACCTCAAAGGGCTTGCCGCCCAGGCATCGGCGCTCGACGCGCTCCCGCCGCGCCCCGAGGTGCGTCTGCTGTGGAAGTTGATCGAGACGGCCGCCGCCGCCGAAGCGGCGCTGCCGATCCCGACGCCGCTCTTACGCCGGCTCAGCTCCGCGTGAAACCGATGGCGGTGTAGTTCAGGTCGCCAAGGCCCGCCGCGCCGAAGTTCGCCAGCGTGCTGCGCACCGCGATATCGCCGGGCGACTGGGTCAGGGGAAGGCTGAACCCCTCCGCCCAGATCAGCTTGTCGAGGTCGTTGGCCAGCGCCCGCGCCTTGTCGGGGTCGAGTTCTTCCAATGTCCGCTCGATGGCCGCGTCGATCTGCGGGCTGCCGATCTTGCCGAAGTTACTTTCCCCATCGGACTTGTAGATCTGGGTCAACGACGACAGCGGGAAAGCGTCTCCGAGCCAACCGAATTGCGCGAGATCGAAGGCTCCGACGTTGATGTAGTTGGTGAAGAAGCCACTGCCCGCGCGGGCGACAAGTTCGAGCTTGACCCCGATTTGAGCGAGGCTGTGCTGGGCGATCTGCGCGAACTGTCTGCTGCCCTGGGCGTCGTAGAACAGGTCACGAATGACCAGCTGGCGACCGTCCTTCTGCCGGAACTGGCCGACCCGCTTCCAACCCAAGGCGTCGAGTTCGCGCTTGGCGGCCGCCGGGTCGTAGGGCATCACGGTGCTGTTGTCCTGGTAGCCCTGCTGTCCCGCGACGTAGATGTGATTGCCCAGCGCGACCGGGTTACTCGTGAGGCCGTATTGAACCACCTCGGCGATGGTCTGCCGGTCGATGCCCTTGGACACCGCGACTCGCAACGCCTTGTCGGCCAGGATCGACCCGGGGGCTCCGTTGAACGTGATGTGAGACCAGGCGGGGGCGGGGGCGCGCCGGATCGTGATCCCCTTGGTGCGCTGCGCGATGGTCAGTTGATCGATCGTGCCGACCCCGGTGGCGTCGATCGTGTTGTTCTGCAGCGCCGGCAGCCGTGCGGCATCGTCGAGCACCAAGTAGGTGATGTTGTCGAGGCGGGGCCGTGGCCCCCACCATTTCGGGTTGCGGCTCAAGACAATCCGCTGGGTCGTCCGATCCAGCGAGGTGGCGATGAACGGGCCGGCGGATGGCCCCGGGCCGTCCAGCTGGCCCTTGTTGAACGCCTCCGGGGTGGCCGTCATGCTCTTGGGCAGCAGCATTCCGTTGCCGGCGAACATGCCGCGCCACTCCGCGTACGGCTTGGCGAAGGTCATGACGGCCTGCCGGTCGTCGACTCCCCGGGTCACCGAGGCGACGCGGTCGGCGCCGCTGGGCCCGGCGATCTCGAAATTCTTGTCGGCGCCGCTCAGGGCGTGAACCTGGCTGGCGATGTCCTCCCAGGTGATCGGTGTGCCGTCCGACCACACCGCCTTGGGGTTGATCGTGTAGGTCACCACTTGCGGTGCGGTGCCGGTCAGTTCGATGCTGGTGAAGTAGTTGGTGTCGACCGTCGTCGAGCCGTCCGGCCCGATGACGAAGGCCCGCGGCAAGGTGGCCTTCATCATCGCGGCGACTTCGGCGGAATTGCCGTCGATGTGCAATATGTTGAAGTTCGGCGGGAAGGCGGTGAGCGCGAGTCGTAGGTCGCCGCCGTCTTTTAGTGTGGCCGGATCGCGCGGGTTGATGTCGCTGGACGTACCGATCCGCGCGTTTTGCCCCGTTTCCGGAATCACGTTGATGGCCGGTGAGCAGCCCGACAGCACCAGCGCCATCGTGAAAAGCGCTGCCGCGAAACGGATACCGCGACTAGCCACGTTTGCCCGGATCCGGTTGCGGCACCGCGTTCAGCAGCTGCCGGGTGTATTCGTGTTGCGGGTCCTCGAAGACCTGCCTGCTGTCGCCCTGCTCGACGATCGTGCCGGCATGCATCACAGCCACGTCGTGGGCGAGGTGCTTGACCACCGAAAGGTCGTGGGAGACGAACAGATAGGACAAGCCGAAGAGCGCTTGCAAATCGAGCAACAGGTTGATGATCCCGGCCTGGATGGACACGTCGAGCGCGGAGACGGGTTCGTCGAGCGCCAGGATCTTCGGTTGCAGCGCCAGCGCACGGGCGATGCCGACGCGCTGCTTTTGCCCGCCGGAGAACTCGGCGGGGTAGCGGATCGCGTCGGCGCGGCGCAGTCCCACGATCTCGAGCAGCTCGGCGACGCGCGCGTTGGTGCGGCCCTTGTCGAACCCGTTGGCGCGCAGGGGTTCGGCGAGAAGCTCGAACACCGGCAGGCGCGGGTCCAGCGAGGCGACCGGGTCTTGGAACACGACCTGAATGTCGCGCCGCAGCGATCGTCGGCCGGCCGCATTCAGTGTGGTGACGTCGGTGCCCAGGACTTCGATCGAACCGGATTCGGGCCCGGTGAGTTCCAAGATCTCGTGCAACGTGGTCGATTTCCCGGAACCGGACTCGCCGACGATGCCCAGGGTGCGGCCCTGCCGCACCTCGAAACTGACGCCGTCGACGGCGCGCACCTCGCCGACCCGGCGGCGCAACATGCCCTTCGTCAGCCGGTAGGTCTTGGTCAGGTCACGCACCCGGACGACGATCGGCGAGTCACCGGGCTCCGCCGACGGTGCCGCGGTGCTGACGCCGTAGATGTCCGCGGCGCTGCGGCCGCCGACCCGTTCGGTGCGGATGCACGCCGCCAAATGATCGGCGCCGACGGGAAGCAGTTCCGGCTCCTCGAGCCGGCATTCATCGATCGCCAGCGGGCAGCGCGGGGCGAAGGGACAGCCGGGCTCCAGCCCGGCCAACGACGGCGGTGCGCCGGGGATCGGCACCAACCGGGTGCCCTGTGCGGCGTCCAGCCGTGGAACCGAGCCCAACAGCCCGACGGTGTAGGGCATGCGGCGGTCCCGGTAAAGGTCGCCCACGCCGGCGGATTCGACCACCCGCCCCGCGTACATCACCAGCGCGCGGTCGGCGAACTCGGCGACCACACCGAGGTCGTGCGTGATGATCAGCACCCCGGCGCCGGTGACGTCGCGCGCGGTCTTGAGGACGTCGAGGATCTGCGCCTGCACGGTGACATCCAGTGCGGTGGTGGGCTCGTCGCAGATCAACAGATCCGGGTCGTTGGCGATCGCGATCGCGATGACGACCCGTTGCCGTTCGCCGCCGGAGAGCTCGTGGGGAAACGCGCGGGCGCGTCGCTCCGGCTGGGCGATGCCCACCAGCTCGAGCAGTTCCACCGCGCGCTGTCGGGCCGATTTCCGTCCCAGCCGCGGCTGGTGAATCTCGATCGCCTCGGCGATCTGGTCGCCGACGGTGTACACGGGTGTGAGCGCCGACATCGGATCCTGGAACACCATGCCGACGGTCTTGCCGCGGAACCGCGACATCGCGTCGTCGTCCAGACCCAGCAGCTCGGTGTCGTGCAGCCGGACCGAGCCGCGGACCCGCGCGTACTCGGGCAACAGGCCCACGACCGCCATCGCCGAAACCGACTTGCCCGAACCGGATTCGCCGACCATGGCGACGACTTCGCCCGGCTCGACGCGGTAGTTCACCCCCCGCACCGCCGTCACCGGGTCGGCGCCCGTCCCGAAGGTCACGGCCAGGTCGGTCACCTCGAGCAGCGGGCTCATCGGCCACCGCCCCGCACCGGCGTGCTGCCGGGGTCCAGCGCGTCCCGCAGGCCGTCACCGGTGCGGTTGGCGCACACCAGGATCAGCACCAGCACTCCGGCGGGAAACAGGAACACCCACGGGAACGTGGTCGCGGACTGGGTGCCATTGGCGATCAAAGTGCCCAGCGACACATCGGGTGGCTGGATACCGAAACCCAGGAAGCTCAGGCCGGTTTCGGCCAGGATGGCCGAGGCGACGTTGAGCGCCGCGTCGATGATCAGGATGGAGGCCACGTTGGGTACCACATGACCGACGATGATGCGGCGGCTGGACACGCCCATATACCGTGCGGCGCGGATGAATTCGCGCTCGCGCAAACTCATGGTCATGCCGCGCACCATGCGGGAGCTGACCATCCAGCCGAAGCCGGCCAGCAGCAGAACGAGCATCACGATGTTGGCCGAGTCCTTGGTGCGCGGCGTCATGATGGCGATCAGGATGAAGCTGGGCACCACCAGCAGCAGGTCGACCACCCACATCAGCACGCGGTCGCGCCAACCGCCGAAATAGCCCGAAACCGTCCCGACGGTGGCGGCGATGCCGGTGGAGATGACCGCGACGCAGACGCCGATCAGCATCGACTTCTGCATTCCCCGCAGGATCTGCGCCAGCAGGTCTTGGCCCAGCGCGTTGGTGCCCAGCCAGTGGCGCGCGCTCGGTGGCTGCAGCAGCGCGGTGAAATCGAGGTCCTCGTAGGAATAGGGCAGCACCGCGGGCAGCGTGTAACAGCCGACGAACAGCAGGACCAACACCGTCAGCGACGCCACCGCGAACCGATTGCGCGCAAACCTGCGCAACACCAGGGCGCGGCGCGAGGTGAAGCCCGCCACTTCGTGACCCGAAAACCCGTGGGCGCCATCGGTGTTCGCCTGCGCTGTCATGACACCCGGACCCTCGGATCGAGAGCCGCGTAGAACACGTCGGAAAGCAGGCCGGCCAGCAATACCACCGCGCCGGAGAACAAGGTGATGGCCGCGACGATGTTGGTGTCCTGCGTCGCGATGCCCTGCACCAGCCATTCGCCCATGCCGTGCCAGCCGAAGATCTTCTCCACGAACACCGCTCCGGTGACCAACCCGGCCACCCCGTAGGCAAACAGGGTGGCCAACGGGATCAGCGCGGTGCGCAACCCGTGCTTGACCAGCGCGCGCCGGCGGGTCAGCCCCTTGGCCCGCGCGGTGCGAATGAAATCTTGGCCGAGGACGTCGAGCATCGCGTTGCGCTGATAACGGCTGTATCCCGCCGCGGCCGCCAACGCCAGGGTCAGCGACGGCAACACCAAATGCCGCAACCGATCGAGCAAGTGCGCGCCGGCCCCGCCGGACACACCCGGTGAGGTCTCGCCGGTGTAGTCGAAAATCTGCAGGCCCACCGCCCAGTTCACCCGCAGCGCGGCCAGGATCAGCAGGTTGGCGATCACGAACGTCGGGGTGCTCAGGACCAGCAGAGCCACCATGGTGACGACACGATCGCTGAGTCGATACTGCCGAATGGCCCCCCACGCCCCGGCCGCGATGCCCGCGACGGTGCCCACCAGCGAACCGATCACCAGCAAGCGCAACGTCACTCCGACGCGGCGCCACAGTGACTCGCCGACGGGCTGACCGGTGACAGACTTCCCGAAGTCACCGCGGACGGCGTGTGAAGCCCAGTGCGCGTAGCGGATCGGTATCGGCTCGTCGAGGCCGAGCGTGTGGGCCTTGGCGTCGATGACGGCCTGTGGTGGGCGCGGGTTGCGCTGCAACAGGCTGTCCAGCGGCTTGAAGGCGACCGACGTCAGGCAAAACGTCAGAAACGATGCCAGCGCCAGCAGCACGATGTAGTTGAGCAACCGGCGTGCGAGAAACCGAGTCATACCCGTCCGCACAGCCCACGTCGCATTGGGACAGGTTATCGAGCCGGCAACACGGCGTCGCGCGTGCAGCGGCCGGCGCCTTCGGTGACTTTCAAATCTGCGTGATTCTCATGCGTGAATCGCGTGTGACCAGTTGTTAGCATCCACCGCGGTACCGAACCGTGCGGCGATTGCGGCACGCCTGTTACCGCGACACTGCCGAGGAGGCTTGCGTGACGGTTACCGATGATTTCCTGGCCAACAACGCCGACTATGCGAGCACCTTCAAGGGGCCGCTGCCGATGCCGCCGGGCAAACATGTGGCGGTCGTCGCGTGCATGGATGCGCGGCTCGATGTGTATCGCCTCCTCGGCCTCAACGAGGGCGAGGCCCACGTCATCCGCAACGCCGGGGGAGTCGTCACCGACGACGTCATCCGCTCGCT
Source organism: Mycobacterium marseillense (assembly GCF_010731675.1). Taxonomy (NCBI): domain Bacteria; kingdom Bacillati; phylum Actinomycetota; class Actinomycetes; order Mycobacteriales; family Mycobacteriaceae; genus Mycobacterium; species Mycobacterium marseillense. Next base: position 5,217,049 of record NZ_AP022584.1, read on the forward strand.
GGCCATCAGTCAGCGGCTGCTGGGAACGCGGGAGATCATCCTGATTCACCACACCGACTGCGGCATGCTCACGTTCACCGACGACGACTTCAAGCGCGGCATCCAAGAGGAGACCGGAATCAAGCCGTCGTGGGCGGCCGAAGCTTTCCCGGATGTCGCCGAGGATGTCCGGCAGTCGCTGCGCCGCGTCGAGGGCAATCCGTTCGTCACCAAGCACGTCTCCCTGCGCGGCTTCTTCTTCGACGTAGCCACGGGCAAGCTCAACGAGGTCAAGATCTAGAGGCCTGCGCCGAGCGTGTAGCCACGGCGAAAAATCTGCGGCGGATTCATACGGTCAATGCAACATCCGTGGATTTAGGAGTTGCGATGCCGAGTGGTTTTCCGCATTCGCCGGCGGTGCGTCGGGAGTTGTTCGACCGGGTATGTCGGGGAGCCCCGCTGGTTGTGGCGGCTCAAGGTATGGGCGTGTCAACGACCAGGGCGTGGGTGTGGTGGCGTGACGCTGGAGCGATGAAACTGCATATCGGAGGCCGGGGTCAACGTGGCCTGCTCAAGCCGGGCAACATGTCCTTGCCCGGTGGAGCGGGTCATCGGCTCAGTGTCAGCGAACGCGTGGAGATCATGCGCGGCCGCGACGGCGGACTCAGCGCCGCCGACATCGCCGAGCGGCTGGGTCGCGACCGCACAACGATCTACCGCGAGATTCGGCGTAACTGCAATGCCGACGGCGACTACCACGCTCTGATGGCGCATGCGCGGCCGCGCAGAAAGCGCGGCGGCCCGGAATTCAAGCTCGCCGATAACCCGTTGTGCGCGATGATCGAAGGCTGGATGGATCAGGGCTGGAGTCCGAAACTGATCGCCGAGGTGTTGGCCCGCGATCACCCCGGTGACAGGCTGGCACAAGTGAGCCACGAAACCATTTATCAGTGCCTGTATGTGCAGACTCGCGGCAGTTTGCGCGCTGATCTGCACAAATGCCTGTCCACGAAGCGGGCCGCACGAAAGCATCGAGGCTCAGACAATCGTCGTGGGTGTTTAGCGCCGGTGAGGAATTCACCATCGCTGATCGCCCACCTGAGGCTGATGACCGCGCCGTGCCGGGCCACTGGGAGGGCGACTTGATCGTGGGACCCCACAACAGCGCAATCGGCACCCTGGTGGAGCGCAGCACCCGCTTCACGATCCTGCTGCACCTGCCCGGTGACCGCACCGCGGCCACGGTAGCCGCCGCGATGATCGAGGCAATGAGCGAACTGCCCGAGCACCTGCGCCGCTCGATCACCTGGGATCGTGGCAGCGAAATGGCTAGCTGGCGCGACATCCAGCTACAGCTGGCCGCTCCGGTCTACTTCTGCGATCCCCACTCACCGTGGCAACGAGGCAGCAACGAAAACACCAACCGCCTGTTGCGATTCTGGTTCGAAAAAGGCAGCGACTTAAGCGGTTACACCAAAGCTGACCTCAGACGAATCCAAGACACCCTCAACCAACGCCCCCGACCCACGCTGAACCTCGATACCCCGGCCCAACGCCTAACCGCCCTCCTCGACCAAGCCGCCTAACCCAAAATGTTGCATTCACCGCTTGACAATGCCTGCCTGATTCCCACCATCAGTGCACGTTCGGTGGCGCTCCAGCACCCCAGGTTGACAGGCCCGGCGCCAGCTGGTCTTATATATCGCTAAGATGCTAAATATGGTCAGTTCTGCCAGGTTTTAGCCAAGCGAAGGAAGCTATGACCAGTGATCTGAAGACGGCGCCCGCCGTCGGACAGTACGAATTGAGCCATCTGCGCTCGCTGGAGGCGGAGGCGATCCACATCATCCGCGAGGTGGCCGCCGAGTTCGAACGGCCGGTGCTGCTGTTCTCGGGCGGCAAGGACTCTATCGTCATGCTGCACCTGGCGCTGCGGGCATTCCGTCCCGGCCGGTTGCCGTTCCCGGTGATGCACGTCGACACCGGGCACAACTTCGACGAGGTGATCGCGACCCGCGACGAGCTGGTCAACGAGCACGGGGTGCGCCTGGTCGTCGCCTCGGTCCAGGAAGACATCGACGCCGGACGGGTGGTCGAGCCGCGCCAGGGACGCAATCCGATCCAGACGGTCACCCTGCTGCGCGCCATCCGGGAGAACAAGTTCGACGCCGCGTTCGGCGGGGCGCGCCGCGACGAGGAGAAGGCCCGCGCCAAGGAGCGCGTGTTCAGCTTCCGCGACGAGTTCGGTCAATGGGATCCGAAGGCGCAGCGGCCCGAGCTGTGGAACCTCTACAACGGCCGGCATCACAAGGGCGAGCACATCCGGGTCTTCCCGCTGTCCAACTGGACCGAATTCGACATCTGGTCCTACATCGGCGCCGAGAACATCGCCCTGCCGTCGATCTATTACGCGCACCGGCGCAAGGTGTTCCGCCGTGACGGCATGCTGCTGGCGGTCGACCGGAACATGCAGCCGAACGCCGACGAGCCGGTGTTCGAGGCGACAGTGCGCTTCCGCACCGTCGGTGATGTCACGTGCACGGGTTGCGTCGAATCCGAAGCCGCCACCGTCGACGAGGTCATCGCCGAGACCGCCGTGTCCCGGCTCACCGAACGCGGGGCGACCAGAGCCGACGACCGCATCTCGGAGGCCGGCATGGAAGACCGCAAACGACAGGGATACTTCTGATGGCCCCGCCCACCACGCTATTGCGCCTGGCAACCGCAGGCTCCGTCGACGACGGCAAGTCCACCCTGATCGGTCGCCTGCTCTATGACTCCAAGGCCGTCATGGAAGACCAGTGGGCCGCGGTGGAGCAGACGTCCAAGGACCGCGGCCACGACTACACCGACCTGGCGCTGGTCACCGACGGCTTGCGGGCCGAACGCGAGCAGGGAATCACGATCGATGTCGCCTACCGCTACTTCGCCACTCCCAAGCGGAAATTCATCATCGCCGACACCCCCGGGCACATCCAGTACACCCGCAACATGGTCACCGGAGCGTCGACCGCCCAGCTGGTGATCGTGCTCGTCGATGCGCGGCACGGACTGTTGGAGCAGTCACGCCGGCACGCCTTCCTGGCGTCCCTGCTGGGCATCCAGCACATCGTGCTTGCGGTCAACAAGATGGACCTGATCGGTTGGGACAGAGAGAAATTCGAGGCGATCCGCGACGATTTCCACGCGTTCGCCGCTCGGTTGGACGTGCACGACGTGGCCACCATCCCGATGTCCGCGCTGCACGGCGACAACGTGGTGACCAAGTCGGACCAGACGCCGTGGTATGACGGGCCGTCCTTGTTGTCTCACCTCGAAGAGGTGTACATCGCCGGTGATCGCAACATGGTCGACGTGCGGTTCCCGGTGCAGTACGTCATCCGCCCGCACACGCGCGAACACCAGGACCACCGCAGCTACGCGGGCACCGTCGCCAGCGGCGTCATGCGCGCCGGGGATGAAGTCGTGGTGCTGCCCGTCGGCAAGCACACCCGCATCACCGCGATCGAGGGCCCGAATGGCCCGGTGGAAGAGGCGTTCCCGCCGATGGCCGTCTCCGTGTCCCTGGCCGACGAGATCGACATTTCGCGGGGGGATCTGATCGCCCGCACGCACAACCAGCCCAGGGTCGCGCAGGAGTTCGACGCGACGGTGTGCTGGATGGCCGACGGCGCGGCGCTCGAGCCCGGCCGCGATTACGTCATCAAGCACACCACGCGCACCACGCACGCCAAGGTGACCGCGCTCGACTACCGGCTCGACGTCAACACGCTGCACCGCGACAAAACCGCGACGGCGTTGCAGCTCAACGAGCTTGGCCGCATTTCGCTGCGCACCCAGGTTCCGCTGCTGCTCGACGAGTACACTCGCAACCCCAGCACCGGGTCATTCATCCTCATCGATCCGCACACCAACGGCACCGTGGCGGCCGGCATGGTATTGCGCGACGCGTCGGCGCAGGCGGCGAGCCCAAACACGGTGCGGCACAAGCCCTCAGCCATCGCCGAGGCCAGGTCCCGCGGCAAGACGGTGTGGTTCACCGGCCTGTCCGGTTCCGGAAAGTCGTCGGTAGCCATGCTGGTCGAGCAGAAGCTGCTCGAAAGCGGGTCTCTGGCTTACGTTCTCGACGGGGACAACCTGCGGCACGGTTTGAACGCCGACCTGGGCTTCAGCATGGCCGACCGCGCCGAAAACCTGCGCCGGCTCGCGCATGTGGCGGCGCTGCTCGCCGACTGCGGCAACGTCGTGCTGGTGCCGGCGATCAGCCCGCTGGCCGAACAACGCGAATTGGCGCGCAAAGTGCACGCCGACGCCGGATTCGACTTCATCGAGGTCTTCTGCGACACCCCCATCGACGAATGCGAAAAGCGTGACCCCAAGGGTCTGTACGCGAAGGCGCGCGCCGGCGAGATCACCCAGTTCACCGGCATCGACAGTCCGTATCAGCCGCCGGCGAATCCCGACCTGCGGCTGACGCCGGACGGCACCATCGAGGAGCAGGCGCAGCGGGTCCTCGACCTGCTCGAATCGCGCGGGTAGCACGCCGGTCCCGCCCGGCTGCGCCGAAAAGCCCGCACCGGATGGCACAATCCTGAGAGTGCGCATGTCAGCGAAGGCGGAGTACGCCGTGCGGGCGATGATCCAGCTCGCCACGGCGCCCGACGGGACGCTGGTGAAGACCGACGACTTGGCCCAGGCTCAGGGCATCCCGCCGCAATTTCTCGTCGACATCCTGACCAACCTGCGCACCGACCGGTTGGTGCGCAGCCATCGCGGCCGCGAGGGTGGCTACGAATTGGCCCGTTCCGGCAGCGACATCAGCATCGCCGACGTGCTGCGCTGCATCGATGGGCCGCTGGCCAGCGTCCGTGACATCGGACTCGGTGACTTGCCCTATTCGGGGCCGACCGCCGCGCTCACCGACGTCTGGCGGGCGCTGCGGGCCAGCATGCGATCGGTGCTCGAACAGACGACCCTGGCCGACGTCGCCACCGGCGGCCTGCCCAAGCACGTCGCGCAACTGGCCGACGACTATCGGAAACAGGAAAGCCAGCGGCACGGCTCGGCGCGCGCCGGCGACTAGGCAACGCGGTCAACGGCTCAGCCGGCCGACCCGTAGGGTCGGGTGAGGATCTCCATGGCATGGCCGGAGGGATCGGTGAAATACACCCCGCGCCCGCCGTCATTGTGGTTGATCTCGCCGGGACGCTGGGCGCCCGGATCGGCCCAGTGCTGCAGGCCGCGCGACCGGATCTTGTCGTAGATCGCGTCGAACTCCTGCTCGGACACCAAGAAGGCGTAGTGCTGACGCGGGATGTCCGCACCCCCGGGGGCGTCCGCGTAGTCCAGATTGGCGCCGTGCTCGAGTTCGACAACCATGAAGTGGCCGAACGGCTTTGGGCCGGGCAGCCCGAACAGCTCGGTGAGGAACTCGGCGGACTCCCGCTTGTCGCGTGACGCGACGATGGTGTGGTTGAAACTGATGCTCATAGTTCTGTCCAGTCAACCACCGGTCGCCCGGCCCGACAACGCCGCACTATTTCGGGGCGGTTAGCTCCAGGGCGATGTTGTCGGGATCGCGGAACTCCAGGATGTAGGACGGTCCGATGTCCTTGACGGGCTCATGGATGACGCCGAGCTCGTCGAGATGTGCTGCCGCCGAATCCAATTCGTCTCTGCTGGCGAGCCGGAACGCGATGTGGTCGAGGCCGACGCGATCCTCGTCGAAGCGGTCCGCGGCGACCGGGCGCAGCCCGAGCAGCGTGCCGCCGAGGTCGTAGATGACACCCCCGAACAAAAAGCTCAACTGGTTGCGGGTGGCCTCGTCGGCGTTGTCGGGGACCTCGAGCAACACCGGCCAGCCGAACACGCTCTCGTAGAACTGCCGCGACCGCTCGATGTCGGTCACCGTCAGCCGGACATGCGCGATGGAACTACTGGTGAACGCCACCCGGTCCATGGTTCCACTGATGGGCCGCATGTTAAACATGCCAGAATCGCCGTCGTGCAGATAGCGATGACCATGCCGGTGATGGAACCGGATCTGGATGCGGCGGTACTCGAGACCTGGGCACGCACCATTGACGAGGGGCCGTTCTCGTCACTGTGCTGGGGCGAGCGCATCGCATTCGACAACCCGGACAACCTGACGCTGCTGGGCGCGCTGGCCGCGTGGACGAACCGGGTGCGGCTGTTGACGACCGTGATCGTGCCCCAACTGCACGACCCGGTCATGTTGGCAAAGGGTCTGGCGACGGGCGACATGCTCAGCGGCGGCCGGTTGACAGTCGGCATCGGGGTGGGCGGCCGGCACGAGGATTACCACGCCGTCAGCGCCGACCCGGCCACGCAGACCATGCGCGGCATGGCCGAACGGGTGGCCGTGATGAAGCGCGTCTGGGCGGGGGAGAAGACCACCGACTCGGTGCTGCCCGTCGGGCCGGCGCCGGTGCAGCCCGGTGGTCCACCGCTGTTCGTCGGCAGTATCGGTCCGAAGACCATCCGCAGCGCCGCGGCGTGGGCCGACGGGCTCGCCGGCACCACCCTGGACCTCGACGTCGCCAAGCAAAACGAGCTGTTCGACGTCACGCGAGACGCCTGGGCGCGCGCCGGCAAGCCCAAACCCCACCTCATCACCTCGTTCTGGTTCGCGTTCGGCCCGCCCGAGGAGTCCCGCGCCCAGGTGCACAGCCACCTGCGGCGCTACATGAACTGGATACCGGCCGAATACGTCGACGCCATGGCGCCGATGACCGGCTGGGCCGGCAGCGAAGACGAGCTGCTGGAGGTCTTGCGCCGGTTCGAGGAGATCGGCACCGACGAGGTTCAGCTCATCCCGACGAGCTCGGATGTCGATCAGGTCCGCCGCGCCGCGGAGGTGGCCGCGCGGCTCTAGCTCGTCCGACTCAGGGTGAATTGCCGCATCGGCGCCGCGGCGTTTTCATTAGCGTCATGACGCAGCAGGAGTTGCCCGCCCCGCTGGCCGAAATGACCGGGCTGATGGCGCGGTGCGCGAACAACGGCGATTTCGCCGGCGCCGCGCTGCAGGCCAACGAGCTGGTGACCCTGTGCCGGGCAACGCTGGGGGAGCGCGATCCCAACGTCCTCGAGCTCAAGGTGGCGCTGGCCACCGTGCAGCTGCGGGCCGGCGAGGACGCCGCCGTCTACGCCGACCTCGAAGGGTTGATCCCCGATCTCGTCGAGGTGCTCGGTCGCGATCACGTGAGCACGTTGACCGCTCGTCACCTGCTGGCGGCTCGCCAGCAGCCCCCGGTGTCGTCGCTGTCCGAATGGTCGCGGCTCGTCGCCGACGAACAGCGCGTTCTGGGTGCCGACCACGAGAGCACGCTGATGGCCCGCGAGAGGGTCGCCGAGAAGCGCTGGGAGACCGGTGATTTCGCCGGTGCCATGACCGATGGCCAACTCGTGCTCGCCGCGCGGCGGCGGGTGCTCGGCGACGACCACGCCGACACCCTCGGGACGCGGTTGATGCTGGCGATCTGGCGGGGCCGCGGCGGTGACATCCCCGGGGCGATCACCGAACTGGAGTGGTTGATCGGGGAGCTGCGCGACAAGTTGGGAAGCGACCACGTGCACCTGCTCATGGCGCGGCACATGTACACGCTCTGGGCCCCGCACCGGGCCGGCGTGACGGACGGGGTCGCCGCCTGGGAAGCGCTGGTCGAGGAAGAGACCCGCGTCCTCGGTGACGAGCACCCGGTGACCGTCGCCGCCCGCCAGGAGCTAGCCGGATGGTGCGCCCGGCATGGCCGCCCCGGGGACCAACCCGGCACCCCAGCGGACTGGTCTGCTTCCTGACCTGGATCCGCCGGAGTCAGGTCGCCGCTTTGTCCGCCGGGCGCTCGTCGTCCACCGCAGGCTCCTGCGGTGGCTGCCCCTTGCGCAGCGTCTCTAGCAACTCGCGGTACGGCCCGACGAGGTAGACGGTGTCGCCGCCGCGAAGCCAGGCGTCCCGGCGCGGGTGGAGCTCGACCGGGGTATCGCGGCGGGTGATCGCGATGACCCGGGTTTGGGTGGACATTTCGAACATGCGCAGCCCGTCGAGTTCGCTGCCGGGCGCCACGTGCATGGCGCCGACCATGAAGGAGCGCTGCCCGACCGAGAACGTGCCCAGCACCTGCAGGCCCATCGCGGCGCCGATGAACCAGGGGGCGGCCAGGTCGACCGTCGACCGGACGTTTTCGAACCCGAACCGCTTGGCCACCGCGTCGCCGAGGGTGCGGTCGTAGATGCGCAGCACGATCGGCACGTCGGGCCGGTTGACCTCCGGCATCACCCGCGGGCCCAGCATCTCGCGCAGCACGATGCCGATCTCGATGTTGACCATGTCGTCCTGGGTCAGCACGGCGACCGCCCGGGCGCGGTCGACGCGCGCCGACTCCAGCGTCTGGCGCAGCGTCGCGTCCCCGAAGATCACCGGCACGTCGAGTTCGGCCGCGGTCGACAGGAACCGGTTGTTCTCGTCGCGTTCGATGACCGCGACGTCGTAGCCGGCCGCCGTCAGATCGCCGACGACGCGGCTGCCGAAGGAACCCAGTCCCACCACGATGATGTGGTCGCGCAGGTGGCGTGCGCGGCGGACTCCGGCCGATTGCAGGACGCGGCGCGACAGGAGCAAGTCCGCCACGAAGGCGACGAGCAGGGCCGTGGTGGTCACGCCGGCGAACATCAGGGCGACGGCGAAGATGCGTAGCCACGCGGATTGTTGGGCGAACGTGAATTCGCCGTATCCCACGGTGGTGATGGTCTCGGCGGTGAAATACATTGCGTCCAACCAGGACAAGCGCGGCTTCGTATAGGAGAAGTGCACGACGATCGTCGACGCAAGTAGCAGGCTGAGCGCGAGCAGCATGGCGGGGAAGAGCATGGGGTTCACGTCGTCGCGCATCGCGCGTGCGGCGTCCGAGGCCCGCCGCACCCACGAGCGACGAGAGCGTGTCACCGTCGGCCGGGGCGTCTTGATGCCGCGCGCGGCCAGCTCGTCGGCGCTGCCGATCATGGCCGTCCAATCACCGGCGCGCACTTGATGGTCGCGGCCCGGACAGGGCACCACCTCGTCGGGGGTGGCGGCGTCCTTGCCGTGGATCACGGCCACCGGCGCCAGGTCGCCGTAGATCTCTCGAAGGGTCGCGTCGCGCGGCGCCTCGGCCCCCGACACGACAAAGTCGATGCCGGCCGCCTCGACCGGATGGGTGTTGCTCGCCAGGCAGGCCTCGACGACCGAGGGTGCCGCGAGGTCGGCGACGTCGAGGATGGCGCCGGGACCGTTGTCGGCGGCGACCGCACCCCGCAGCACGTCGTTGCCCAACCGGGCGACCACGCGCAGATTTGGATTCGTTTTCCTTGCCAGCAAGGCGTTTTCGAGATTCTTCGCATCGTCATGCCCGGCGCAGACGATGGCGCTCGCTCGGGCAAGGTCGGCGGCGGCGAGCTCCCCGCTCGGCAGCTTGACGACGGTGGCGCCCGCGCGGTTCAGTTCCTTGGCGATCGTGGTCGCGAGCACGTCGTCGCCGCTGACGATGATGTCACCCATAAGCCCCACCTCTGATGACACTGGCGCTCTTGTTGTTATGACTATCGGGCACCGTGCCGATTGACGCCAGTGCGACATGTGCTCAAGCCCGCATCGAATCAGCAGGCTGCGCCGAGGCGGGATGTGACCGACGGCGCTGCGCTCGTGGGCGTAAACCCGAGTCACGCCAGATGCCAACACATTTGGCGATGGGCTTACAGAACCTGAACGTCAGCGGGTGACCAGAACGCCCGCATCGACGTGATCTTGGCGTCCGCGTCGAACGACATCGTCGAGATGGGGGAGATGCGGGTGCGGCTGTCACCGGCGTCGAGCGTGAGGTGCCATAGGAAGGCGGCTTCGCTGCCAGAGACCCGTAATTCGGCGAGCTCGGTGTCCTTCTTGGCGTCTTGGAATCCCGCATAGAACCCGCGGATGGCGTCATGGCCGCGGCGGATATCGGCTCCGATCGGATCCTCGATGGTGGCGTCGGCGGCGTACAGGGTCACGATGTCGTCGGCGGTGCCCGTGGCGACGAGCGCGAGGTAGCGATTGACGGTCTCGGTGATGGCTTCTGGGGACGGCATGGATCGGGACGCTACTCCGTTGCCCTGGCCGCCGCTTCGGTTGCGGTATTCACGGCAATACTGGCGGCGTGACTTTCATCGAATGCCTCGCGAGTCGCGAGATCTACCGGAATCCGTGGATGGTGCTGCGCGAGGATGACATCCGCCGCCCGGACGGCAGCACGGGGCTGTACGGCGTCGTCGACAAGCCGGCCTACGCGCTCGTGATGCCCTACGACGGGCACCGCTTCCGGTTGGTCGAGCAGTTCCGCTACCCCGTCGGGGAGCGTCGGTGGGAATTCCCGCAAGGCACGGCTCCGGACCTGGCCGACGTCGAGCCGGCCGAGTTGGCCGAGCGTGAGCTGCGCGAGGAAACCGGGTTGCGCGCAACGACGTTCGAGGTGCTCGGCGAGCTCGACGTGGCCCCGGGGATGACGAGTCAGCGCGGCCGGGTGTTTCTGGCCACGGGGATCATCGAGGGCGAAGCCGACCGCGAACACGAGGAGCAGGACATGCGCAGCGCGTGGTTCGCGCGCGACGAGGTGGAGCGGATGATCCGCGGCGGAGTCATCGCCGACGCGCAGTCGGTCGCCGCCTACGGCCTGTTCCTGTTGCGCTGACGACCACCGCCGCGAAACACCGCGATCGTGTCCTCGCCGAGATCGCACCGCGTCATCGAACGCCCACTATTGACCGATGCGACCGAGGTTTCGGGTAGTTGCGGTGCTCGTCGCCGTGACTGCCTCGGTCGCGGGGACGCCCGCGATCGGCGCGCAGGCGGTGTCGCCGTCGTGGAACGGGAAATACTCATTGGTGCGGTACGCGGCCGGCAAATCCGGCACCAGCGTCGCCGCGCGGCAAGCCGAGCCCACCTTCAGCGCCGACTACGTCTTTAGCACCGCATGCTCGTCGGGGACGTGCGTGGCCACGGCCACCGACGGGCCCACGCCCAAGAATCCGACGCTGCCCCAGCCGTCGCACTACACCTGGGATGGGGCGAAATGGGTGGAGCGCTTCGACTTCCAATGGGATTGCTATAGGGGCGAAGGCGTTCCGAAGGTGTGGGCCCCCGCGCGGTCGTGGGCCTTTTACACGCCGCAGGCGGACGGATCGTTGCGCGGTGTGTGGCACACCGACATCGACGGCGGCCCGTGCCGCGGCACCGTCGAAATGCCGGTGGCGGCGTTCACCGCCGGGCCGGGCTGACGGAGACGTCGTCGATCAGTCCGGCGGCGCGCTGGTCATGGACGCGATGTAGTAAACCTCGTGACCGGTCGGATAGCCGCCGCCGTCGGTGGCGATGTGGACGTGGTCGTAGTGGTTGGCGGTCTCTGAGCCCAGGTCGGCCGTCCAGTTGCCCCCGCCGACGCCCGGGTAGATCTTCTGCCGCCAGATCACGTGGTTGATGCCCCACCGCTTCGCGTTCGCCAGCGCATACCCGGCGATCTGATTGCCGAGCTCGATGCCCTCGGGGGTGTGGAAGTTCGGGATCATGACGTCGATCGCCAACCCCTTGGGATGCCACGGCAGCGGGTCTTCCCGGTACCCGTAGATCGTCTTGATCTGGGGAAAGAGCACCCCGATCACGCGGGCCGCCCAGATGGTTTTGACCTGCAGCCGATCCTCGGACGCGACCCCGTGGGGCAATGCGAGCTGGAACTGCTGGCCGGCGGAGGGGGCCGGTGGTGCCAGCGCGGTGAGCGCCTCCACCTCGGCGGGACTGGCGGTGTGTGGCGGCCGCGGAGTTGGTGTGGCCGCGGCGCTGGTGGGGGCCGCCGTCGGTGTCTCGACGCAACACCGTGGCTTGGTGCCCTGGGCGTGGATCATGGCGGCCGAGACGACGAGCGACGCCGCGACCGCCATCCATCGGCCAGCACCCTTGGTGAACACTTTCACGCCCACGGCCAGCAGCTTAATGTCGCGTGTGACGCGTGTGGCGGTGTTTGCACAACACTGATGCCGCCGGCGGGATTTCATCGGCCGCAACGTGTCGCTCAGCAAAGCTGACCGTCTGGACTGCAGCGGAAGTGGGTAAACAACGCGCAGCCGCGGCGCGTCAGCTTCGGGATCGAGTCACCAGTCGAAAGGCGGCAACACATGGTTCGTCACGAGGGGGGCCGATGGGACGTCGGCATCAAGGACGCCGCGGTCTATGTCGAGCGTGTCTCTGACAGCGACGATCGCGTATTCGAGGATTCGTTGACCGCTCAGGAGGCCCGCGACCTGGCCGGGCTGCTGACAAAGTATGCGGACAAGCTCGACGAGGCCCGGGATGCCGACAAGGCCAAGGAGTCCGGGAAATCCGACGAGCCCGAGGATTCCGAGGATTCCGGCAAGGCCGAGGAGTCGGAGAAATCCGACGAGCCCGAGGATTCCGAGGATTCCGGCGAGGCCGAGGAGTCGGAGAAATCCGACGAGTCCAAAAAGTCTGACGAGTCAGACGAATCCGACAACTGACTTATTTGGCCCAGATGGCCGTCCGCCGACCGAGGTAACGCTCTCTAGCGTTGTGCCACAGTGCAATAGCGCCCTCGGAAATCAGGCTCGCCGGCCGGCCCGTTCGGCGAATGCGTCGAGCGCGGCGAGCACTTCAGGGGAACGCCACACTCGGTTGCGGGGTCCACTGGTCGTCTCGACGAGGATTCCCGCCTTGGCGAGCGGGTTGAGGTAGCGATGAGCGTTGGTGGACTCTATGCCGAGTTCCTGTGCCAGTAGCGCAGCGTTGACGACTGGGCGGCGGCTCAACAGATCGGCGACCTTCCACACCGCCGAGTCGGACCGCGCGGTGATCACGCCTTTCCAACTCTCCCGGATAGCGCGAAGATCGGCGACCAGCTGACGCCCGTTCGCGATAGCCAGGACGCTGGCCCGCGAGAAGCGCTCGACAATCGGCGCGGCGTCGCCGTCGTGGTAGGTAGTCAGCGCGGCGAAGTATGCCCTCGTGTCGGCCAGCAGCCCGGCCGAGACCGGCACCGTCACCTGGCGTGTGAGGCCCTTGTTGCGCAGCATGGCTTGCACCAGTGCGCGGCCCGTTCGTCCGTTCCCGTCGGTGAAGGGATGAATCGTCTCGAACTGTGCATGGGCCACCGCGATCTGCGGCAACGGGGCGACGTCGGCGCGCTGCGCGAAGGCGATCAGGTCGCCGATCGCGCCGGGAATGAGCTCGTGGCGCGGGCCGACGAATGTCGCGCCGATGGGAGTGGAACCGCCGCCGATCCACACTGGCTCCGTGCGGAATTCGCCTGGCGTATGGCGTGGCTCGTTGGCCATCAACGCGCGGTGCATCGTCAGGATGGCGTCGGCGTCAACGGTGTCGGACAGTGCGACCGCTGCCTGCATCGCGGCGGTGTTGGCGACGATCATCTCGGCGTTGCGCTTGGCCCTGCCGCCGGGCAGTTCGGCCTCCGCGATAGCCCGGGCTGATGCGCTGAGGTTCTCGATCTCCGAGCTGGCGGCGGATTCCGACCGCAGCAACACGGCGGCAAACGGTGCGATCTCGCCTCCGAGCTCGGCGTCGAAACGCGTGATCTCGCGGCTGGCGGATTCGGCTTCCGCCAAGACGAGCGCGGGTAAGTCCAGGACCAGGTCGGCAATCTTGGCCGGCACGGCGGGGTGGTAGGTGCCGTACTTCGGCAGCGTCGCGCTTGCGTACCGCACCCCCCGCGGTTCCCAACGGACGTCCTCGTAGGCGAGGGGGCGAAGTGAAGTCACCGCTCCATTTAACCTCATTTAAATGATTAAGTGAAGTTAATGATGACGGTTCACCTCACTTAGCGAGGCATTGTCGCGCCAGGTGGGGTTAAGTGAGGGCGCGATTGCGCTTTGACCTCACTTGCGCGCTTATGTGACGCTAGCAGCGTCCATCGGCTTCACTTACAGATGTGGCGTCGCTTCGGGCGCGCGACCCTCGGGGCTTTGCGTGGTGGTTAAGCAAACAATCTGACGACGCCTGAGAAAGAGGCGGGCTGAAACGGCCGAAACGAATCTGGCCTGCGATAACAGCGGTGCCCCCGGCAGGATTCGAACCTGCGGCCTTCTGCTCCGGAGGCAGACGCTCTATCCCCTGAGCTACGGGGGCGCTACAACTTTGTCGTTGCACCATTGGGCTCCGACAGACTAACGCATCCGGGCGGCTGCCCCGCCACCGCAATGGATTCGGGGCGCGGGCACCCCAGCCAATAGGATGGACGCTCGTGACCCCCGCTGACCTCGCTGAGCTGCTCAAAAACACCGCCGCCGCGGTGCTGGCCGAGCGTGGGCTGGACGCTGCCGTGCTGCCGGCGACGGTGACCGTCGAGCGGCCCCGCAATCCCGAGCACGGCGATTACGCCAGCAACCTGGCGATGCAGCTGGGCAAAAAGGTGGGCACCAACCCCCGTGAGCTGGCCGGATGGCTCGCCGAGGCGCTCGCGCAGGCCGACGGCATCGCGTCTGCGGAGGTGGCCGGACCTGGCTTCATCAACCTGCGCCTCGAGGCGTCGGCGCAGGCGGTCGTCGTCAACAACGTCCTCGACGCCGGTGCTCGCTACGGCCACTCCGACGCGCTGGGCAGCCAGCACATCAACCTGGAATTCGTCTCGGCCAACCCGACCGGCCCGATCCACATCGGCGGAACCCGCTGGGCCGCGGTCGGCGACGCGCTCGGCCGGCTCCTGTCCACGCAGGGCGCCGACGTGGTGCGCGAATACTATTTCAACGACCACGGCGCCCAGATCGACCGGTTCGCGAGCTCACTGATCGCCGCGGCCAAAGGCGAACCCACCCCGGAAGACGGCTACGCCGGCGCCTACATCAACGACATCGCCGCCCAGATCATGCAGAAGGCGCCCGACGCGCTGCGCCTGCCCGGCCCCGAGATGCACGAGACCTTCCGCGCCATCGGCGTCGACCTGATGTTCACCCACATCAAGGAGTCGTTGCACGAATTCGGCACCGACTTCGACGTCTACACCCACGAAGACGCGATGCACACCAGCGGCCGGGTCGACGAGGCCCTCGCCAAGCTGCGCGAGACCGGCAACATCTACGAGAAGGACGGCGCAACATGGTTGCGCGCCAGCGCTTTCGGCGATGACAAGGATCGCGTCGTGATCAAAAGCGACGGAAAACCGGCCTACATCGCCGGTGACATTGCCTACTACCTGGACAAGCGGCACCGCGGCTTCGACCTGTGCATCTACATGCTCGGCGCCGATCACCACGGGTACATCGCCCGCCTCAAGGCCGTGGCGGCGGCCCTCGGCGACGACCCGGCCACCGTCGAGGTGCTCATCGGCCAGCTGGTCAACTTGGTCCGCGACGGCCAGCCGGTCCGGATGAGCAAGCGCGCCGGAACCGTGCTCACGCTCGACGATCTCGTCGAGGCGATCGGCGTCGACGCCGCGCGCTACAGCCTGATCCGGTCCTCGGTGGACACCCCGATCGACATCGACCTGGCGCTGTGGTCGTCGGCGTCCAACGAAAACCCGGTCTATTACGTGCAATACGCGCACGCCCGGCTCTCGGCGCTGGCCCGCAACGCCGCCGAACTCGGCCTGATCGCCGACACCGGCAACCTCGGGCTGCTCGACCACGACAAGGAGGGGGCGCTGCTGCGCACCCTCGGCGAATTCCCCCGGGTGCTCACGACGGCGTCGTCGTTGCGCGAACCGCACCGGATCTGCCGCTACTTGGAAGACCTCGCGGGCGACTACCACCGGTTCTACGACTCCTGCCGGGTGCTGCCGCAGGGCGACGAGCAACCCACCGATCTGCACACCGCGCGCCTGGCGCTGTGCCAAGCGACCCGCCAGGTGATCGCCAACGGCCTGGCGATCCTCGGCGTCACTGCCCCGGAGCGAATGTGAACGTTCATCCCGCCGGACCCCGGCACGCCGAAGAGACCCGCCACGCCGAAAGCCCGCCACGGCCCCAATCCGCCGAGGAGCTGCTGCTGCTGGCGCCAAACGTGTGGCCCCGCAACACGGCTCGCGACAACGCCGGCGTCGCCAGCATCGCGGGGGTCGCAGTGACCGACCTCGCCCAGGAGTACGGGACCCCACTGTTCGTCGTCGACGAGGACGACTTCCGCTCCCGCTGCCGAGAGATCGCGTCGGCGTTCGGCGGTGGCAAGAACGTCCACTACGCGGCCAAGGCCTTCCTGTGCAGCGAGATCGCCCGCTGGATCGACGAGGAGGGCCTGTCGCTCGACGTGTGCACCGGCGGCGAGTTGGCCGTTGCGCTGCACGCCAACTTCCCTCCTGAGCGAATCACCTTCCACGGCAACAACAAATCGGTCGCGGAGTTGACCGCGGCCGTCAAAGCCGGTGTCGGCCATGTCGTTTTGGACTCGATGACCGAGATCGAGCGGCTGAACACCATTGCCGGCGAGGCGGGCATCGTCCAGGACGTCTTCGTCCGTCTCACCGTCGGTGTCGAAGCGCACACCCACGAGTTCATCTCGACCGCGCACGAGGACCAGAAGTTCGGGCTGTCCGTGGCCAGCGGCGCGGCGCTGGCCGCCATCGGCCGGGTATTCGAAACCGAACACCTCCGGGTGGTCGGTCTGCACAGCCACATCGGTTCGCAGATCTTCGATGTCGACGGCTTCGAACTTGCCGCGCGCCGTGTCCTCGGCCTGCTGCACGAGGCCGTCGAGCAATTCGGTGTCGAGAAGGCCGCGCAGATCTCCACCGTGGACCTCGGTGGCGGACTTGGTATCTCGTACCTGGCAGCGGACGACCCGCCGCCGATGGACGAATTGGCCGGCAAGCTGAGCGCGATCGTGAAGAACGAGTCGGAGGCCGTCGGGCTGCCGACACCCCGGCTGGTGGTCGAGCCCGGACGTGCCATCGCCGGACCCGGCACCATCACCCTCTACGAGGTGGGCACCGTCAAGGACGTGGACGTCAGTGCCACGGCTCACCGGCGCTACGTCAGCGTCGACGGCGGCATGAGCGACAACATCCGCACCGCGCTCTACGACGCCCAATACGACGCCCGGCTGGTCTCCCGACTCAGCGATGCGCCCGCAGAGCTGGCGCGCGTCGTCGGAAAGCATTGCGAGAGCGGCGATATCGTCGTGCGCGACACGTGGGTGCCCGGTGATCTGCATCCCGGCGACCTGATCGGGGTGGCCGCGACGGGCGCCTACTGCTACTCATTGTCGAGTCGTTACAACATGATCTGCCGTCCCGCCGTCGTCGCGGTGCGTGACGGGCGCGCGCGCCTGCTCCTGCGCCGCGAGACGGTCGACGATCTACTGAGTCTGGAAGTGAGGTGAACTGTGCCCCGTGACGAAAAGCCGGTCGGTGTAGCGGTACTCGGGTTGGGCAACGTCGGAAGCGAAGTTGTCCGAATCATCGAGGACAGCGCCGATGACCTCGCGGCTCGTGTCGGTGCGCCCCTGGTGCTCCGTGGCGTCGGAGTGCGCCGCGTCGCCGACGACCGCGGCGTCCCCGCCGAGCTGCTCACCGACGACATCGAAGGTCTCGCCGCACGCGACGACGTCGACATCGTCGTGGAGCTCATGGGGCCGGTCGAGCCGTCCCGCAAGGCGATCCTGTGCGCCCTCGAGCACGGCAAGTCGGTTGTCACGGCGAACAAGGCGCTGCTGTCCATCTCCACCGGCGAGTTGGCGCAGGCAGCCGAAAGTGCGCATGTCGACTTGTATTTCGAGGCCGCGGTCGCGGGCGCCATTCCCGTCATCCGGCCGCTCACCCAGTCACTGGCCGGTGACACCGTGCTGCGGGTCGCCGGCATCGTCAACGGCACCACGAACTACATCTTGTCCGCGATGGACAGCACCGGCGCCGACTACGACACCGCGCTGGCCGAGGCCAGCGCGCTGGGCTACGCCGAGGCCGACCCCACCGCCGACGTCGAGGGCTACGACGCCGCGGCCAAGGCCGCGATCCTGGCGTCCATCGCGTTCCACACCCGGGTGACCGCCGACGACGTCTACCGCGAGGGCATCACCAAGGTCACCCCAGCCGACTTCGAATCAGCCCGGGCGCTGGGCTGCACCATCAAGCTGCTGTCCATCTGCGAGCGCATCACGGGCGACGATGGCCAGGAACGGGTCTCGGCGCGCGTCTACCCGGCACTGGTGCCGCTGTCGCATCCGCTGGCCACGGTCAACGGCGCATTCAACGCGGTCGTGGTCGAAGCCAAGGCCTCCGGAAGGCTGATGTTCTACGGCCAGGGCGCCGGCGGCGCGCCGACCGCGTCCGCCGTGGCCGGTGACCTGGTGATGGCCGCACGCAACCGGGTGCTGGGCAGCCGCGGGCCGAAGGAATCCAAGTACGCCCAACTCCCCGTCGCCCCAATGGGTTTGATCTCCACCCGCTACTACGTCAGCATGAACGTGGCGGACAAGCCCGGCGTGTTGTCCTCGGTAGCCGCGGAATTCGCCAAGCGCGAGGTCAGCATCGCCGAGGTGCGGCAGGAGGGCGTCGCGGACGAGGGCGGACGACGGGTGGGGGCCCGCATCGTCGTGGTCACCCACCGCGCCACCGACGCCGCGCTGTCCGAAACCGTCGACGCGCTCGCCGATCTCGATGCCGTGCAGAGCGTGACAAGCGTGCTGCGATTGGAAGGGACCACCCTATGAGCGCGCCGCGCACCGCCGTCCATCAACCCTGGCCCGGCCTCATCGAGGCCTACCGGGACCGGCTGCCCGTGGGCGACGACTGGACCCCGGTCACCCTGCTCGAGGGCGGCACCCCGCTGATCGCGGCGACGCGCCTGTCGGAAAAGACCGGCTGCACAGTCCATCTCAAGGTCGAGGGCCTCAACCCCACCGCCTCCTTCAAAGACCGGGGTATGACGATGGCGGTCACCGACGCGTTGGCGCGCGGCCAGCAGGCCGTGTTGTGCGCCTCGACCGGCAACACCTCGGCGTCGGCGGCGGCGTATGCCGCCCGCGCCGGCATCACCTGCGCGGTGCTGATCCCGCAGGGCAAGATCGCCATGGGCAAGCTGGCGCAGGCGGTGATGCACGGCGCCAAGATCATTCAGATCGACGGCAACTTCGACGACTGCCTGGAACTGGCCCGCAAGATGGCCGCCGACTTTCCGACGATCTCGTTGGTCAACTCGGTGAACCCGGTGCGCATCGAGGGCCAGAAGACGGCGGCCTTCGAGATCGTCGACGCGCTCGGCGTCGCGCCGGACGTGCACGCCCTTCCGGTCGGCAACGCGGGAAACATCACCGCGTACTGGAAGGGATACACCGAATACCACCACGAGGGCCTGATCGACAAACTGCCGCGCATGCTGGGCACCCAGGCGGCCGGTGCGGCCCCCCTGGTAAACGGTGCGCCGGTCAAGAACCCGGAAACGATCGCGACCGCGATCCGCATCGGCGCGCCCGCCTCGTGGACGGCCGCGGTGGACGCGCAGCAGCAATCCAACGGCCGCTTCCTGGCGGCCACCGACGAAGAGATCCTGGCCGCCTACCACCTGGTGGCCGAGTCCGAAGGCGTCTTCGTCGAACCCGCTTCGGCGGCCAGCATCGCGGGTCTACTCAAGGCCGTTGACGACGGCTGGGTGGCCCGCGGGTCGACGGTCGTGTGCACGGTGACGGGCAACGGCCTCAAGGACCCCGATACGGCACTACGCGATATGCCCACCGTGACTGCGCTGCCGGTCGACCCGGTCCTGGTGGTCGAAAAGCTGGGGTTGGCCTAGTGCTGGAAGCTTGCGCAACGAAGGGCTGTCGGTGACCTCGATGCTGCCCGCGGGGCTGGTGACCACCGCCGTGGTGTCGGCGTCCAGCGCAAACCTCGGCCCCGGCTTCGACAGCATCGGCCTGGCGTTGAGTCTTTGCGACGAAATCACCGTGGAGACAACTTCTTCCGGCTTGGTCGTCACGGTCGAGGGGGAAGGAGCCGGCCAGCTGCCGGTGGGACCCGACCATCTGGTGGTGCGCGCCCTCGAGCGCGGCCTGCAGGCAGCCGGAGTCCGCGCTCCCGGCCTGGCGGTGCGCTGCCGTAACGCCATCCCGCACTCCCGCGGCCTGGGTTCGTCCGCGGCGGCGGTGGTCGGCGGCCTTGCGGCCGCGAACGGCCTTGTCGCACAGACGGATTGGAAGACGCTCGACGATGCCCAGCTGATACAGCTGTCCTCGGACTTCGAGGGTCATCCCGACAACGCGGCGGCTGCCGTGCTGGGCGGTGCGATCGTCTCGTGGGTCGATCGAAGCGGTGATCACCCGCGGTACGCGGCGGTGCCGTTGCGGCTTCACCCCGACATCCACCTGTACTGCGCGGTTCCCGAAGAACGTTCCCTGACCGCGGAGACCCGCGTGCTGCTGCCGGCGCAGGTCAGCCACGACGATGCCCGCTTCAACGTCAGCCGGACCGCGTTGCTGGTGGTCGCGCTCACCGAACGCCCGAACCTGCTCATGGCGGCCACCGAAGACGTGCTCCACCAGCCGCAGCGCGCACCGGCCATGCCCGCCTCGGCGGAATATTTGCAGCTGTTGCGGCGTCATAAAGTGGCAGCGACGCTTTCCGGGGCCGGTCCCTCGCTGATCGCGATGACCACGGCGGCGGAGTTGCCCCCGGAGGCGGTGGAATACGGCGCCACAAACGGATTTGCCCTCATCAAGATGGCTGCCGGCGAACGAGTTCGCTGGAGTCCGGGAGTCACCGTCGCGGGTTGATCAACAGCGTGGCCGGAGGGTTTGCTTGCTTCCAGCAGGGATGGGGGCTATCCTCGGAGCCGTCCAGCAATCGCAGCATCTGCATCTGCATCCATACTGCCTTGCCGCTAGGACAACACCAATTCTTCTTGTGGACGAGGTTCGCCGTTTACTCCGCCGATCCAGGCGATCACCGTTGCAGAGTCGATGATTGGGCGCACTCGGCAATTTGGCTGAATGCAACGAACCCCCCGTATGACGTGATCAGCGGGGGAAGAAAGGAACTCCGTGACTGATACGGACCTGTTCACGGCTGGCGAAAACACTGACGCCAATCAACTGTCTAAAGCCGTGACCACCGACACCCCCGACGCGAAGACGAACGCTTCGACCGGTGCCCTGTCCACCATGGTGCTGCCCGAACTACGCGCGCTGGCTAACCAGGTTGGCGTCAAAGGGACGTCGGGTATGCGTAAGAACGAACTGATCGCCGCGATCAAGGAAGTCAGGGGACAGGCCAACGGCGCTCCCGCCAACGGCACGAAGTCCGCTGAGGACAGCGGCAAGTCGGACATCAAAGACAACGACACCAAAGACAAGAACGACAGCGGCGCTGACGCACCGGCGGCCAAGGAAGGCCAGAACGGCGCGACCACCGAGGCGCCCCGCCGCGAACGACGCGGCGCTTCCCGCGACGCGGGATCGGCCGGCCGCGGCAACGACGACGCCGAGGGCGAGCGCACCGGCGGCGGTCGAGACGGTGGCGCCACCGGCGAGACCGAGAGCCGCGAGCAAGGCAAGCAAGGCAAAGACAACCAGAAAGACAACCAGAACGAAGACCGCGGCCAGGGCGGCGGCAACGACGATCAACAGAACTCCGGCGGACAACAGAGCCGTGGCGGGTCGAACCAGCAGGACGACGACGGCGAGGGACGTGGGGGCCGGCGCGGACGCCGCTTCCGTGACCGCCGGCGCCGCGGCGAGCGATCCGGCGACGGCGGCGATGCCGAACTGCGCGACGACGACGTCGTTCAGCCCGTGGCCGGCATTCTTGACGTCCTCGACAATTACGCCTTCGTGCGTACGTCCGGCTACCTGGCCGGCCCGCACGACGTGTACGTGTCCATGAACATGGTGCGCAAGAACGGCCTGCGCCGCGGCGACGCCGTCACCGGCGCGGTTCGCGTGCCCAAGGAAGGCGAACAGCCCAACCAGCGGCAGAAGTTCAACCCGTTGGTCCGCCTGGACAGCGTCAACGGCGGCTCGGTCGAGGACGCCAAGAAGCGGCCCGATTTCTCCAAGTTGACGCCGTTGTACCCCAACCAGCGACTTCGGCTGGAAACCACGCCTGACCGCCTGACCACGCGGGTCATCGACCTGATCATGCCGATCGGCAAGGGCCAGCGTGCGCTGATCGTGTCGCCGCCCAAGGCGGGTAAGACGACGATCCTGCAGGACATCGCCAACGCGATCACCAAGAACAACCCGGAATGCCACCTCATGGTCGTGCTCGTCGACGAGCGGCCCGAGGAGGTCACCGATATGCAGCGTTCGGTCAAGGGCGAGGTCATCTCCTCGACCTTCGACCGGCCGCCATCGGACCACACCCAGGCAGCCGAGCTTGCCATCGAACGCGCCAAACGGCTCGTCGAGCAGGGCAAGGACGTCGTCGTGCTGCTGGACTCGATCACCCGCCTCGGGCGCGCCTACAACAACGCGTCGCCGGCATCGGGCCGCATCTTGTCCGGTGGTGTCGACTCCACCGCCCTGTACCCGCCCAAGCGGTTCCTGGGCGCCGCCCGCAACATCGAGGAAGGCGGATCGCTGACCATCATCGCCACCGCGATGGTCGAGACGGGATCCACCGGTGACACGGTCATCTTCGAAGAGTTCAAGGGCACCGGTAATGCCGAGCTCAAGCTGGACCGCAAGATCTCCGAGCGCCGGGTCTTCCCGGCGGTCGACGTGAACCCGTCCGGCACCCGTAAGGACGAACTGCTGCTGTCGCCGGACGAGTTCGGCATCGTGCACAAGCTGCGCCGCGTGCTGTCGGGCCTGGATTCCCACCAGGCCATCGACCTGCTGATGTCGCAGCTGCGCAAGACGAAGACCAACTACGAGTTCCTGGTCCAGGTGTCCAAGACGACGCCTGGGATGGACAACGACTAGCCCGTTCGGAAAGACCCGAGGGTACCCGGGAATGCACGGGCGCGGCTCTCTGTTTGGGATGATGGTGGTTGACCTGGCATAATCGGGGCTCGATTATCCGCCAACCGCCTGAGGTTCGCAGTGCACGCCCTACCGTCTGATGCGTGGACGGGGGCGGGCGACAAACGATCGAAGAGGACACCATGAAAGTTGACATTCACCCCGCTTACGCGGAGACCACGGTGCTCTGCGGGTGCGGCAACACCTTCCAGACACGCAGCACCAAAGAGGGCGGTCACATCACCGTCGAGGTCTGCTCGCAATGCCACCCCTTCTACACCGGCAAGCAGAAGATCCTGGACAGCGGTGGCCGGGTCGCCCGCTTCGAGAAGCGCTACGGAAAGCGCAGCGCCGGAGCTGCTGCCGACAAATAGCTCGGTTACCGACGCCCGAACTGTGCGTGCAATCGCACAGGCCGGGCGTCGGTTTGCGTTTGCGGTACTGACAGGCGAAAAGGGGCAGGAGGTGTGGCATGACGAAGCCGGTACAGACCATTGACGTGCTGCTGGCCGAGCACGCCGACCTCGAGCAACGGCTGGCCGACCCCGAACTGCACAGCAACCCCGACGAGGCCCGCAAGGCCGGACGCCGGTTCGCCCGGCTGGCCCCGATCGTCGGCGCCTACCGCAAGCTGACGGCCGCGCGCGAGGACCTCGAGGCCGCGCGCGAGCTGGCCGCCGACGACGATTCTTTCGCCGCCGAGGCGGCCGACCTGGAATCCCGCGTGGCCGAGTTGGACACTCAGCTCACCGACATGCTGGCCCCGCGCGACCCGCATGACGCCGACGACATCGTGCTCGAGGTCAAATCCGGTGAGGGCGGGGAAGAGTCGGCGCTGTTCGCCGCCGACCTGGCACGGATGTACATCCGCTACGCCGAGCGGCACGGCTGGAATGTCACCGTGCTCGACGAAACCACTTCGGACCTCGGCGGGTACAAGGACGCGACGTTGTCCATCGCCAGCAAGGGCGATTCGGCCGACGGTGTCTGGTCGCGGATGAAGTTCGAGGGCGGGGTGCACCGGGTGCAGCGCGTCCCGGTGACGGAATCCCAAGGCCGCGTTCATACTTCGGCGGCGGGTGTGCTCGTGTATCCCGAGCCCGAGGAAATCGGAGAGGTGCAGATCGACGAGTCGGATCTGCGCGTCGATGTCTACCGCTCCTCGGGGAAGGGTGGCCAGGGCGTCAACACCACCGATTCCGCGGTGCGGATCACGCATTTGCCCACCGGCATCGTGGTCACCTGTCAGAACGAGCGGTCGCAGCTACAGAACAAGGCGCGGGCGCTGCAGGTGCTGGCGGCGCGCCTGCAGTCGTTGGCCGAAGAGCAGGCGCTGGCGGATGCGTCGGCGGACCGGGCCAGCCAGATCCGCACGGTGGACCGCAGCGAGCGCATCCGCACCTACAACTTCCCGGAGAACCGGATCGCCGACCACCGCATCAACTTCAAGTCGCACAATCTCGACCAAGTGCTCGACGGCGACTTGGACGCCTTGTTCGATGCCCTGGCCGCGGCCGACAAGCAAAGCCGGCTGCAACAGGCATGACGTCGCGGCGACGATGCAGAGTGAAGCGATGAGGAGCGGGACAATCGAGCTCAGTCTGCGGCGCGCGATCGACGATGCGACGGCCACCCTCGCCGAAGCCGGAATCGATTCCGCGCGTTGGGATGCCGAGGAGCTGGCCGCGCATGTGGCGGGCGTCGACCGTGGCCGCCTGGCCTTGCTCGACTCACCCGGCGAGGACTTTCTCGGACGGTACCGCGACGCCGTGGCCGTCCGTTCGCGACGTGTGCCGCTGCAACATCTGCTGGGGACGGCGGCGTTCGGTCCGGTGCTGCTGCGCGTGGGCCCCGGCGTGTTCACGCCGCGGCCCGAAACCGAGGCGATGATCGAATGGGCCGGCGCGCAACAACTTCCGCCGCGGCCGGTGATCGTCGACCTGTGCACCGGCTCCGGCGCCTTGGCGGTGGCGCTGGCCCACCAGCGGGCCGAACGGGGTCAGGAGGCACGAATCGTCGCGCTCGACAATTCCGATGCCGCCCTGGAGTACGCGCGCCGCAATGCCGAGGGCACGGCGATCGAGATCGTGCGGGCCGACGTCACCGAACCCGGCCTGCTTCCCGAGCTGGACGGATGGGTCGACTTGGTCGTGGCCAACCCGCCCTATGTTCCCGACGGTGCGGTACTGGATCCTGAAGTCGCCCAGCATGATCCCCACCAGGCGGTGTTCGGCGGTCCGGACGGCATGGCGGTGATCGTTCCGATAGTGCGCCTCGCCGGCCGTTGGCTGCGTCCCGGAGGGCTGATCGGCATCGAGCATGACGACACCACCTCACGCGAAACGGTGGAATTGTTCAATCGCACGGGACTTTTCGAGGACGTCCGGGCGCGGCAGGACCTGACCGGCCGGCCGCGGTTCGTGACGGCGCGGAGGAAGGGCAGCGACGAGGGGGAGTGGCGCCCATGACCGACGTCTTTGACTGCGCCGATCCCGACCAGCGCGCGCTCGGAATCGCCGCGGCGGCAGGGGCTCTCAAGGGAGGGCGCCTCGTGGTCATGCCGACCGACACCGTGTACGGCATCGGTGCCGACGCGTTCAACAGCGCCGCGGTCTCGGCGCTGCTCTCGGCAAAGGGGCGGGGCCGTGACATGCCGGTGGGCGTGCTGGTCGGGTCCTGGCACACCATCGAGGGACTCGTCTACACCATGCCGACGGGCGCCCGCGATCTGATCCGCGCGTTCTGGCCCGGCGCGCTCAGCCTGGTGGTGACGCAGGCGCCGTCGTTGCAGTGGGACCTCGGCGATGCCCGCGGCACGGTGATGCTGCGGATGCCGCTGCACCCAATCGCGATCGAGCTGCTGCGTGAGGTGGGCCCGCTGGCGGTCTCGAGCGCCAATATCTCCGGCCGAGCGGCCGCCGTGGACGCCGGCGAGGCGCGCGATCAGCTCGGCGATCTCGTCGACGTCTACCTGGAAGCGGGTCCGTCCGAGCAGGGTGCCGCCTCCACGATCGTGGACCTCACCGGTGCCGCGCCACGCATCCTGCGGCAGGGCCCGGTGAGTGCGGAGCGCATCGCCGAAGTGCTCGGTATCGATCCTGAGAGCCTGACCGCGCAGGCCTGACTGGAGCGGTTGTCGAGCTCCCAGGTTTGTGCACTACGGTCTCGTTGGTGTCCAGCGACGTGACCAACCTTGCCGGTGGTTTACTCGCCCTTTCCGATCGCGGCGCCGGTGTTCCGCTCCGCGAGCTGGCCCTGGTGGGATTGACCGCCGCGATCATCACCTATTTCGCCACCGGACCGGTACGCGTGTTGGCGACCCGGCTGGGTGCGGTCGCCTATCCGCGGGAGCGCGACGTCCACGTGACGCCGACCCCGCGCATGGGCGGGCTGGCGATGTTCCTCGGCGTCATCACCGCCGTGTTTTTGGCCTCCCAGCTTCCGGCGCTCACGCGTGGCTTCGTCTACTCCACCGGCATGCCCGCGGTCCTGGTGGCCGGCGCGGTCATCATGGGGATCGGACTGATCGATGACCGGTGGGGCCTGGATGCCCTGACCAAGTTCGCCGGCCAGATCACCGCGGCCAGCGTGCTGGTCACCATGGGCGTGGCCTGGAGCGTGCTGTACATCCCCATGGGCGGCGTCGGCACCATCGTGCTCGACCAGGCGTCGTCGATCCTGCTGACCCTGGCGCTGACGGTGTCGGTGGTCAACGCGATGAACTTCGTCGACGGGCTCGACGGTCTGGCCGCCGGGCTGGGCCTCATCACCGCGTTGGCGATCTGCATGTTCTCGGTCGGGCTGCTCCGCGACCACGGCGGCGACGTCCTCTTCTATCCGCCGGCGGTGATCTCGGTGGTGCTCGCCGGGGCGTGCCTGGGCTTTCTGCCGCACAACTTTCATCGCGCCAAGATCTTCATGGGCGACTCCGGCTCGATGCTGATCGGCCTGATGCTCGCGGCCGCCTCCACCACGGCGGCCGGCCCGGTGTCCCAGAACGCCTACGGCGCCCGTGACGTGTTTGCCCTGCTGTCTCCCTTCCTGCTGGTGGCCGCGGTGATCTTCGTGCCGATGCTCGACTTGCTGCTGGCGATCGTGCGTCGCACCCGCGCGGGACGCAGCGCGTTCAGCCCCGACAAGATGCACCTGCATCACCGGTTGCTGCAGATCGGCCATTCCCACCGCCGCGTGGTCCTGCTGATCTATGTATGGGTCGGCATCGTCGCGTTCGGCGCGGCGAGCACGATCTTTTTCCGTCCGCGCGACACCGCCGCGGTCATGCTGGGCGCCATCGTGGTCGCCGGCGTCGCGACGGCGATCCCGCTTTTGCGCCGGGGCGGCGACTACTACGACGAGGAGTAGTAGTAGGGCCCCGTTGTGTGGTACGGTCCAGGTAGAACCCCAAAAAGCCGCACAGGCGACCGGCCCCTCGGAAGCACATCCGATCGGGCTGGTTCAAGACCGGCCTCGGGAGATACCCCTTGGGTGATTCAACTGTGACGTGCGATACGCTCGGCGGGCCACCGATCAGTCGGTCGGGGGGTTCCCGTTTCACCAACCTGGGATTGAGGTGCTGCAGTGACGACACCAGCGCAGGACGCGCCGTTGGTGTTTCCCTCTGTTGCTTTCCGTCCGGTTCGGCTCTTCGCGATCAGCATTGGCATCACCGCGGTAGCGGTGCTCGCCGCCGGACTGTCCGGCCACCTGATGGTCGGCGTCTTCTTCGGGATCGGGCTGCTGCTGGGTTTGCTCAATGCGGTACTGGTGCGTCGCTCCGTTGAGTCGATCACCGCGAAAGACCACCCGCTGAAAAGGTCGATGGCGGTCAACTCGGCGTCCCGGCTGGCCATCATCACCGTCGTCGGGCTGATCATCGCCTACGTGTTCCGGCCCGCCGGCCTGGGCGTGGTGTTCGGATTGGCGCTTTTCCAGATCCTTTTGGTGGCATCGACAGCGCTGCCGGTATGGAAGAAGCTGCGCGCCGGCGACTGGGCGGAATCCGCGGACGGTGCCGGAGGCGGCGTCAACGCAGGATCGGAAGGTACGGAAGGAAGGAACACCACCGATGCCTGAGACGACGTTCCTGGCCGAGGCCGCGATCGAGGTTGGTGACCACAACCATGCCACCTGGCTCGGCATGACCGTCAACACCGACACCATCATGTCGACGGGAATCGCCGCGCTGGTCGTGCTCGCGCTCGCCTTCTTCCTGCGGGCGAAGATCACCTCGACGGGTGTCCCGAGCGGCGTTCAGTTGTTCTGGGAGGCCATCACGGTCCAGATGCGCGACCAGATCGAGAGCGCCGTCGGCATGCGGATCGCGCCGTTCGTGCTGCCGCTGGCCGTCACCATCTTCGTGTTCATCCTGATCTCCAACTGGCTGTCGGTGCTCCCGCTGCAATACACCGACTCCTCGGGGCACACCACCGAGCTGCTGAAGTCGGCGGCGGCAGACATCAATTACGTGCTGGCGCTAGCCCTTTTCGTCTTCGTCTGCTACCACGTGGCCGGCATCTGGCGTCGCGGCGTCGTCGGACACCCGCTCGCCGTGCTCAAAGGCCACGTGGCGTTCCTGGCGCCGATCAACGTCGTCGAGGAGCTGGCCAAGCCAATCTCCTTGTCACTCCGACTTTTCGGCAACATCTTCGCCGGTGGCATCCTGGTCGCGCTGATCGCGTTGTTCCCGCCGTACATCATGTGGGCGCCCAACGCGATCTGGAAAGCCTTCGACCTGTTCGTCGGCGCGATCCAGGCCTTCATCTTCTCGATTCTGACCATCTTGTACTTCAGTCAGGCGATGGAGATCGAGGATCACCATGACTAAAGCCATCACGAATTGTTTTGTCCCACGCACCATTACAGAGGCCTGGTAGACCCCTACCAGATATCAAGGAGGATAAGAATGGCTCTGGACCCCCAAGTCGCTGCCGCTGCACTCATCGGCGGTGGACTCATCATGGGCGGCGGCGCGATCGGTGCCGGTATCGGTGACGGTATCGCCGGTAACGCGCTGGTTTCCGGCATCGCCCGGCAGCCCGAGGCGCAAGGCCGGCTGTTTACGCCGTTCTTCATCACCGTCGGTCTGGTTGAGGCGGCCTACTTCATCAACCTGGCCTTCATGGCGCTGTTCGTCTTCGCCACGCCCGTCGGCACCTAGTTCGCTGTGATGGGTGACGCGAGCCTGAGCGTTCTGGCGTCCAGCCAGGTGGTGGCAGAGGGAGGCAACAACTTCCTCGTTCCCAACGGCACCT
This sequence comes from Mycobacterium marseillense, assembly GCF_010731675.1. Taxonomy (NCBI): domain Bacteria; kingdom Bacillati; phylum Actinomycetota; class Actinomycetes; order Mycobacteriales; family Mycobacteriaceae; genus Mycobacterium; species Mycobacterium marseillense. The sequence goes on from NZ_AP022584.1 coordinate 5,246,209, forward strand.
TCTTCTTCGTGCTGGCCATCTTCCTGATCGTGCTGGCCGTCATCGGCACGTTCGTCGTGCCGCCGGTCATGAAGGTGTTGCGCGAGCGCGACGCGATGGTCGCCAAGACGGCCGCCGACACCAAGAAGGCGGCCGAGCAGTTCGAAGCCGCCCAGGCCGATTACGAAGAAGCCATGACCGAAGCCCGAGTGCAGGCGTCGTCGTTGCGCGACAACGCCCGCGCCGAGGGCCGTAAGGTCGTGGAAGACGCGCGGGCCCGGGCCGAGCAAGAGGTGATGTCGACGTTGCAGCTGGCCGCCCAGCAACTGAAGCGGGAAAGGGACGCCGTGGAACTGGATTTGCGTGCCAACGTGGCGTCCATGTCGGCGACGTTGGCCAGTCGGATCCTCGGCGTCGACGTTGCCCCCGCTGCAGCGACCACATCCGCAACCAAGACATCCGGACGGTAATTACGTATGTCGACTTTTATCGGCCAGTTGGTGGGCTTTGCGGCCATCGTGTTCCTGGTGGTGCGCTATGTCGTGCCGCCGGTGCGTCGGTTGATGGCCGCGCGGCAAGCCGCGGTGCGCCAACAATTGAAGGACGCGGCCGCGGCGAGCGATCGGTTGACCGAGTCGACCACCGCGCACAGCAAGGCCGTGGAGGACGCCAAGGCGGAGTCGAAACGCGTTGTCGAAGAGGCGGAGTCGGACTCCAAGCGCATCGCCGAGCAGTTGGGGGCTCAGGCCGGCGTGGAGGCGGAACGCATCAGGTCGCAGGGCGGTCGCCAGGTCGACCTGCTGCGTACCCAGTTGACCCGTCAGCTGCGTCTGGAACTCGGTCACGAAGCGGTGCGCCAGGCCGGCGAGTTGGTGCGTAACTTCGTCGCCGACTCCGCGCAGCAATCGGCCACGGTGGATCGATTCCTCGATGATCTCGACGCGATGGCGCCCGTAGGCGCCGACGTCCAATATCCGCTGATGACCGAGATGCGCTCGTCGAGCCGCGTCGCGCTGACCAAGCTGGCGGAGCGATTCAGCACTATCGCCAAAGACCTTGACAACAAGGCACTTTCCACCCTATCCGGGGAACTGGTCGCGGTGGCCCAGGTGCTGGATCGCGAAATCGTCGTCACGCGGTATCTGACCCAGCCCGCCGAGGACGGGTCACCTCGGGCCCGGTTGATCGAGCGGTTGTTCACCGGCAAGGTCGGTGACCCCACCCTTGACGTGCTGCGCTCAGCCGCCTCGGAGCGGTGGTCGGCCAACTCCGACCTCATCTCCGCCCTCGAGCACGTGTCGCGGCAGGCGTTGCTCGAGGTTGCCGAGCGCGAGGACAAGGTCGACGAGATCGAAGAGCAGCTGTTCCGATTCTCGCGCATTCTGGACGCGCAACCGCGTCTGGCCATCTTGTTGGGCGACTACGCCGTTCCGGTAGAAGGGCGAGTTGGGCTGCTGCGCAAGGTGCTCGACAGCGCGAACACCCGGGTCAACCCGATCTTGGCCGCCCTGCTGACCCAGACGATCGAGTTGCTCAGGGGCCGGCCGGCCGAGGAGGCCATTCAGTTCCTGGCGAAGGTTGCGGTGGCGCGCCGCGGCGAAGTCGTCGCGCACGTCAGTGCGGCAGCCGACCTGAGCGACGCCCAGCGCACCCGCCTCACCGAGGTGCTCAGCCGCATCTACGGTCACCCGGTCGCGGTCCAGTTGCAGATCGACAGCGAACTGCTGGGCGGCCTGCTCATCGCCGTGGCCGACGAAGTGATCGACGGGTCACTCGCGTCCCGTCTGACTGCGGCCGAGGCGCAGTTGCCCGACTGACCACCCCAGACCAACCACAACCCCATTCCGACGCACGCGTTACGAAGATCAAGTAGGAAGACGAAAAGCCATGGCCGAGTTGACAATCTCCGCTGATGACATTCAGGGCGCGATCGAGGAGTACGTAGGCTCTTTCACCTCCGACACCTCCCGCGAAGAGGTCGGTACCGTCGTCGACGCCGGTGACGGCATCGCCCACGTCGAGGGCCTGCCGTCCGTGATGACCCAGGAACTGCTCGAGTTCCCCGGCGGCGTGCTCGGTGTCGCGCTCAACCTCGACGAGCACAGCGTCGGCGCGGTGATCCTGGGTGACTTCGAGAAGATCGAAGAGGGCCAGCAGGTCAAGCGCACCGGCGAGGTCCTCTCGGTCCCCGTCGGTGACGGGTTCCTGGGCCGTGTGGTCAACCCGCTGGGCCAGCCGATCGACGGCCAGGGCGACATCGAAACCGACGTGCGGCGCGCGCTGGAGATCCAGGCGCCCTCGGTGGTTCAGCGGCAAAGCGTGAGAGAGCCACTGCAGACCGGAATCAAGGCCATCGACGCGATGACGCCGATCGGTCGCGGGCAGCGCCAGCTGATCATCGGCGACCGCAAGACCGGCAAGACCGCCGTCTGCGTCGACACCATCCTCAACCAGCGGCAGAACTGGGAGACCGGCGACGAGCGCAAGCAGGTGCGCTGCGTGTACGTGGCCATCGGCCAGAAGGGCACCACGATCGCCTCGGTCCGGCGCGCGCTCGAGGAGGGCGGCGCGATGGACTACACCACGATCGTCGCGGCGCCGGCCTCCGACTCCGCCGGGTTCAAATGGCTTGCGCCTTATACGGGTTCGGCGATCGCCCAGCACTGGATGTACGACGGCAAGCACGTGCTGATCGTCTTCGACGACCTGAGCAAGCAGGCGGAGGCCTACCGCGCGATCTCGCTGCTGCTGCGCCGCCCGCCCGGCCGCGAGGCCTACCCGGGTGACGTGTTCTACCTGCACTCAAGGCTTTTGGAGCGCTGCGCCAAGCTTTCCGACGAACTCGGTGGCGGCTCGATGACCGGTTTGCCGATCATCGAGACGAAGGCCAACGACATCTCGGCCTACATTCCCACCAACGTCATCTCGATCACCGACGGACAGTGCTTCCTCGAGTCCGATCTGTTCAACCAGGGTGTGCGGCCGGCCATCAACGTCGGTGTCTCGGTGTCCCGGGTGGGCGGTGCCGCGCAGATCAAGGCGATGAAGGAAGTGGCGGGTTCGCTGCGTTTGGACCTGTCGCAATTCCGCGAGTTGGAATCGTTCGCCGCCTTCGCCTCCGACCTCGACGCGACGTCGAAGGCTCAGCTGGACCGTGGTGCACGCTTGGTGGAGTTGCTCAAGCAGCCGCAGTACCAGCCCATGCCCGTTGAGGAGCAGGTGATTTCGATCTTCCTCGGCACCGGTGGCCACCTGGACTCGGTACCCGTCGAGGACGTCCGGCGCTTCGAAACCGAGTTGCTGGACCACATCCGGGCCTCGGAAGAGAAGATCTTGTCCGGGATCCGCGATTCCCAGAAGCTCTCCGACGAGTCGGCCGAGGAACTCGAAAAGGTCATCAACAACTTCAAGAAGGGCTTCGCCGCCACCGGTGGTGGATCGGTGGTGCCCGACGAGCACGTCGAAGCGCTCGATGAGGGCGAGCTGGAAAAGGAATCGGTGAAGGTCAACAAGCCTGCGCCCAAGAAGAAGGCAAAGAAGTAGCAACCTATGGCTGCCACACTTCGTGAATTGCGCGGACGCATCCGCTCGGCCGGGTCGATCAAAAAGATCACCAAGGCCCAGGAGATGATCGCCACATCGCGCATTGGAAAGGCGCAGGCCCGGCTGGAAGCCGCCCGGCCTTATGCGTTCCAGCTCACCGCGATGCTCACCACCCTGTCGGCCGAAGCCGCACTGGATCATCCGCTGTTGGTCGAGCGACCGGAACCCAAGCGGGTCGCCGTCGTGGTGGTGTCGTCCGACCGTGGCTTGTGCGGTGCGTACAACTCCAGCATCTTTCGCCGCTCTGAGGAGTTGTTCTCCCTGCTGAGGGACGCCGGTAAGACGCCGGTGCTCTATACGGTCGGCCGGAAAGCGCTGAACTACTTCACATTCCGCAACTGGGATATCACCGAGTCATGGACGGGCTTCTCCGAGCAGCCCAAGTACGAGAACGCCGCCGAGATCGGTGAGACGTTGGTCGACGCGTTCATGAAGGGCACCGGCGATCAGGATCAGCAGTCGGATGGCGGCGAGGGCGTCGACGAACTGCACATCGTCTACTCGGAATTCAAGTCGATGATGTCTCAGGCGGCGGTGGCCCACCGGATCGCCCCCATGGTCGTCGAGTATGTCGAGGAGCAACCGGAAGTGCGCACCCTGTATTCGTTCGAACCGGATGCGACAACGCTTTTCGAGTCGTTGTTGCCGCGATACCTGACCACCCGGGTGTACGAGGCGCTGCTCGAATCCTCCGCATCGGAGCTGGCCTCACGCCAGCGCGCGATGAAGTCGGCCACCGACAACGCGGACGACCTGATCAAGGCCCTGACGCTGATGGCGAACCGCGAGCGGCAGGCCCAGATCACCCAGGAGATTAGCGAAATCGTCGGTGGCGCAAACGCGCTCGCCGATGCGCGCTAGATAGGCCCCACGAGGAAGCGAAGAAAATGACTGCTACAGACGAAAAGACTGCAAAGTCGACCAAGAACGACACCAGCGGCCGCGTGGTACGGGTTACCGGACCGGTCGTCGACGTCGAGTTCCCTCGGGGTTCCGTGCCGGAACTGTTCAACGCGCTGCACGCGGAGATCTCGTTCGAGGAATTGGCGAAGACCCTCACGCTTGAGGTCGCCCAGCACCTCGGGGACAACCTGGTGCGCACCATCTCGCTGCAGCCCACCGACGGCCTCGTTCGCGGTGTCGAGGTGACCGACACCGGTCGCTCCATCTCGGTGCCGGTCGGCCAGGAGGTCAAGGGCCACGTGTTCAACGCGCTGGGCCACTGCCTGGACAAGCCGGGGTACGGAGAGGACTTCGAGCACTGGTCGATCCACCGCAAGCCGCCGCCGTTCGAAGAGCTCGAGCCTCGTACCGAGATGCTCGAGACGGGCCTGAAGGTCGTCGACCTGCTGACCCCGTACGTGCGTGGTGGCAAGATCGCGCTGTTCGGTGGTGCGGGTGTGGGCAAGACGGTGCTCATCCAGGAGATGATCAACCGTATTGCCCGCAACTTCGGTGGCACGTCGGTGTTCGCCGGGGTGGGGGAGCGCACCCGTGAGGGCAACGACCTCTGGGTCGAGCTGCAGGAAGCCAACGTGCTCAAGGACACCGCGCTGGTGTTCGGCCAGATGGACGAGCCGCCCGGCACCCGTATGCGGGTGGCGCTGTCCGCGCTGACGATGGCGGAGTGGTTCCGCGACGAGGCCGGCCAGGACGTGCTGCTGTTCATCGACAACATCTTCCGGTTCACCCAGGCCGGTTCGGAGGTGTCGACGCTGCTCGGCCGCATGCCGTCCGCCGTGGGTTACCAGCCCACGCTGGCCGACGAGATGGGCGAGCTGCAGGAGCGCATCACCTCGACGCGCGGCAAGTCGATTACGTCGATGCAGGCGGTGTACGTGCCCGCTGACGACTACACCGACCCGGCGCCCGCGACGACGTTCGCGCACCTGGACGCCACCACCGAGCTGTCGCGCGCGGTGTTCTCCAAGGGCATCTTCCCCGCGGTGGACCCGCTGGCGTCCAGCTCGACCATCCTTGACCCGGGTGTGGTCGGCGACGAGCACTACGCCGTGGCGCAGGAGGTCATCCGAATCCTGCAGCGCTACAAGGATCTTCAGGACATCATCGCGATCCTTGGTATCGACGAGCTGGCCGAGGAGGACAAGCAGCTGGTGCAGCGGGCCCGGCGCATCGAGCGCTTCCTGTCGCAGAACATGATGGCGGCCGAGCAGTTCACCGGCCAGCCGGGTTCCACGGTTCCGCTGAAGGAGACCATCGAGGCGTTCGACCGCCTGACCAAGGGCGAGTTCGACCACGTGCCCGAGCAGGCGTTCTTCTTGATCGGTGGTCTGGACGACCTGGCCAAGAAGGCCGAGAGCCTTGGTGCCAAGCTCTAATTCGCAGCTGGATCGGAACGGATCGAAAGGTGGTGTGGAGTGGCCGAATTGAACGTCGAGATAGTCGCCGTCGACCGAAGGATCTGGTCGGGTGAGGCGACGTTCCTCTTCACCCGCACCACCGTCGGTGAGATCGGCATCATGCCGCGGCACATCCCGCTGGTGGCGCAGTTGGTCGACGACGCAATGGTGCGCGTCGAACGAGAAGGCGAAGACGATCTGCGGGTCGCGGTGGACGGCGGATTCTTGTCCGTCACCGAGGAATCAGTGACAATCCTCGCCGAATCCGCCGAGTTCGAGTCGGAGATCGACGAGAGCGCCGCCAAAGAGGATTCTGAGTCTGACGATCCGCGCATCGCCGCCAGGGGGCGTGCGAGATTGCGCGCCGTCGGCGCGATCGACTAATCGCCGATGAGCGCGCCCATGATCGGCATGGTCGTGCTCGTCGTCGTGCTGGCGAGCGCCGTCGTCGCGCTGAGTTATCGGCTGTGGAAGCTGCGTCAGGGCGGCACGGCGGGGATCATGCGAGACATTCCCGCGGTGGGTGGTCACGGCTGGCGACACGGGGTAATCCGTTACCGCGGCGGCGAAGCCGCGTTCTACCGGCTTTCCAGCCTGCGACTGTGGCCGGATCGACGGCTCAGCCGGCGCGGCGTGGAGATCGTGGCCCGGCGCGCGCCGCGCGGCGACGAGTTCGACATCATGACCGACGAGATCGTCGTCATCGAGTTGCGCGATACCACCCAGGACCGCAGGTCTGGCTACGAGATCGCTTTCGACAAGGGCGCATTGACCGCGTTCCTGTCTTGGCTGGAGTCGCGTCCGTCGCCGCGTTCCCGTCGGCGCAGTATCTAGGTCGCACTAACTTGCGGTGGCTCCTCCGCCGCCCGGCTTCCACAGCACATCGCCGTCGGGGTTGGCCACGCGCGACAGGATGAACAGCAGATCCGATAGCCGGTTCAGGTATTTCGCGGGTAAGACGTTGACCTGCTGCGGGGCGGCATCGATCGCGGCCCACGCCGAGCGCTCGGCCCGGCGCACCACCGTGCGGGCGACGTGCAAGAACGCCGACAACGGCGAACCTCCCGGCAGCACAAAGGAATTCAGCTTCGGCAACGATTCGTTATATGTGTCACACCACTTTTCGAGCCGGTCGATGTAGGGCTGGGTGACCCGCAGCGGTGGGTATTCGGGGTTTTCCACCACCGGGGTGGACAGGTCCGCGCCGGCGTCGAAGAGATCATTCTGGATCTGGCGTAACACCGCCTTGAGCTCGTCGTCGGGCTGACCGATGGCGACGGCGACGCCGATCGCCGAGTTGGCCTCGTCGCAGTCGGCGTAGGCCACCAGGCGGGGGTCGGTTTTGGGGACCCGCGAGAAATCGCTCAATCCCGTCGTGCCGTCGTCCCCGGTCCGCGTGTAGATGCGAGTCAGATGCACTGCCATGCGCAAAACGGTACTGCGGCGCGTGCAGGGGCCACGACTTGGCTCGATGGCTTGACTCCTCCTCCCTCCGCTCCGCGGAGCGCGTCGTCATCAAGCGGGCTCGATGGCTTGACTCCTCCTCGCTCCGCTCCGCGCAAAGCTGGCCGACTGACAAGCCGATACCCCTTCACTAGACTGACGCGGGTGGCTGAGCGATTCGTGGTGACCGGCGGCAACCGGTTGTCCGGCGAAGTCGCGGTGGGGGGCGCAAAGAACAGCGTGCTCAAGCTGATGGCCGCGGCGTTGTTGGCCGAAGGCACCAGCACCATCACCAACTGCCCCGACATCCTCGATGTACCGCTGATGGCCGAGGTGCTGCGCGGCCTCGGTGCCACCGTGGAACTCGACGGCGACGTCGCCCGAATCACCTCACCCGATGAGCCGAAATACGATGCCGACTTCGCCGCGGTGCGACAGTTCCGGGCTTCGGTGTGCGTACTGGGGCCACTGGTCGGTCGGTGTAAGCGGGCCCGCGTCGCCCTTCCCGGCGGAGACGCCATCGGGTCGCGGCCGCTGGACATGCACCAGGCCGGCCTGCGCCAGCTGGGCGCGCAATGCAATATCGAGCACGGATGCGTGGTGGCGCAGGCGGATACGTTGCGCGGCGCGGAGATTCAGTTGGAGTTTCCGTCGGTGGGGGCCACCGAGAACATCCTGATGGCCGCGGTCGTGGCGGAAGGCGTGACCACGATCCACAACGCCGCGCGCGAACCGGACGTCGTCGATCTGTGCACGATGTTGAACCAGATGGGCGCGCAGGTCGAAGGCGCGGGTTCGCCGACGATGACCATCACGGGCGTCCCGCGGCTGCACCCGACCGAACATCGCGTCATCGGGGATCGCATCGTCGCCGCCACGTGGGGCATCGCCGCCGCGATGACCCGCGGAGACATCTCCGTCACCGGCGTCGACCCCGGGCACCTGCAGGTTGTGCTGCACAAACTGCACGACGCCGGCGCCACGGTCACCCAAACGGACGACAGCTTCCGGGTGGCCCAGTACGAGCGCCCGAAGGCCGTCAACGTCGCGACCCTGCCGTTTCCCGGCTTTCCCACCGACCTGCAGCCCATGGCGATCGCGCTGGCATCGATCGCCGATGGCACGTCGATGATCACCGAGAACGTATTCGAGGCCCGCTTTCGTTTTGTCGAGGAAATGATCCGGCTGGGCGCCGACGCCCGCACCGACGGGCACCACGCCGTCGTGCGCGGACTGCCGCAATTGTCGAGCGCGCCGGTGTGGTGTTCGGACATTCGGGCCGGCGCCGGCCTGGTGTTGGCGGGGCTCGTCGCCGACGGAGACACCGAGGTACACGACGTCTTCCACATCGATCGCGGCTACCCGTTGTTCGTGGAAAACCTGGCGATTTTGGGAGCGGAGATCGAGCGGGTAGAGTAACCAAAGTCAGTGCCCCACAAGCGCGATCACCAACGCGAAGGTGGACGAGAGCGGGGCCTTGACTCCCTCGCTGGATTGGTACTAGCCTGGCACGGCTGCTCCCGACTCGGTCTCTGGAAGACCAAAACTGGGAGTTGACTCCACTGCCGGATCTGTATTAAGCTGGCAGGGTTGCCCCAAAACGGGCGAAACAAGTGTTGTTTGAGAACTCAATAGTGTGTTTGGTCTTTTTATTTGTTGTTGTTTTTTTGGCCATACCTAGCACTCCCCGTGTGTGGGTATGGCAATTTTTGATGCCAGTTATTTGGTGTCTTGTCAGGTATCTCTGATTTGAAATTCACCTCGTTCATCGAGGAGTTTTTGTTTGGAGAGTTTGATCCTGGCTCAGGACGAACGCTGGCGGCGTGCTTAACACATGCAAGTCGAACGGAAAGGCCCCTTCGGGGGTACTCGAGTGGCGAACGGGTGAGTAACACGTGGGCAATCTGCCCTGCACTTCGGGATAAGCCTGGGAAACTGGGTCTAATACCGGATAGGACCTTTAGACGCATGTCTTTTGGTGGAAAGCTTTTGCGGTGTGGGATGGGCCCGCGGCCTATCAGCTTGTTGGTGGGGTGATGGCCTACCAAGGCGACGACGGGTAGCCGGCCTGAGAGGGTGTCCGGCCACACTGGGACTGAGATACGGCCCAGACTCCTACGGGAGGCAGCAGTGGGGAATATTGCACAATGGGCGCAAGCCTGATGCAGCGACGCCGCGTGGGGGATGACGGCCTTCGGGTTGTAAACCTCTTTCACCATCGACGAAGGTTCGGGTTTTCTCGGATTGACGGTAGGTGGAGAAGAAGCACCGGCCAACTACGTGCCAGCAGCCGCGGTAATACGTAGGGTGCGAGCGTTGTCCGGAATTACTGGGCGTAAAGAGCTCGTAGGTGGTTTGTCGCGTTGTTCGTGAAATCTCACGGCTTAACTGTGAGCGTGCGGGCGATACGGGCAGACTAGAGTACTGCAGGGGAGACTGGAATTCCTGGTGTAGCGGTGGAATGCGCAGATATCAGGAGGAACACCGGTGGCGAAGGCGGGTCTCTGGGCAGTAACTGACGCTGAGGAGCGAAAGCGTGGGGAGCGAACAGGATTAGATACCCTGGTAGTCCACGCCGTAAACGGTGGGTACTAGGTGTGGGTTTCCTTCCTTGGGATCCGTGCCGTAGCTAACGCATTAAGTACCCCGCCTGGGGAGTACGGCCGCAAGGCTAAAACTCAAAGGAATTGACGGGGGCCCGCACAAGCGGCGGAGCATGTGGATTAATTCGATGCAACGCGAAGAACCTTACCTGGGTTTGACATGCACAGGACGCGTCTAGAGATAGGCGTTCCCTTGTGGCCTGTGTGCAGGTGGTGCATGGCTGTCGTCAGCTCGTGTCGTGAGATGTTGGGTTAAGTCCCGCAACGAGCGCAACCCTTGTCTCATGTTGCCAGCGGGTAATGCCGGGGACTCGTGAGAGACTGCCGGGGTCAACTCGGAGGAAGGTGGGGATGACGTCAAGTCATCATGCCCCTTATGTCCAGGGCTTCACACATGCTACAATGGCCGGTACAAAGGGCTGCGATGCCGCAAGGTTAAGCGAATCCTTTTAAAGCCGGTCTCAGTTCGGATTGGGGTCTGCAACTCGACCCCATGAAGTCGGAGTCGCTAGTAATCGCAGATCAGCAACGCTGCGGTGAATACGTTCCCGGGCCTTGTACACACCGCCCGTCACGTCATGAAAGTCGGTAACACCCGAAGCCAGTGGCCTAACCCTTGGGAGGGAGCTGTCGAAGGTGGGATCGGCGATTGGGACGAAGTCGTAACAAGGTAGCCGTACCGGAAGGTGCGGCTGGATCACCTCCTTTCTAAGGAGCACCACGAAAAGCACTCCAATTGGTGGGGTGCGAGCCGTGAGGGGTTGTCGTCTGTAGTGGACGGGAGCCGGGTGCACAACAGCAAATGATTGCCAGACACACTATTGGGCCCTGAGACAACACTCGGTCGATCCGTGTGGAGTCCCTCCATCTTGGTGGTGGGGTGTGGTGTTTGAGTATTGGATAGTGGTTGCGAGCATCTAGATGAGCGCGTAGTCCTTCGTGGCTGATGCGTTCATCGAAATGTGTAATTTCTTCTTTGGTTTTTGTGTGTAAGTAAGTGTTTAAGGGCGCATGGTGGATGCCTTGGCATCGAGAGCCGATGAAGGACGTGGGAGGCTGCGATATGCCTCGGGGAGCTGTCAACCGAGCATTGATCCGAGGATTTCCGAATGGGGAAACCCAGCACGAGTGATGTCGTGTTACCCGCATCTGAATATATAGGGTGCGGGAGGGAACGCGGGGAAGTGAAACATCTCAGTACCCGTAGGAGAAGAAAACAATTGTGATTCCGTCAGTAGTGGCGAGCGAACGCGGAACAGGCTAAACCGCACATATGTGTAACCGGGTAGGGGTTGTGTGTGCGGGGTTGTGGGAGGATACGTCTCAGCTCTACCTGGCTGAGGGGTAGTCAGAAAGTGTCGTGGTTAGCGGAAGTGGTCTGGGATGGCCTGCCGTAGACGGTGAGAGCCCGGTACGCGAAAACCCGTCACCTACCTTGTATCAATTCCCGAGTAGCAGCGGGCCCGTGGAATCTGCTGTGAATCTGCCGGGACCACCCGGTAAGCCTAAATACTTCTCGATGACCGATAGCGGATTAGTACCGTGAGGGAATGGTGAAAAGTACCCCGGGAGGGGAGTGAAATAGTACCTGAAACCGTGTGCCTACAATCCGTCAGAGCCTCCTTGTGGGGTGATGGCGTGCCTTTTGAAGAATGAGCCTGCGAGTCAGGGACACGTCGCGAGGTTAACCCGTGCGGGGTAGCCGCAGCGAAAGCGAGTCTGAATAGGGCGCATCCCCTTTGGGGTGTAGTGGCGTGTTCTGGACCCGAAGCGGAGTGATCTACCCATGGCCAGGGTGAAGCGCGGGTAAGACCGCGTGGAGGCCCGAACCCACTTAGGTTGAAGACTGAGGGGATGAGCTGTGGGTAGGGGTGAAAGGCCAATCAAACTCCGTGATAGCTGGTTCTCCCCGAAATGCATTTAGGTGCAGCGTTGCGTGGTTCACCACGGAGGTAGAGCTACTGGATGGCCGATGGGCCCTACTAGGTTACTGACGTCAGCCAAACTCCGAATGCCGTGGTGTAAAGCGTGGCAGTGAGACGGCGGGGGATAAGCTCCGTACGTCGAAAGGGAAACAGCCCAGATCGCCGGCTAAGGCCCCTAAGCGTGTGCTAAGTGGAAAAGGATGTGTAGTCGCAGAGACAACCAGGAGGTTGGCTTAGAAGCAGCCACCCTTGAAAGAGTGCGTAATAGCTCACTGGTCAAGTGATTATGCGCCGATAATGTAGCGGGGCTCAAGCACACCGCCGAAGCCGCGGCACATTCACGTCTACGTGGATGTGGGTAGGGGAGCGTCCCTCATTCAGCGAAGCCTCCGGGTAACCGGTGGTGGAGGGTGGGGGAGTGAGAATGCAGGCATGAGTAGCGATAAGGCAAGTGAGAACCTTGCCCGCCGTAAGACCAAGGGTTCCTGGGCCAGGCCAGTCCGCCCAGGGTGAGTCGGGACCTAAGGCGAGGCCGACAGGCGTAGTCGATGGACAACGGGTTGATATTCCCGTACCCGTGTATGGGCGTCCCTGATGAATCAGCGGTACTAACCACCCAAAACCGCAGCGACTTGATCCCTTCGGGGTGATGGCGCTGTGGGGCTGCGTGGGACCTTCGCTGGTAGTAGTCAAGCAATGGGGTGACGCAGGAAGGTAGCCGTACCAGTCAGTGGTAATACTGGGGCAAGCCTGTAGGGAGAGCGATAGGCAAATCCGTCGCTCGTTAATCCTGAGAGGTGATGCATAGCCGGTTGAGGTGAATTCGGTGATCCTCTGCTGCCAAGAAAAGCCTCTAGCGAGCACATACACGGCCCGTACCCCAAACCAACACAGGTGGTCAGGTAGAGAATACCAAGGCGTACGAGATAACTATGGTTAAGGAACTCGGCAAAATACCCCCGTAACTTCGGGAGAAGGGGGGCCGGAATACCGTGAACACCCTTGCGGTGGGAGCGGGATCCGGCCGCAGAAACCAGTGGGTAGCGACTGTTTACTAAAAACACAGGTCCGTGCGAAGTCGCAAGACGATGTATACGGACTGACGCCTGCCCGGTGCTGGAAGGTTAAGAGGACCCGTTAACCGTAAGGTGAAGCGGAGAATTTAAGCCCCAGTAAACGGCGGTGGTAACTATAACCATCCTAAGGTAGCGAAATTCCTTGTCGGGTAAGTTCCGACCTGCACGAATGGCGTAACGACTTCCCAACTGTCTCAACCATAGACTCGGCGAAATTGCACTACGAGTAAAGATGCTCGTTACGCGCGGCAGGACGAAAAGACCCCGGGACCTTCACTACAACTTGGTATTGGTGTTCGGTACGGTTTGTGTAGGATAGGTGGGAGACTGTGAAATACAGACGCCAGTTTGTATGGAGTCGTTGTTGAAATACCACTCTGATCGTATTGGACACCTAACGTCGAACCGTATATCCGGTTCACGGACAGTGCCTGGTGGGTAGTTTAACTGGGGCGGTTGCCTCCTAAAATGTAACGGAGGCGCCCAAAGGTTCCCTCAACCTGGACGGCAATCAGGTGTTGAGTGTAAGTGCACAAGGGAGCTTGACTGCGAGACTTACAAGTCAAGCAGGGACGAAAGTCGGGACTAGTGATCCGGCACCCCCGAGTGGAAGGGGTGTCGCTCAACGGATAAAAGGTACCCCGGGGATAACAGGCTGATCTTCCCCAAGAGTCCATATCGACGGGATGGTTTGGCACCTCGATGTCGGCTCGTCGCATCCTGGGGCTGGAGCAGGTCCCAAGGGTTGGGCTGTTCGCCCATTAAAGCGGCACGCGAGCTGGGTTTAGAACGTCGTGAGACAGTTCGGTCTCTATCCGCCGCGCGCGTCAGAAACTTGAGGAAACCTGTCCCTAGTACGAGAGGACCGGGACGGACGAACCTCTGGTATACCAGTTGTTCCACCAGGAGCACGGCTGGATAGCCACGTTCGGACAGGATAACCGCTGAAAGCATCTAAGCGGGAAACCTTCTCCAAGATCAGGTTTCTCACCCTTTTAGAGGGATAAGGCCCCCCGCAGACCACGGGATCGATAGGTCAGACCTGGAAGCTCAGTAATGAGTGCAGGGAACTGGCACTAACCGGCCGAAAACTTACCAACACACAATCGCAACCACAGTCCATTTCGGCGACAATTTGTCGCGGAAAGCTTGAACACCGCACCCCCCACCAAACAAATTTAAATAGAGTTACGGCGGCCACAGCGACAGGGAAACGCCCGGTCCCATCCCGAACCCGGAAGCTAAGCCTGTCAGCGCCGATGATACTGCCCATACGGGTGGAAAAGTAGGACACCGCCGAACATACACAAAAACACCCCCGGCAACGGGGGTGTTTTTGCATATGTAGCCCAAAATCGCTGGGGCGCAGGCATTTATAGGTACGCCGGCATGCGCCAGGGATCGAAGTGCGGGGCTATCTGCCGGCGGGGGCACCGGGATGCGCAATAGGCCGAGCGCAGTGCGGCGGCGGACGGCTGACCGAACGGCGCTGCACTGATCTCGACCTAAACGTCCGTGATGTCCTCGTCGCGTTATCCGGCAAACGGCGGGCGTGCCATCACCGTCGGGCGGATCCCGTAGCGCGGACCGGTGCCGCCCGAACTTCCGCCGACGCCCGCCAGCGGCATCCCGCCCAACAGGTTTCCGGGCCCTGGCGTGTCCGGGGTGGTGATGAAGCGGCTGACCGGAATCGACGATGCCCCGGAGGTGACCGCCGGGGTCGCGGCGGACCACGCGGGCGGCACAGACAAACCACCGACCGGTGCGGCCGAAGCCAAGCTTGCCGATATGGCGCCGCCACCACCCGTCAGGCCACGCAGCGACGCACCGATCGCCGGCAGGCCCGCGGCGGCCTTGGCTCCCTCGCTGGCGGCCTTGGCGGCAGGCGCCAAACCCTTTGAAAGCGACAGGAAGTGAGTCGACATCCCGGTAACGCGATACATCATCGCGAGGGTGTTTTGGGTAGGGCTGGCGTATTCGGCCCACATGTCGAAGACGGGATTCTGTTCCAGCAGGTCTGTGATCGGCGGTGGCGGCTCCGTGGTCGCCGCCGCGGGTGACGAGAGTGCCCGCAGCGTGGGCGGTACCGACGACAGCAATTGGGACTGTGTCGATTCCGAGCCGGCCGCGGTGCCGGCCGCCTGGGCGACCGAGGCCGCCTGCATGCCCTCTCCCGCCGGATTGGTGGTCTCGGTCGGCCGGGTGAAGGGTGTCACCTGAGTGACCGGGGCCGCCTGGCCCGCGTAGCCGTACATGGCGGTAGCGTCTTGCGCCCACATTTCGGCGTATTGCGCCTCGAGCTGAACGATCAGCGGCGTGTTTTGGCCCAGGACATTGGTCGACACCGCCTGGGCGAGCTGGATGCGGTTGGCTTCGATCAGCGGCGGAGGCACCGTGGCGGCAAACGCGGCTTCGTAAGCGCCCGTCGCGGCCCTGGCCGAAATGGCGGCCTGCTCGGCCTGCACGGCGGTGGCGCGCATCCACGTCACATAAGGTTGGGCCGCCTCGGCCATCTGGGCCGAGGCGGGGCCCATCCACTCTTCGCTTACCAGTTGCGTGACGATCCTGTCGTAGTCATTGGCGGCCGAATCCAACTCCGCGGCCAGCAGGTTCCAGGCCCACGCCGCGGCCATCATCGATCCCGGGCCCGGCCCGGAATACATGCGCTCCGAATGGATCTCCGGGGGTAGCGCTCCGAAATCCAGCACGTGTCACCCTCCTCAGCTGGACGCGGCGGCGTTGATGGCTTCGGTCGCCGCATACGAACTCGCGCCGAAGTGCAGCATCCTCACGAAGCTGTCGTGAATCACCGTGGCCTGGGCGCAGACGTTCTGATACATCTGGGCGTGCGCGGCGAACTGGGTCGCGACCAGCACCGAGACCTCGTCGGTTGCCGCGGGCACCACTCCCATCGTCGGTGCCGATGCCGCTGCATTCTGTGCGGCCAGCGCCCCACCGATAGCGGCCAGGTTCTGGGCTGCGGCGGATAACGCTTCCGGCTGGGTGGTCACGAACGACACGGTGATTTCTCTCCTCGCTGGGTTCGGCTTGAAGGTGCTGAACGGCCGCTAAAAGCCGCTCCTCCGCGAGGTTAAGTGCTGCGCGCCCAATAGTGTATTGCCAAAGACAAATGTTCATCTTTAGCTAGATTCAGTTCAGATTCGTGAACTACCACGTACATATATGTTCTTACGATCACATATATGCACAAACGTCCACTGGTGAAGGACAGCCGTCGCGGCCGAAGAACGGCATCGCGTTCGTGACTGCAAGGCCGACGGTGTCGACCGCGCCGGACGGTACCCGCGCACAAGTATCTGACCACAGTTTCGGGCGGCGTTGGGGTGCGTCCGAAAGCCGTCGACAAGACGAGGGGACCACTTAGTGGATTACGGGGCGCTTCCCCCGGAGGTCAACTCCGGGCGGATGTATGTCGGCGCGGGTTCGGGGCCGATGCTGGCGGCCGCCGCAGCCTGGGACGGGTTGGCCATCGATCTGTACACGACGGCGGCCTCCTACAGCTCGATGATCGCCGAACTGACCGGCGCGTGGCTGGGGCCCGCGTCGGCGACGATGGCCAACGCCTCGGCCCCGTACGCGGCGTGGCTGAGCGCGACGGCCGCGCAGGCCGAGCAGACGGCCGTCCAGGCGAAGGCTGCCGCGGGTGCCTACGAGGCAGCGTTCGCGATGACGGTTCCGCCACCGGTGATCGCGGCCAACCGCGCGCAACTGATGATGCTGATCGCGACGAACTTCTTCGGCCAGAACCTGCCGGCGATCGCGGCTACCGAGGCCCAGTACGCCGAGATGTGGGCCCAGGACGCGGCGGCGATGTATGGCTACGCCGCGGCGTCGGCCGGCGCCTCAGCGCTGCCCACCTTCGACCAGTCGCCGACGACCACCAACCCGGCGGGGCGGGCCGCTCAGGAGATGGCGGTGGCACACGCCGCGGAGACGGCGGCCGAGACTAGCGCCCAGCCCGGCGCGTCCTCGACGCTGGCGAACTCCGGCGCGGCCACCGGCGGAGCGGTGGATGGATCCGGCGCGACAGCCGGAGCGTCGACATCGGAATCCTGGAAAAAGCTGACTTCGTTGTATACCAACCACCTTGGTATGACCTATAACCACATGGGCGACTGGGAGCACATGATGAAGCTCTGGGAAGGTGTGGCGCCGGCCGCCGGTGACAGCAAAGCCGTGGTGCCTGCGGTCACCTTGCGCGGTGTGGGTGGAACCCTGGGCGGTGGCCCGACGCCCTCCGGTGCGTCGGTGTCGGCGGGCCTGGGCAGGGCGGGCACGGTCGGCCACTTGTCGGTCCCGCAGAGTTGGGCCGCCGCGGCCCCCGCGGCTAGCGCGGAAACAGCGCCGCCGGCGGTCAGCACCGTCAGCGCCGGCCCCGAGGCCAAGGGAAGCGGGATGCTCCGCGGCATACCGCTGACGGGCACGGGTCGGGGGGCCGGCGGCAAGATCGTCGGACAGCGATACGGGTTCCGTCCGATGGTGGTAGCACGGCACGTCGTCGGCGGATAAACGCTCACGGTCCCGCGTCGCGCCGGTCGGCGCGATCGAACGCGCGGGTGGCCTATTTGCCGGGCGTGAACCAGGCGACCTTGGCCTGCCAGGAGCGGGCGGATCCGTAGGCGAAGCCGATGGCGCTCAGGCAGGCGCACAACCAGACGGGCAAGGCGATATCGCTGCCCGCCCAGGCGGTGCCGATTTGAATCACGCTCGCCGCCACCCCGAATCCCGCCGAGATCAGGTAGAGGTCGACGGTCGTCGTGGAGCGGGGATCTGTCCGCAGTATCAGCAGTACTCGTCCTGCGTAGGTGAGGAGATAGATGATCAGGGCGCCCAAGACCAACCAGTAAGCGACCAGCCAGAAGTCGCTGGCGGGAGCGGCGAAGAAGTCGAGGTGATGGCCTTCATCGGCGATGACGAACAGCGCCACCAGTAGCGGAACCGCAACACGCAGCGGGCGCGTGACATGTTTGCGCAGCAGGACGCGCTCGTGGGCTTCGTCGACGAGACGGATGAGGCCGTGCCGGATGATCGCCGTCACCGCGAAGATCCAGCAGATGTGGCCGAGCAGATGTTGCACGTTCCACAGCCCGAAGACGCGGTGCAGGGGCGGTCCGAGCGCGGCCGCGGCCCAGTGCGACATCAGCAGCACCGCGCAGCCGTGCAGTGCGATGTTGCGGGTAGCGCCGGCCTCCCATCGCGAGCGCCAGGTGTCGCGCCGAATCCACAGGCTGCACAGGAGGGCCGCCAGCGTGACGCTGATGAGTGCGGTTTTGATCATCCAAACGGTCCCGGCAGTGCCGCTCAGACGGGCGGACTGTTGGGATCGGGACGAAGGTCACGCAGCCTGGGCGGGCCGGCCTGGGACTCCACGTACTCGGTAACCGAGTCGGGGTCGATCAGACCGTAGCGAACTTGCAGGTCAACCGGGTTCAGCCCCAAATACTTGGCCGCCCTGATCAGGTTGTCCGCGGTGATCAGCCTGCCCTCGCGAGCCGCCTTATAGTACGCGGACTTGCGATAGCCGAACGCTTCGTAGACCTCGGTGGCCGCCAAGGGCCGACCGACCAGGTACGGCAGAACCACGGCCGGGTCCTTCGCACTGTCGTCCACAATGATGGACGATAGCTCCGTTCGACGGACCTCGCAAAACAAACGCGACCGCGCCCGCGGTCAGTCGAACAGCGTCGCGCAACTGTGGACCTTTTCCAGATCCAGCAGCGCGCGTTTGCGCTGCAGGCCACCGCCGTAGCCGGTGAGGGTGCCGTTCGCGCCGATGACCCGGTGGCACGGCACGACGATCGCGATCGGGTTATGCCCGTTGGCCAATCCCACAGCGCGCGCGGCCCCCGGAGCGCCGATCTGCTCGGCGATTCGTCCGTATGACCTGGTCTCCCCGTAGGGAATGGTCAGCAACGCCTTCCACACGCGCCGCTGAAACTCGGAGCCGTGCAGATCGAACTCGAAATCGAAGTCGGTGCGCTCGCCGGCGAAATAGGCGGCCAGCTGCTCGACGGCCTCGCCGAACGCCCGCGGGTTCGGCGACCAGCCGGCGCGGCTCGGCTCATACGTCTGGTCGACCATCCGGAGGTGCATCAGCACCGAGTCGCGACCGGCCAGGGTCAGCAATCCGATGGGGCTGTCGATGGTGCGGTACTCGATCATGCGACCTCCTGTGGCGGCCAATGGTTTACCGGATGCTCGAGGGTGGTCCAAAGATATTGGGTGGCATAGGAACGCCAGGGGCGCCAGCGGGCGGCCCGTTCGATGAGGGAGCGTTCGTCGGACGGAAGCCCCAGCTGTTTGGCGGCCAGGCGCAGCCCGAGATCGCTGGCGGGGAAGGCATCCGGGTCTCCCAGGCCCCGCATCGCGATCACTTCCGCGGTCCAGGGGCCCACTCCGGGCAACGCGAGTAATTGGCTGCGGGCACTGTCCCAGTCGCACCCGGTGTCCAGCACGATGCCGCCGTCGGCGAGGCCGGCGACCAATGCGCTCAGCGTGCGCCGGCGGGCGGTGGGCACCGCCAGATGGACGGGGTCGATCTCGGCGAGCTCTTCGACGGAGGGGAAGGTGCGGGTCAACGTCCCGCCGGGGTCGTTGACCGGCTGTCCGTACGCGGCGACCAGGCGGCCGGCGTGGGTGCTCGCGGCCCTGGTGGACACCTGCTGCCCGAGCACTGCGCGCACCGCGAGCTCGGCTTCGTCGACGGTGCGCGGAATGCGCTGACCGGGCGCCTTGGCTACGACGGGGCGCAGCTCGGTGTCCCCGCCCAGCGCTTCGTCGACCGCTTCCGGGTCCGCGTCGAGGTCCAGCAGCCGCCGGCAGCGGGCGATCGCCGTGGTCAGGTCGCGGAAATCGTCGAGCACGAGGACGCAATGGACATGGTCGACGGCCGGCGTCAGGGTCACGATGGCGTTGCCGAACGGAAGGCGCAGGGTGCGCCGGTACGCGCCGTCGCGGACCTCCTCGCACCCGGGAACGGTGCCCGCCGCGAGATGGCCGAAGACGCCCTCGTAGGCGAACGGCGTGCGAACCGGGAGTCGAAGGCACACGGAGCCGGCCGAATTGCCCTCCGCCGCGGGCCGCGCCGCGGCGCGCCGGCGCAGCGTGCTCGGCGTGCCCTCGAACACCGAACGCACCGTGTCGTTGAACTGACGGATGCTGGAGAAGCCCGCGGCGAAGGCGACGTCGCCGAACGGCAGGTCCGTCGTCTCGATCAGCACACGAGCGGTCTGTGCGCGCTGCGCGCGGGCCAGTGCGAGCGGGCCGGCGCCGACCTCGGCCTGCAGGAGCCGTTCGAGCTGGCGAGTGGTGTAACCGAGGTGGGCGGCCAGGCCGCCGACGCCGTCGCGGTCCACCGTGCCGTCGGCGATGAGCCGCATCGTGCGCGCCACCACGTCACCGCGCACGTTCCATTCCGGGGATCCCGGCGAGGCGTCCGGGCGGCACCGTTTGCAGGCCCGAAAGCCGGCGCGCTGGGCGGCCGCCGCCGTGGGGTAAAACCGCACGTTGCGAGCGAACGGCGGCCGCACCGGGCAGCTGGGGCGGCAATAGATCCCGGTGGTCAACACGGCGGTGACGAACCAGCCGTCGAACCGCGCGTCCTTGGACTGGACGGCGCGGTAGCAGCGGTCGAAATCGTCGTGCACGCTTCCAGGCTTACACCCGCGCGCCGACAAAACTAGCGGAAAAGCGACATCGTGGTGGGCGTAGGTGCCGGGGCCACGCATCGGCGTCGGCCTGGCCTGACGCCGGAGTGGCTTTCTTGTCGAATCGAGGTACTTCCTGCACGCGATGGTATTAACTGTGACCCAACTCGCCGGCTCTGACAGCGACCCGACGGGGTGAGTGAGTTCGGGGAAAGGCGAACTGATGAAGCGGCTGGCGACGTGGTGGGGGCAGGACGACCACTTCGATTGGCTGACAGGCTATTTGCAAGCGCACGGGCTGAGCACCTACACCCGCAGGGTGTTGGCTGTCGTGGCGGCCTCATTGGTGCTGGTGCCCGTCAACGTGTGGTGTGGCCCTGTCCCGTTGTATCCACATGTGGCGCTCACGGTTTCGGTGCTGGCCGCGGTGATCGGACTGGTGATGACGGTGCTGTGGTTGAGTGGGTGGCCCACTCGGCGCCAGTCCATCTTCTACATCATGACCGGCACGGTAGCCATTGGCGGCGGCTGCCTATGGCAACCCCAGCCGCTCGTCGGACTGATGGCATGCTCGGCGCTGTCGGTGACCGGCGGCTACATCGCTTTCTTCCACACCTCCAAGCTCATGGCGCTGAACTTCTGCGCGGCCAGCGCGATCGGGGCCTGGCAAGCGGTGCGCCTGGCCGCCACGGGGCAGGCTGTGCTGGCCTTCACCGGTTACTTTCTGGTGCTGGAACTCAACGTGGTGGTTCCGCTCGCCATCCAGGTCGTGGTGCGCGCGCTGTGGGTGGATCTCTCGCGGGCCAACCGCGACCCGCTGACCGGCTTGCTGAACCGGCGGGCCTGCGACAGGGCGATCGTCGGTCGGATGCTCGCGGGCGCCCATCACCTGTTCCTGGCGGTGGCGATGGTCGATCTGGACCGCTTCAAGGAGCTCAACGACACCCGTGGGCACGCCGCCGGCGATGCGGCGCTCATCGAGGTGGCGGGCACCCTGACGACCGCTTGCGGTGAGACCGCCATCGTCGGCCGCGTTGGCGGGGAGGAATTCCTGGTCGCCGACATCGTCACCGCCGAACAGCTGCCGGAGTGGGGCCGACAGCTCTGTGACGCGATCGCCGCGATGGACGCATCGGTGACCGCCAGCGTCGGAATCGCGACCCTGGCGTTGCGCAGCGTCGTCTCGGACTATGCCGAGCACGCGTTTCACCAATTGGTCGCCCAGGCCGACACCGCGATGTATGAAGCCAAACGGTGCGGCGGCAACCAAAGTCGCCACCGCCAGGTGCCGGTCTGAGCCGTCGAAGTCCTACTGAGCGGGTGGAGCGACGTCGTCGAGCGACGCCAAGCGGGTGGGGCGCCCGTGCCCGCGCAGGGTGACGGTGTCGCCCAACGACCAACGTGCGCGCTCGCTTTCGCTCGCTCCCTCGATGGCGTCGGCGGTCGCGAGCAGATGGTGGGCGTGTGACTTGGCGAGCTCGCACAGCCGCGCCGCCTCGTTGACCGGCTCACCGATGACGGTGTATTCGAATCGTTCTTTGGCGCCGACGTTCCCGGCGACGACTTGGCCTGCCGCCACACCGATGCCGGCTTCGAGGTCGGCCATCTCGTCGGCCAGCCGCTCGGCGATACAGCGGGCGGCGGCCAGCGCCGCGTCTTCGGGACTGTCCAGGCGGTTCGGCGCTCCGAAGATGGCCAGCGACGCATCGCCTTCGAATTTATTGACCAGCCCGCAGTAGCGGTCCACCTCCTCGACGACGATCGCGAAGAAACGGTTCAGCACCGCAACGACTTCGGCTGGCGGTTGGCTCGTCACCAGCTGCGTCGACCCGACGATGTCGATGAAGACGACGGCAACATGGCGTTCTTCCCCGCCCAGCTTCGGCCGTTCACGTTCCGCGGCAAGGGCGACCTCGCGCCCGACGTGGCGGCCGAACAGATCGCGGACCCGTTCCCGCTCCCGCAGTCCGTCGACCATCGTGTTGAAGCCGCGTTGCAGCTCGCCGAGTTCGGTGCCGTCGAACACCACGAGGTTTCCGCGCAGATCGCCGCGCTCCACGCGCGCCAGCGCGGCACGGACCACCCGCACCGGTGTCGCGGTGAGCCAGGCCAAGATCCACATCAGGACGCACCCGAAGATCAGCGGGGCCGTCGACACGATCAACACGGCCACCGCGAACTGGGTCTGGGTCAGATTGCGCAACACGAGTTCGAAAAAGGCCAGCATCATGATCCCCATGACGGGCACGGCCGAACCGAGGAACCAGACGACCATCGTGCGGCCCATGATGCCCGCCGCGAACCGTCGTGGCGGTGGTCCGGCTTCGAGCGCCTGCGCGGCTACGGGACGCAGCGCGAACTCCGCGAGCAGATAACTCGCGGTGGCGACCACCACTCCGGCAAAGCTCACGACGAGCAGGAACCGCGGAATGAACTGCGAGTTGGCCAAGCCGAACAGCGTCGTCAGCAGCACCGTCCCAATGCCCCACAAGACGAGGTCGACGAGGGCGATGCGCCACGGGGCGACAAAGGTGTTGCGCTCGTCCTCTGGGGTCGGCTTGCGCTCTTCGATCGCCCAGCGCAGGGCGATCACGGTCCGGCGGGTGATCCAATACGTGCCCCACGCCGAGGCCGCCACGATGTAGGCCGGTGCGGCACCGAACGTGATCCACGCCGGCGCGTCGTCGAACACGCTCGGCACCGGGATGGCGACGGTGACCAACAGCAGGGCGACGGCGACACCGATCAGGTTCGCCCCCAGCACCATCACCGTCATGATGATCTGGATGCGCACCCGGCGACGGCCCTGGCTTTCCGACACCCGCCCGAGCAGCAGGGAGCCGTACGCCGGCGTCTCCGGCAGACGGCCGCTCTGACGGGTGACGCGCTCGAGCACCCGGCCGATTCGTTGTGCCAAGGACGTGTTGGCCGACATGGTGGCGTCAGCCTAATTTGTCGGCCACGCTCTAAGGTGAGTCGGGTGCGTCTAGTGATCGCTCAATGCACCGTTGACTACGTCGGCCGGCTCACCGCGCACCTGCCCTCCGCGCGCAGGCTGTTGCTGTTCAAGGCCGATGGATCGGTCAGTGTGCACGCCGACGACCGCGCCTACAAGCCGCTGAACTGGATGAGCCCGCCGTGCTGGCTGAGCGAGCAGCCCGGTGATCCCGCGCCGGTGTGGGTGGTCGAAAACAAGGCCGGCGAGCAACTGCGGATCACCGTCGAGGAGATCGAACACGACTCCAGCCACGACCTGGGCGTGGACCCGGGGCTGGTCAAGGATGGCGTCGAAGCGCACCTGCAGGCGTTGCTCGCCGAGCACGTGCAGCTACTGGGCGAGGGATACACCCTGGTGCGTCGCGAGTACATGACCGCGATCGGCCCCGTCGATCTGCTGTGCCGCGACGAACGCGGCGCCTCGGTGGCCGTGGAGATCAAGCGGCGCGGCGAGATCGACGGCGTCGAGCAGCTCACCCGCTACCTCGAACTGCTCAACAGGGACAGCCTGCTGGCCCCGGTGCAAGGGGTCTTCGCGGCCCAGCAGATCAAGCCGCAGGCGCGCACCCTGGCCGTCGATCGCGGGATCCGTTGTGTGACATTGGATTACGACAAGATGCGCGGCATGGACAACGACGAGTACCGGCTGTTCTGAAGCCTCGTCACTAGACTGATCGCATGCCTCGGCGCCGCACACCGCCACGCAGGCAGCGGCCCTCGGCGCCGCCGCCGGCGCTGCGCCGGGTGGAGGTCGGGCCCGACGGCCACGAGTACGAGGTTCGTCCCGTCGCGGCGGCCCGCGCGGTCAAGACCTATCGGTGCCCCGGCTGCGATCACGAAATCCGCTCCGGCTCAGCACATCTGGTGGTGTGGCCGATCGATTCGGCGTTCGGGACAGACGCGGGTCACGTCGAGGACCGCCGCCATTGGCACACGCCGTGCTGGGCGCACCGCGCCACCCGCGGTCCCACCAGGAAGTGGTCTTGAGTAGCGGTCCTCAGGCGGCCGGTTCGACGAGTTCGATCAGAACTCCGCCGCCGTCCTTGGGGTGGATGAAGTTGATCCGGGAGTTTGCCGTGCCGCGACGGGGTGCGTCGTAGATCAACCGCACGCCTTGCTCGCGGAGCCGCTCGACCATGGTGTCGAGGTCGCTGACCCGAACGGCCATCTGCTGGATGCCCGGACCGCGCTTGTCGAGGAACTTCGCGATCGTCGAGGACTCGTCGAACGGGGCCATCAACTGGATCTGTGCGGTGCCCGCCGGGGCACCCCGCACCGCCAGCATGGCTTCGCGGATTCCCTGCTCCTCGTTGACTTCCTCGTGCACCAGGATCATGCCGAGGTGGTCGTGGTACCAGTCGATGGCGGCGTCCAGGTCGGCGACTGCGATGCCGACGTGATCGATCGCCGTCACCAGCGAGGTGGCCAGGATCTGACGGGCGTCAACTTGATCGGTCGTCATCACATAACGGTAACCTGGCGGCAAAGATTGCGCTTCTCCGGGAGGCCGAAACGGCCGTCGGGGGAGCGCCCAGCAGGCCTTAGGAGAGAGTCATGACGACGTCGGTGATCGTTGCTGGAGCACGCACCCCCATCGGCAAGTTGATGGGTTCGCTGAAGGATTTCTCGGGCAGCGATCTGGGTGCCATCGCGATCGCCGGCGCGCTGGAGAAGGCCAATCTTCCGGCCTCCGCGGTCGACTACGTGATCATGGGCCAGGTGCTGACGGCCGGGGCCGGCCAGATGCCGGCACGCCAGGCGGCCGTGGCGGCCGGCATCGGCTGGGACGTTCCGGCGCTGACCATCAACAAGATGTGCCTGTCCGGAATCGACTCCATCGCGCTGGCCGACCAGCTCATTCGTGCTGGCGAGTTCGAGGTGGTGGTGGCCGGCGGTCAGGAGTCCATGTCGAAGGCGCCCCACCTGCTGATGGACAGCCGCTCGGGTTACAAGTACGGCGACGTCACGGTCCTCGACCACATGGCCTACGACGGCCTGCACGACGTGTTCACCGACCAGCCGATGGGCGCCCTTACCGAGCAGCGCAACGACGTCGACAAGTTCACCCGCCAGGAGCAGGACGAGTTCGCTGCGGGTTCGCATCGCAAGGCCGCCGCGGCGTGGAAGGACGGCGTTTTCACCGACGAGGTGGTGCCGGTCAACATCCCGCAACGCAAGGGTGATCCGCTGCAGTTCACCGAGGACGAAGGCATCCGCGCCAACACCACGGCGGAGTCGCTGGCCGGCCTCAAGCCGGCGTTTCGCCGCGACGGCACCATCACCGCCGGTTCGGCCTCCCAGATTTCCGATGGCGCCGCCGCGGTGGTGGTGACGAGCAAGGCCAAAGCCCAGGAGCTGGGACTGAGCTGGCTGGCCGAGATCGGCGCGCACGGCGTGGTGGCCGGACCGGACTCCACCCTGCAGTCGCAGCCCGCCAACGCGATCAAGAAGGCCATCAGCCGCGAGGGCATCTCCGTGGACCAACTCGACGTCGTGGAGATCAACGAGGCGTTTGCCGCGGTCGCGCTGGCCTCGACCCGCGAACTCGGCGTCAATCCCGACATCGTCAACGTCAACGGCGGTGCGATCGCTGTCGGTCATCCCATCGGCATGTCGGGAGCGCGCATCACGCTGCATGCGGCTCTGGAACTGGCGCGGCGCGGGTCCGGCTACGCCGTCGCGGCCCTGTGCGGGGCCGGCGGGCAGGGCGACGCCCTGATTCTGCGGGCGAGTTAGCCAGCGATCGAGGGTCCCCGCGACGTTGCTGGAGCCGCTCGGTGGCAGAAATTTTGTGATCTTCGTCATACGGGCCGATCACGCCCCTTTTTTGAGGTGATTTTCGGCCCCGGCGCGCCCGCGCTCGAGCGGCGCCGCCACCGGGTGGATCGGTAGCCCGCGCGCATGACAAACTTGACGGCGTGACGCGTCCGCGACCTTCCATCGGTCCCGCACTGACCGGTGCTGTCGATCTGTCCGGTCTCAAGCAGCGCGCCCAGTCGCCCGGCGCCGCTCCCGGGGGGCCCGCGTCGTCGCCCGCCGAGGGCGGCGGCGGCATCACTGCGGTCACCGAGGCCAACTTCGAGGCCGAGGTTCTGCTCCGCTCTGAGGAAGTGCCGGTCGTCGTGCTGCTGTGGTCCCCGCGCAGCGATGCGTGCGTCCAGCTTCTCGACACGCTGTCGGGGTTGTCCGGCCAGGACAATGGCAGGTGGTCGCTGACGACCGTCAACGTCGATGTCGCGCCCAGGGTCGCGCAGATCTTCGGTGTCGACGCGGTTCCGACCGTGGTGGCGTTGGCGGCGGGGCAGCCGATCTCGAGTTTCCAAGGCGTGCAGCCGGCCGAGCAACTGCGCGGCTGGCTGGACCAGATCCTTTCCGCGACCGCCGGGAAGCTCAGGGGCGCAACGGGTTCGGCGGAATCCGATGAGGTTGACCCCGAGCTGGCCGCGGCCCGTCAGCAGCTGGAGGACGGCGACTTCGAGGCCGCCAAGGCGTCCTATCAGTCGATCCTGGACGCCAATCCGGCCAGCGCGGAGGCCAAGGGCGCGATCCGCCAGATCCACTTCCTGACGCGCGCGACCGCGCAGCGCCCAGACGCCGTCGCCGTCGCCGATGCGGCGCCCAGCGACATCGAGGCCGCCCTCGCGGCCGCGGACGTGCAGATCCTCAACCAGGAGGTCGCTGCCGCGTTCGAGCGCCTGATCGCGTTGGTGCGCAGCACATCCGGCGATGATCGCGCGTTGGTGCGCACTCGCCTGGTGGAGTTGTTCGAACTCTTCGACCCGGCCGATCCCGAGGTCGTCGCCGGGCGTCGCAACCTGGCCAACGCGCTGTACTGACGCGAATTCAGCTCCACGAACGTCGAGTTGGTGGGCTATACAGCGCCCAAATCGCGCAACACGTCGACGTTCGGCGGGATCAGTCGCGTTACTCCGGTTCCAGCCAGAGGGCCGACGTGGGCGGCAACACCAGCACCGCCGAGGCCGGCCGCCCATGCCATGGGTCTTCGGTGGCGTCGACGCCGCCCATGTTCCCGACTCCCGAACCGTTATAGACGGTGGCGTCGGTGTTGAGCACCTCGCGCCACCGGCCGGCCGACGGCAGGCCGAGTCGGTAGCCGCCGTGCTCGGCGCCGGCGAAGTTGAATACGCACGCCATCACCGAGCCGTCCTTGCCGTACCGCAGGAAGCTCAAAACGTTGTTGCCCGAGTCGTTGGCGTCGATCCAGGAGTAGCCGTCGGGCACGGTGTCTTGGCTCCACAACGCCGGGCGGTTGCGGTAGATGTCGTTGATGTCGCGCACCATGCGCAGGACCCCGTTGGAGAATCCCTGCTCGTCGAGCTGCCACCAATCCAGGCCGCGCTCCTCGGACCATTCCGCGCGTTGGCCGAATTCCTGGCCCATGAACAGCAACTGCTTGCCCGGGTGCGCCCACTGGTAGGCCAGCAGGCTGCGCAAGCCGGCGGCCTTGACGTGATTGTTGCCGGGCATTCGTCCCCACAGCGTTCCCTTGCCGTGGACCACCTCGTCATGGCTGATCGGCAGGACGTAGTTCTCGCTGAACGCATACAGCATCGAGAACGTCATCTCGTGGTGGTGAAAGCTCCGATAGATCGGATCGCGGCTGATGTAGTCGAGCGTGTCATGCATCCAGCCCATGTTCCACTTCATCGAAAAGCCCAGGCCACCAAGATTTGTCGGCCGGGTTACCCCGGGCCACGAGGTCGATTCTTCGGCGATGGTGACAATGCCCGGGGCGGTCTTGTGCGCGGTGGCGTTCATCTCCTGCAGGAACTGGACCGCCTCCAAGTTCTCCCGCCCGCCGTAGATGTTCGGGGTCCAGCCGCCTTCGGGGCGGGAGTAATCCAGGTACAGCATCGACGCGACCGCGTCCACCCGTAGGCCGTCGATGTGGAATTCCTCGAGCCAGAACAAGGCGTTGGCCACCAGGAAGTTGCGCACTTCCCGACGTCCGAAGTCGAAAACATAAGTGCCCCAGTCGAGTTGCTCACCGCGCTGAGGGTCGGAGT
Source organism: Mycobacterium marseillense (assembly GCF_010731675.1). Classification (NCBI taxonomy): domain Bacteria; kingdom Bacillati; phylum Actinomycetota; class Actinomycetes; order Mycobacteriales; family Mycobacteriaceae; genus Mycobacterium; species Mycobacterium marseillense. The sequence continues at coordinate 5,274,889 of NZ_AP022584.1, forward strand.
GCTCGTAGAGGGGGGTGCCGTCGAAGCGGGCAAGCGCCCACGCGTCCTTCGGGAAGTGTGCGGGCACCCAGTCCACCAGCACGCCGATGCCCGCCTGGTGCAGGGCGTCGACCAGGGCCCGGAACTCGTCCGGCGTGCCGAACCGCGACGTCGGCGCGTAGTACGACGTCACCTGGTATCCCCAGGACCCGGCGAAAGGATGCTCGGCCACCGGGAGCAACTCGACGTGGGTGAACCCGTGCTCCACAACGTAATCCGTCAGCTCGCGGGCCAACTGGCGGTAGTTGAGCCCGGGTCGCCATGAACCCAGGTGAACCTCGTAGGTGCTCATCGGCTCGAACACCGGGTTGCGCCCGGCTCGCTGCGTCATCCAGTCGGCGTCTTCCCAGGTGTACCTGCTGCGGGTCACCCGGGAGGCCGTGTGCGGCGGCACCTCGGTGGCAAAGGCCATGGGATCGGCGCGCTCGGTCACCACGCCGTCGGCGCCGTGGACGCGGAACTTGTACAGCCCCTCGAGCGGAAAGCCGGGCCAGAACAGCTCCCACACACCTGAGGAGCCCAACACTCGCATCGGGGCTTCGGTACCGGTCCAGCCGTTGAATTCACCGATCAGGCTGACGCCCTTGGCGTTGGGCGCCCACACCGCGAACGACACCCCGTTGACGACGCCGTCGGCCGTGGTGAACGAGCGGGGGTGCGCGCCAAGGACTTCCCAGAGCCGCTCGTGGCGCCCTTCGGCGAACAGGTGAAGGTCGACCTCGCCCAGGGTGGGCAAGAAGCGGTACGCGTCGGCGACGACGTACGGGTCGGCGCCCTCGTAGGTGATCTGGAGCCGGTAGTCGATCAGGTTGGTGAACGGCAGCACCACCGCGAACAGGCCGGACTCGACGTGCTGCATCGGGAATCGGTCGTCGCCGACGAGGGCGACGACTTCGACCGCGTGCGGCCGGTACGCCCGGATGACGGTGTGGTCGCCGTATTCGTGAGCGCCCAGCATGCCGTGCGGGTTGTAGTGTGTGCCGGCGACCAGGCGTGAAAGATCGGCGGGATCGGGCGCCAGGTGCGTCCGAGCGAGTTGGTCGGCTTGGCTCATGTCCCTTTCGCCTCCGGTCCGTTTCATGTCCTGTCTCAATGCCTGCGCAGCAGCGTCATTCGAGCGTCATCCGGCACGATCGGCATGTTGATGATGTGAGCGACCGCCTGTCCGGGATCGATGCGGACGTAATTGGCTTGCCCCCATTGGAATTCCTGGCCGGTGATCTCATCGCGCACCCAAAAGCGCTCGTAGGGCTCCATACCCAGTGCGGCCATATCCAAAAACAGCGTCGCTTCCTCGGGGCCGAAGGCGTTGAGCGTCACCACCACCAACACGCAGTCACCCGTGGTCGGGTCGAACTTGCTGAAGGCGATCAGCGCGTCGTTGTCCACGCTATGGAAATGGATGGTGCGCAGCTGCTGCAGCGCCGGATGGAGCCGGCGAATCGCGTTGAGCTGCGTGATGAATGGCTCGAGCGACCGTCCCTCGGCGAGCGCACCCGCGAAATCGCGGGGCCGCAGTTCGTACTTCTCCGAGTTCAGGTACTCCTCACTGCCTTCCCGCACCGCGCGGTGCTCGAACAGCTCGTACCCCGAGTACACGCCCCAGGCGGGCCCCATGGTGGCGGCCAGCACCGCACGGATGGCGAACATCCCGGGCCCGTTGTGCTGCAGGATCGCGTGCAGGATGTCGGGGGTGTTGACGAACAGGTTGGGCCGACGGAAGTCGGCCAAAGCGGCGATGTCGTTACCGAATTCGGTCAGCTCCCACTTCGCCGTGCGCCAGGTGAAGTAGCTATAGGACTGCGTGAATCCCAGTTTGGCCAGCCCGTACTGGCGGGCCGGCGGTGTGAAGGCCTCGGAGAGAAACAGCACATCGGGGTCGATGGCCTTGACCGCGGCGATCAACCACGCCCAGAAGTCCGGCGGCTTGGTGTGCGGGTTGTCGACCCGAAAGAACTTGACGCCGTGGTCCATCCAGTGCCGGACCACGCGCAGCACCTCGTCGTAGAGGCCGGCCGGGTCGTTGTCGAAATTGATCGGGTAGATGTCCTGGTACTTCTTCGGCGGGTTCTCCGCGTAGGCGATTGTGCCGTCGGGCAATTCGGTGAACCAGTTGCGGTGGTCACGCGCCCAAGGATGGTCGGGCGCGCATTGCAGCGCCAGGTCGAGCGCCACCTCCATGCCCAAGTCGCGGGTCGCGGCGACGAACGCGTCGAAGTCCTCGATGGTGCCCAAGTCCGGGTGGACGGCGTCGTGGCCGCCCTCGTCGCTGCCGATCGCCCAGGGGGATCCCACATCTCCGGGAGCAGCGGTGGGGGAGTTGTTGCGCCCCTTGCGATGTACCTTGCCGATCGGGTGGATCGGCGGCAGGTAGACGACGTCGAATCCCATGGCCGCGATGCGCGGCAGCGCGGCCGTCGCCGTGGCGAAGGTGCCGTGCACCGGGTTGCCGGCGGCGTCCCATCCGCCGGTCGAGCGGGGAAACATTTCGTACCAGGAGCCGAACCGGGCCGACGGCCGGTCCACCCAGATGCTGTATTGCTCGCCGCGGGTGACGAAATCGCGCAGCGGGAAGTCCGCCAGGATTTCCTCGATCTCCGGGCCCAGCGCCAGCGCCGTTCGGGTGACCGGGTCCCCCGGCGAGCGCAGCGCCGTGGCGGCGGCCAGCAGCGGTTCGCGCCGGGCGCGGGGCACCTCCGTCGCGGCGCGTTCGAAAAGGCCGGCACCGACCAGCAGGTCGTTGGACAGTTCCTTCTCGCCCTGACCGGCGTCGAGCTTGGCAACCAGCCCGTGCCGCCAGGAGTGAATGGGATCGCCCCACCCGTCGACCCGGAAGGTCCACAGCCCGGCCTGGTCGGGGGTGAACTGGCCGTGGAACACGTAGGGTTCCAGACCCATCGTCATCGGGAGCGCCAGCGGCTTGACTCGTTGCTGGTCAACTTTGCCGTCGCGGTCGGTCACCGGCTTTGCCGGGGCCTGGACGGCTTTGACGCGGCGGGTCTCGGTGACTTGCGGATAGCCTGGCCCGAGGTAGCGGACCACCAGGGTTGCCGCCACGGCCTCGTGGCCCTCTCGCCATACCGCGGCGCTGACCGGTACGACCTCGCCGATCACGGCCTTCGCGGGAAACGCGCCACAGGAAACGACCGGCTGGACGTTATCGATTTCGACACGACCGGGCACCACCACTCCGATCCGATTGTGTGCGGCCAGTCCGGGGCGTGCTCCGTGCGGAATGCCGCTCGTCGGGAAACTTCCTGTCGTGGGGAACTTTCTGTGCGGGGAAGCATCGTTGCGACCCCGATAACTAACCGATACCCACCCTAGTCTTCGGTCACACCCCGCCGCGGAAAAGCGGTCCTTCCCGTCGCCGTGCGCGGGCCGGAATCCTCAGTAAGGTAGGGACGCGTGAAAGCCCTCCGCCGGTTTACTGTCCGTGCTCACCTTCCCGAGCGTTTGACCGCGCTGGACCAGCTCTCGACCAACCTGCGATGGTCATGGGACAAGCCGACCCAGGATTTCTTCGCGACCATCGACCCGGACCTGTGGCAGCGGTGTGGCTGCGATCCCGTGGCGTTGCTGGGCGCGGTGAACCCGGCGCGGCTCGATGAGTTGGCGATCGATGAGACGTTCCTTCGCCGGCTCGACGAGCTCGCCGCTGATTTGAACGATTACCTGTCCCGCCCGCTGTGGTACCAGCAACGGCAGGAACAGGGCTTGGAAAACGGTCGAGCAATGCCGGCCGCCGTCGCCTACTTCTCGATGGAGTTCGGCATCGCCGAGGTGCTGCCCAACTACTCCGGCGGCTTGGGCATCCTGGCCGGTGACCACCTGAAGTCCGCGTCGGATCTGGGCGTGCCGTTGGTGGCGGTGGGCCTGTACTACCGCTCCGGCTACTTCCGGCAGTCGCTGACCGCCGACGGATGGCAGCACGAGACCTACCCGTCGCTGGACCCGCAGGGTCTGCCGTTGCGGCTGTTGACCGACGCCACCGGCGATCCCGCCCTGGTCGAGCTGATGCTGCCGGATTCCGCGCAGTTGCACGCCCGGATCTGGGTCGCTCAGGTCGGCAGGGTCCCGCTGCTGTTGCTCGATTCCGACGTCCCCGAGAACGAGCACGACCTGCGCGGTGTCACCGACCGCCTGTACGGGGGCGACCAGGAACACCGGATGAGGCAGGAGATCCTGGCCGGCATCGGCGGCGTGCGGGCGATCCGCGCCTACACCGCCATCCACGGCCTGCCCGCGCCCGAGGTGTTCCACATGAACGAGGGGCACGCGGGGTTCCTGGGCGCGGAACGCATCCGCGAGCTGATGACGGGTCCGGGGCTGGACTTCGACACCGCGCTGGCGGTCGTGCGCTCGAGCACCGTGTTCACCACCCACACCCCGGTGCCCGCCGGCATCGACCGGTTCCCCGTCGAGATGGTGCGGCTGTACTTCGACGACCATCTCGGCGACGAATCGGGATCCGGCCAGAAGGGGACGGCGGCCGATGCCACCAGCGCGCCCGTGTTGCTGCCGGGGGTGCCCACGGCGCGCATACTGGCGCTCGGTGCCGAGGACGATCCGACCAAATTCAACATGGCCCATATGGGTCTGCGCCTGGCCCAGCGGGCCAACGGGGTCTCCTCGCTGCACGGCCGGGTGAGCCGGGCGATGTTCAACGAGCTGTGGCCTGGATTCGACGCCGGCGAGGTGCCGATCGGGTCGATCACCAACGGAGTCCACGCGCGTACCTGGGCGGCGCCGCAGTGGCTGCAGCTGGGCCGCGAGCTGGCCGGGTCGGACTCGTTCAGCGATCCGGGGGTGTGGCTGCGTCTGCAACAGGTCGATGCGGGTCACCTGTGGTGGATCCGTTCGCAATTAAGGTCTCTGCTGGTCGAGGACGTGCGGCGCCGGCTGCGCCGCTCCTGGCTGGAACGCGGCGCGTCAGACGCCGAATTGGGTTGGATAGCAACGGCTTTCGATCCAGAAGTGCTGACCATCGGCTTCGCTCGGCGGGTGCCGACGTACAAGCGGCTGACGCTGATGCTGCGTGATCCGCACCGTCTGGAGCAACTGCTGCTGGACGCCGAGCGGCCGATCCAGCTGATCGTCGCCGGCAAGTCGCACCCGGCGGACGATGGCGGAAAAGCGTTGATCCAGCAGGTGGTTCGCTTCGCGGACCGGCACGAGGTGCGACACCGCATCGCGTTTCTACCCGACTACGACATGTCGATGGCGCGTCTGCTGTATTGGGGTTGCGACGTCTGGCTGAACAACCCGCTGCGGCCGTTGGAGGCTTGCGGCACTTCGGGAATGAAGAGCGCACTCAACGGTGGGCTGAACCTGTCCATCCGCGACGGCTGGTGGGATGAGTGGTACGACGGCGAAAACGGTTGGGAGATACCGTCTGCCGACGGGGTGGCCGACGAGGAGCGTCGCGACGATCTGGAGTCCAGCGGCCTCTACACGCTGCTGGAAGAAGCCGTGGCACCGAAGTTCTACGAGCGTGACGAACACGGGGTGCCGCCGCGGTGGATCGAAATGGTGCGCCACACCGTGCAGACGCTCGGTCCGAAGGTCCTGGCTTCGCGCATGGTGCGCGACTACGTCGAGCAGTACTACACGCCCGCGGCCCAATCGCTGCGCAAGACGGTCGCGCCCGCCGACGACGCGGCGGGCGGCGGCGAGTTCGGCGCCGCCCGCGAGCTGGCCGCCTATCGACGGCGCGCCTACGAGGCGTGGCCGAAGATCGTGATCACCGACGTTGACAGCACGGGCCTGCCGGACAGCCCCGTGCTTGGCTCCAAGCTGACCCTGACCGCCACCGTGCAGCTGGCCGGGCTCGCGCCCGACGAGGTCACGGTCCAGGCGGTGGTCGGCCGGGTCGACGCCAGCGACGCGCTGCTGGAACCCGTCACCGTCGAGATGTCGTACACCGGCACCGCCGAGGGCGGCAACCAGGTGTTCTCGACGACGACGCCGCTGCCGCTGGCCGGATCGGTCGGATACACCGTGCGTGTGCTGCCCCGCCATCCGATGTTGGCCGCCAGCAACGAGCTCGGTCTGGTCACTCTGGCCCGATAGCCCTGAGCCTCAGGCCGACAGGCCTTCTTGCGACTCCGAGGCGCCTCGCAGCCGCTGCAGCGCCTCGCGCACCTGCGCCCCATTGGTGGTTTGCCAGAACGGTGGCAGTGAGGCCCGCAGATAGCCGCCGTAACCGGCGGTGACCATGCGCGAGTCGAGCACCGCGACCACTCCGCGGTCGGTGACGCGGCGCAGCAGCCGGCCGGACCCCTGCGCCAGCAGCAGCGCAGCGTGATTGGCCGCGACGGCCATGAAGCCGTTGCCGCCACGCGCCGCGACCGCGCGCTGGCGAGCCCCCAGCAGCGGGTCGTCCGGGCGGGGGAACGGGATCCGGTCGATCAGCACCAACGACAGCGACGGCCCGGGCACGTCGACGCCCTGCCACAGCGACAGGGTGCCGAACAACGAGGTCTGCGGCTCGGCGCTGAATTGCTCGACCAGCGCCGACGTGCTGTCGTCGCCCTGGCATAACACCGGCGTCGACAGCCGCTCGCGCATGGCCTCGGCGGCCGCGCGGGCCGCCCGCATCGACGAGAACAGCCCCAGGGTGCGCCCGTCGGCGGCGGTGATGAGCTCGGCGATCTCGGTCAGTTGCTCGGCCGAGCCGACGCCGTCGCGCCCCGGTGGCGGCAAATGCGCGGCCACGTACAGGATCCCGGCCTTGGCGTGCTCGAACGGCGACCCTACGTCCAGGCCGCGCCATCGCGCGTCGTCGTCGTCGCTCGCAGCGGCGGTCAGGCCCCACGCCGCGGCCATGGCGTCGAAGGAGCCGCCGATCGTCAGCGTCGCCGACGTCAACACCACGGTCGAACGCGAGAACACGCGCTGGCGTAGCAGGCCGGCGACCGACAGCGGGGCCACCCGCAACACCGGGCGCGGTGAACCCCGGTTCTCCTCGTGTTCCAGCCACACCACGTCGGTGCGGTCGGGAATGGCCGGCCCGAACGAGGCGAGCACCCGCGACGCGGTCTCCGAAATCTCGGTCAGCGCGGCGACGGCTTCGGCGCGCGCCGCCGCCGCCTTGGCGTCGTTCGTGGTGTCGATCGCCGAGCGCGCCGCGGTCGCGATGTCGCGCAACGCGGCCAGGTATGCCGCCATGTCCTCGTCGAGGCGGTCGATGCGCCCCGGTGTGCCGTCGTGAATGGCCGCGGCGAAGTTGGCCGTCGTGGCGTCGAGGCGCTGGATCAGCTCCGGGCTCACCAACCGGGAGATGCGGCGCGAGGCGACCCCGAGCGCGGCCGACGTCAGCTCCGCGGTGGCCACCGACGTCACCCGGTCCACCAGCTCGTGCGCCTCGTCGACCACCAGCAGCGCGTGCTCGGGCAGCACCGCCGATTCGGACACCGCGTCGATGGCCAGCAGCGCATGATTGGTCACCACGACGTCGGCGCGACCGGCCAGGCCCCTGGCCCGCTCGGAGAAGCACTCGGTGCCGAACGGGCAGCGGGCCACCCCGAGGCATTCCCGCGCGGAAACGCTGACCTGGGACCAGGACCGGTCGGGGACGCCCGGTTTCAGATCATCGCGGTCACCGGATTCGGTGCTCGACGCCCACTCGGTGAGCCGTTGCACGTCGCGGCCTAGCGCGCTGACGGCCATGGGGTTGAAGAGTTCCTCTTGCGGCCGCCCGTCGGCGTCGTCACCGTCGGCGGCCCCGCCGTTGTGAACCTTGTTGAGACACAGGTAGTTTCGTCGACCCTTGAGCAACGCGAACTGCGGCCGGCGCGGCAGCTTGTCGGCGAGCGCATCGGCGAGCCGCGGCAGATCGCGATCCACGAGCTGGCGTTGCAGCGCGATGGTGGCGGTGGACACGACGACGGGGGAGTCGTCGCTCAGGGCGTGCACGATCGCGGGCACCAGATAGGCGAGCGACTTCCCGGTGCCGGTGCCCGCCTGCACGACGAGGTGCTCGTCGGTGGCGAAGGCCTGCGCCACCGCCGCGGCCATCTCCTGCTGGCCGCGGCGTTCGCTGCCGCCGAGCGCGGCCACGGCGGTGGCCAGCAGCTCGGGCATGGGCACGTCGGACGTCGTCACTCCCTTGCTCAGGCCCGGATTTGTGTCGTCGTGACCGCGGGTTCGCCGTGCGACAGGTTCAAACCCTCCCACGGCAGACTGCGCAGCCCGGAAGCTACCAGCTCGCGCGCGGCGGCGAGGTTCGGTTTGGACACCAGCTCCCCGCCGCGGACCAACGGGACGGTCAGCACCCGGGCGGGCTCCCCGAGGTCGGGCCGGCGGCCGGCCGGGTACAGGATCTCCTCGGTGATGGTGCCGGAGCTGCGCGAGGTGCGCAGCGCCTCTTTGTGCCCGCCGTGGGATTCCTTGTGGCTGCTGCGTTTCTGCACCGCCAGGCCGTCCACCTCGACGAGTTTGTACACCATGTTCGCGGTGGGTGCGCCCGAGCCGGTCACCAGCGACGTGCCGACGCCGTAACTGTCCACCGGCTCGGCGGCCAACGCGGCGATCGAGAACTCGTCGAGGTCACCGGAGACCACGATGCGGGTCTGGGTGGCTCCCAGGTCGTCGAGCTGCTGACGCACCTGGCGGGCCAGCACGCCCAGCTCGCCGGAGTCGATGCGCACCGCCCCGAGCCCGGTGCCGGCGGCGGCCACCGCGTTGGCCACGCCGACCGTGACGTCATAGGTGTCCACCAGCAGGGTGGTGTCGACGCCGAGCGCCTCGACCTGAGCCCGAAAGGCCGCCAATTCGGTCGATTCCGCGGGCGTGCCGGCGCGCGCGTAGAGCATCGTGAAGGCGTGCGCGGAGGTGCCCTCGGCCGGTATCCCGTAGCAGCGCTGCGCCTCCAGGTTGGAGGACGCGGCGAAGCCGGCGATGTAGGCGGCGCGCGCCGCCGCGACCGCCGCCTGTTCGTGCGTGCGCCGTGACCCCATCTCGATCAGCGGGCGGCCCCTGGCCGCGCTCACCATCCGCGCGGCGGCCGACGCGATCGCGGTGTCGTGATTGAAGATCGACAGCGCCAGCGTCTCGAGCACCACGCATTCGGCGAACGTCCCGCTCACCGACAACACCGGCGATCCCGGAAAGTACAGCTCGCCTTCGGCGTAGCCGTCGATATCGCCGCCGAACCGGAAATCGCGCAAGTACCGCAACGTATCTGGATCGAGGAATTGGCCGAGCGACTGGCAAGCCTCGTCATCGAAGGTGAACTGCGGCAGCGCCTCGAGGAGGCGGCCGGTCCCGGCGACCACGCCATAGCGGCGCCCCTCGGGAAGGCGGCGGGCGAAAAGTTCGAAGGTGGTGCGGCGATTGGCGCTGCCGTCCCGCAGCGCCGCCGCCAGCATCGTCAACTCGTACTTGTCGGTCAGCAGCCCAGTGACGACCGGGTCGTTCATTCCATAACGGTATCGGCTGGCCTGCGGGCTCGGTAACGTCGTCCATCGCTCGGTATCGTGTAGGCCATGGTTGTTATGTCAGCGCCCACTAAGCCGGGCACTACAGGACAACGCGAGTCCGCTCCGGTCGAGGTCACGGCGAGTCCGTGGGTGACGATTGTCTGGGATGACCCGGTCAACTTGATGACGTACGTGACGTATGTGTTCCAGAAGTTGTTCGGCTACAGCGAGCCGCATGCCACCAAACTGATGCTGCAAGTGCACAACGAAGGAAAGGCCGTGGTGTCCGCCGGCAGCCGGGAGTCCATGGAAGTCGATGTGTCCAAGCTGCACGCCGCCGGTTTGTGGGCGACGCTGCAGCAGGACCGCTGACGCTCGAGGCGCTGGCGATTTCCTGTGCGCAAATGGAAGCGCGTCGAGACGGCGAACGGTCCCCGTTACCGGTCGGCCCTGGCGTCCCACGAGGCGGCGCTGCTCAAGAACCTGGCCACCGCGATGGTCGGCCTGCTCGACGAGCGTGAATCGTCTTCGCCGGCAGACGAACTCGAGGAAATCACCGGCATCAAGACCGGCAACGCCGAACCGCCCAAGGACCCCACCCTGCGCCGGTTGTTGCCCGACTTCTACCGCGACGACGACCAGGATACCGCGCCGCCCGATACCGCGGACAGCCTGAACGCCGCGCTGCGCAGCCTGCACGAGCCCGCCATCGTCGACGCCAAACGCGTTGCCGCACAGCGGTTGCTGAGCACGGTCCCCGAGGACGGTGGCCGGTTCGAGCTGAGCGAGGACGACGCAAACTGTTGGATCGGGGCCGTCAACGACATCCGGCTGACGTTGGGGGTCATGCTCGAGGTCGGACCGGAAGGCCCCGAGCGGCTGCCGGCCGATCATCCCCTGGCCGTGCACTTCGACGTCTATCAGTGGCTGACCGTCCTGCAGGAGTACCTGGTGTTGGTGCTCATGGGGTCCCGGTGACCGCGCGGGGCGCGATCACCGACGTCGCTGGGATCCGCGTCGGCCACTACCAACGATTGGACCCCGACGCCTCCCTGGGCGCGGGCTGGGCCTGCGGTGTCACCGTGGTGCTCCCGCCCCCGGGGACCGTCGGCGCGGTCGATTGCCGCGGCGGCGCCCCCGGCACCCGCGAGACCGACCTGCTCGACCCGGCCAACACCGTGCGGTTCGTGGACGCGGTGCTGCTCGCCGGGGGCAGCGCCTATGGCCTGGCCGCCGCCGACGGCGTCATGCGCTGGCTGGAAGAACAGGAACGCGGCGTGGCGATGGGTGAGGGCGTGGTGCCCATCGTGCCGGGGGCGGTGATCTTCGATCTGCCGGTCGGCGGCTGGCAGTGCCGCCCGACGGACGAGTTCGGCTACCTGGCCTGTGCCGCCGCCCTGCAAGAGGGCGCGGTGATGGGCGTGGGCAACGTCGGGGCCGGGGTGGGGGCCCGGGCCGGAGCTTTCAAGGGCGGCGTGGGAACCGCCTCGACGGCGCTGCCGAGCGGTGTGACCGTCGGCGCGGTGGCCGTGGTGAACTCCGCGGGCGAGGTCGCCGACCGGGCGACCGGGTTGCCGTGGATGGCGGACCTGATCCAGCAGTTCGGACTCCAACCGCCACCGCCCGAGCAGATCGACGCCTTCGCCCGGCTGCCCTCCCCGTCGGACCCGCTGGAGGACCCCCTCAACACCGTCATCGCGGTGGTCGCCACCGACGCCGCCCTGAGCCCGGCGGGGTGCCGTCGGGTGGCCATTTCGGCCCACGACGGCCTGGCCCGCAGCATCCGTCCGGCGCACACGCCCGTCGACGGGGACACGGTGTTCGTCCTGGCCACCGGGGCGGTCGAGGTCGACCCCCCGTCGCCCAGTTCACAACCCGTTCCGGCGGCGTTCTCCCCGGAGACCCGACTGGTCACCGAGGTCGGCGTGGCGGCCGCCGATTGCCTGGCGCACGCGGTGCTGGGCGGGGTGCTGGCCGCGGAATCGATCGCCGGGATACCGAGCTACCGCGACGTGCTGCCCGGCGCGTTCGGCCGATGAGGAGTCCGTCGACCCCGCCGGTAGCCTGGACGATGCTGGAAACGCGCTGGAAGGTCAGCTATGGGTAAGACCGCTCCGAGGGCGCCCGCCGCCCAGGCGAAGAAGCGGTCCACTGCGGCGGTGGGCGCCGCCACGATCCTCACCTTCGTCGTGCTGCTCTACTTCGTCGAGCTCATCGACCAGATGACCCGGCATTCGCTGGACGCCAACGGCATCCGGCCGCTGGAGGTCGACGGCCTGTGGGGCATCGTCTTCTCCCCGCTCTTGCACGCGAGCTGGGAACACCTGATGGCCAACACCGTGCCGCTGCTGGTGCTGGGATTCCTCATGACGCTGGCGGGGCTGTCCCGGTTCGTCTGGGCGACGGCCATCGTGTGGATCCTGGGTGGCTTCGGCACCTGGCTCATCGGCGATGTCGGCAGCAGCTGCGGCCCGACTGACCACATCGGGGCTTCCGGCCTGATTTTCGGCTGGCTGGCCTTCTTGCTGGTGTTCGGGATATTCGTCCGCCGCGTCTCCAACATCATCATCGGGCTGGTCGTGATGTTCGCCTACGGCGGCGTCCTGCTCGGCGCCATGCCGGTGCTCGGAGTCTGCGGTGGCGTGTCCTGGCAGGGTCATTTGTGCGGGGCGATCGCCGGCGTCGCGGCCGCCTATTGGTTGTCCGCGCCGGAACGCAAGGCCCGCACGGGAAGGACGGCCGGCGCCACGCCGTCGCGCCCCAAGACATGAGCGGGCCACTGGCGCCCGTCGGGGTCTTCGATTCCGGTGTCGGGGGGCTCACCGTCGCGCGGGCCATCATCGACCAGCTGCCCGACGAGGACATCATCTACGTCGGCGACACCGGGAACGGGCCTTACGGCCCGCTGACCATCCCCGAAGTCCGGGCGCACGCGTTGGCCATCGGCGACGATCTCGTCGCCCGCGGCGTCAAGGCGTTGGTCGTCGCCTGCAACACGGCGTCCGCGGCGTGCCTGCGCGACGCGCGCGAACGCTACGACGTGCCCGTCGTCGAGGTGATCCTGCCCGCGGTGCGCCGCGCGGTCGCGACCACACGCAACGGGCGCATCGGCGTCATCGGCACCCAGGCGACCATCAACTCGCACGCCTATCAGGACGCGTTCGCCGCCGCCCGCGACACCGAGATCACCGCGGTGGCCTGCCCGCGTTTCGTCGATTTCGTCGAGCGCGGCGTGACCAGCGGGCGTCAGGTGCTCGGACTGGCCGAGGGCTACCTCGAGCCGCTGCAGCGCGCGCAGGTGGACACGCTGGTGCTCGGCTGCACGCACTACCCGTTGTTGTCGGGGCTCATCCAATTGGCGATGGGTGAGCACGTGACGCTGGTGTCCAGTGCGGAGGAAACCGCCAAGGAAGTGCTTCGGGTGCTGACCGAACGGGATTTGCTTCGCCCCCACCCGGACGATCCCGACGCCGCCCCACCGTCCCGCGCCTTCGAAGCCACCGGCGACCCCGACGCATTCACGAAATTGGCCGCGCGATTCCTCGGTCCCGCCGTGTCCGGAGTCCAGCCCGTTCAGCAGGTGCGCATTGATTGACCTGCGGGCGAGATTCTCGTCACACCAATGCGGCCATGTTTTCGTCATGGTCCTATCGGGCATGGCACAGTAGTGTCCGTGCGAATAACCGTGCTCGGCTGCTCGGGCAGCGTGGTCGGTCCGGATTCGCCCGCGTCGGGTTATCTGCTCCGGGCACCGGACACTCCGCCGTTGGTCATCGACTTCGGCGGGGGCGTTCTCGGCGCGCTGCAGCGCTATGCGGACCCCGGCTCCGTGCACGTGTTGCTATCGCATTTGCACGCCGACCACTGCCTGGATTTGCCCGGGCTGTTCGTGTGGCGGCGCTATCACCCGACGCGCCCCCTCGGTAAGGCATTGCTGTACGGCCCCGGCGACACGTGGTCGCGGCTGGGCGCGGCGTCCTCGCCCTACGGCGGTGAGATCGACGACTGTTCGGACATCTTCGACGTGCGTCACTGGGTCGACGGTGAGCCGGTGACGATCGGCGCTTTGACGGTGACTCCGCGGGTGGTGGCTCACCCGACCGAGTCCTACGGCTTGCGGATCACCGATTCCTCGGGCGCGTCGTTTGTCTATAGCGGTGACACCGGTGTCTGCGATCAGCTCGTCGAATTGGCACGCGGCGCCGACGTTTTCCTCTGCGAGGCATCCTGGACGCACTCGGCGGACCGCCCGCCCGCACTGCATCTGTCGGGGACCGAGGCCGGTCGGGCCGCGGCCGAGGCCGGTGTTCGCGAATTGCTGCTGACGCACATCCCGCCGTGGACCTCGCGCGAGGACGTGATCAGTGAGGCCAAGGCCGAGTTCGACGGTCCCGTGCATGCCGTGGTGTGCGGTGAGACGTTCGATATCCGCCGCTCCGAGAGGGTCTGAGCACTCCACGTCAGGGCTGGCTTAGGGTTGCGGGGTGACGAGACGAGAAGACGGCCGCCTTGATGACGAGCTTCGGCCCGTCGTCATCACCCGCGGTTTCACTGACCACCCCGCCGGTTCGGTACTGATCGAATTCGGCCACACCAAGGTCATGTGCACCGCCAGCGTGACCGAGGGTGTGCCGCGCTGGCGCAAGGGTTCGGGCCTGGGGTGGTTGACCGCGGAGTACGCGATGTTGCCGTCGGCGACCCACACGCGCTCGGACCGCGAATCGGTGAAGGGAAGGCTGTCGGGGCGCACCCAGGAGATCAGCCGGCTGATCGGGCGGTCGCTGCGGGCGTGCATCGACCTGGCGGCGTTGGGGGAGAACACCATTGCCGTCGACTGCGACGTTTTGCAGGCCGACGGGGGCACCCGCACCGCCGCCATCACCGGCGCGTTCGTGGCGCTGGCCGATGCGGTGACCTATCTCGGGGCCGCGGGCAAGCTGTCGGATCCCCGGCCGTTGTCGTGCGCCATCGCGGCGGTCAGCGTTGGGGTGGTCGACGGCAGGGTCCGGGTGGATCTGCCGTACGAGGAGGACGCCCGCGCCGAGGTGGACATGAACGTCGTCGCCACCGATACCGGGACCCTCGTCGAGGTTCAGGGCACCGGTGAGGGCGCGACGTTCCCGCGTTCGACGTTGGACAAGCTGCTCGACGTGGCGCTGGCCGCCTGCGACAAGTTGTTCGCCGCCCAGCGCGAGGCGCTGCAGCAGCCGTACCCCGGTGAGCTCCCGGAGGGGGCTGCGGCGCCGAAGGCGTTCGGCAGCTGACGCGCACACGCCTGCTGGTCGCCAGCCGCAACCCGAAGAAACTGGCCGAGTTGCGCCGGGCGCTCGACGCCGCCGGTCTGACGGGGTTGACGTTGGTGTCGCTCGACGATGTCGCGCCCTTCGAGGAAGCGCCGGAGACGGGCGCGATCTTCGAGGAGAACGCGTTGGCCAAGGCGCGCGACGCGTTCACGGCGAGCGGGTTGCCCAGTGTGGCAGACGATTCCGGTCTGGAGGTGGCCGCACTCAACGGCATGCCGGGCGTGCTGTCGGCGCGCTGGTCGGGCACTCACGGCGACGACGCCGCCAATACCGCCCTGCTGCTGGCGCAGCTGCGCGACGTGCCCGACGACCGGCGCGGCGCGGCGTTCGTGTCGGCGTGCGCGCTGGTGTCGGGGGCCGGTGAGGTCGTCGTCCGCGGCGAATGGCCCGGCAGCATCACCCGCGTACCGCGCGGCGACGGTGGTTTCGGGTATGACCCGGTGTTCGTGCCCAACGGGGACAACCGCACGGCGGCCGAGCTCAGCCCGAGCGAGAAGGACGCGGTCTCGCATCGCGGTCGCGCGCTGCACCTGCTGTTGCCTTCGCTCGAAGCGCTGGCCCGGTCCGGGGGCTGAATCCCCGGTCCCTTGCGAGGCACGGCAACACGGGTCACGGGTGTGGCCGATGTGGCTTACAAGCCGAAGCGGGCTTTGACCTCTCGGGTCTGGAAGTGCTCGACGATGATCCCCAGCAGCGGGATCGTCCCGGACAGCAGCACACCGATCGTCTTGCCGATCGGCCAGCGCACCTTGATCGCCAGGTTGAACGCCGTCAACACGTAGATGAAATACACCCAGCCATGGACCACTTCGATCCACCGGATCTCGTGGTCGAACGCCAGGTGCGAGACGATCTCGTAGCACAGCGCGATGAGCCACAGCCCCGTCGTCCAGGCCATGACCCGGTAGCCGAGCAAGGCGGTGCGGATCTTGTCGGCGGGCACCGCGGGCACTGCTCCGCCCGGCGTCTCCGGTGTGGTCATGCGGTTGTCCTTCTTTGCTTTTCGGCGTCTTGCGCGGCGAGCTCGGCCAGGTAGTCGTTGTACTCCCGCAGCGCCGGATCATCGGTTGGCTGCGGCGGGGGCGTGGGTCGCTCGGGCAGCAGCCCGGCGGGTATCTCCGTCACGGCCTCGGTGCTGCGCGGCGGGGGTGGTTCCTCTTCGTAGCGCACGAATTTGCGGTACGCGTACACGCAGAACCACGCGAACAGCGGCCACTGCAACGCATAGCCGAGGTTCTGAAACGAGCCGGAGACGGATTGGAACCGGGTCCACTGCCACCAGCCCAGGGCCAGGCAGCCGCAGGCCGCGATGATCACCAAGGCGATCAGCGCGGGTCTGCGACGGTGTGTAGTGGACACCCCTTGACCGTACCGCGCGTCATTACGCGCCCGTGGCCCACAAGTTGGCTGTGTCACAGGCGATACGATTGCCGGGCGCGCGGGCGTGGCGAAATTGGCATACGCGCCGGCTTTAGGTGCCGGTGCTCGAAAGAGCGTGAGGGTTCGAGTCCCTCCGCCCGCACTGATTTCAACGCCCGTGACCGGCGGACCGGGCGGCCGGCTGCGGCCCCCAGGTAACGCCCGTCAGTCCTCGATGAAGCGGGCGCGAACGTTCGGGGCGGGCAGCGGACAACTGTCGTACTTGCCGCCTACGCGGTACCGGATTGCGGCGAACCTGTCGTAGAGCCAGTCGCGCAGCCGAGCCGGAATGACGCGCGCGACCGTGATCACCCGCCATGGTCCGCCGAGATAATCCGCCACGCGCAGCACGGCCGCGGATCGGACCGCCACCCGTTCCGATGGCCCGCCCGGGTCGTCGACAAACACCACCGAGTCGACGCCGCCGACCTCCGGGTGCCGCTCGACGATGGCCTTGGCGAAGACACTCTCCAGCGCCGCGAAGCGCAGGGGGCCGGTGGGGTCGGCACGAAGGATCGTGCGCACGGAGTGGTTGCACACCCCGCACACCCCGTCGTAAAGGAGAACGGGCGCCGCCGATTCACCGCTCATAGCGCCCAGGCTACTGACCGGCGCGAACTCTGGACAGGCACCGAGTTGACCTATGGTAAGGCAACCCTTAGTTTGTGGGGGTAACGTACCGAGTCGTGAGCGGCTGGCCGGTGATCCGCGGCAAGATGCCGCCCGTGCGGGGTTGTGGCAGATGTCGAATTCACAGTTTGTGCGGTCCTCGCTGCCCGCACGCCGCGAGGCCGTCGTGACGCGGAGCGCCGCGAGAAAGGACCGCTAATGGCACGCGGATTCTCCGGTGTGATGTTGCGCAGCTTCGGCGCGCGCGACCACACCGCCACGGTGATCGAAACCGTCCGGATCGCGCCGCACTTCGTGCGCGTGCGGATGACGTCGCCGACGCTGTTCGAAGATGTGGACGCCGAACCGGCCGCATGGCTGCGGTTCTGGTTCCCGGACCCGGACGGATCGAAAACCGAGTTTCAGCGCGCGTACACGATTTCGGAAGCCGACGTCGCCGCCGGACGCTTCGCGGTCGACATCGTGCTGCACGATCCCGCCGGTCCCGCGTCGCAGTGGGCGCGCGCCGTGCAACCCGGCGCCACCATCGCCGTCATGGCACTCATGGGTTCGTCGCGGTTCGACATGCCCGAGGAGCAGCCGGCCGGATATCTGCTCATCGGCGATTCGGCGTCCATCCCGGGGATGAACGGCATCATCGGCGTCGTCCCGGACGACGTCCCGATCGAGATGTACCTCGAACAGCACGACGACAACGACCCGCTGATTCCGATCGCGCAGCACCCCCGTCTGCGTTTGCATTGGGTCACCCGTCACGACGAGAAATCCCTTGCCGCGGCGATCGAAAGCCGAGATTGGTCGGACTGGTATGCGTGGGCGACGCCGGAGGCCACGACGCTCAAGCAGGTGCGGACCCGGCTGCGTGACGAGTTCGGCTTTCCCAAATCCGAGGTGCACGCCCAGGCCTACTGGAGCGCGGGGCGCGCGATGGGCACCCGCCGCGGCGACGAGCCCGAGGGAGCCGAAAGTGTCGCGCCCACCGTCGCCCCGGAAGAGGTTGCGGCGCAACTGGAGTCGGCTCAGCGGGTTTCCGAGGCGGCGCCCGCCCCGATGTCCGCTCCGGTGCCTCGCGGGAACTGGCGCGCCCAGGCGGCCGGCCGACTGCTGGCGCCGCTGCGCTCGGCGCTGATCCTGTCGGGCGTGTTGCAGGCGGTGATCACGCTGGTGCAGCTGGCGCCGTTCGTGCTGCTGGTCGAGCTGGCCAGGCTCCTGGTGTCGGGGGCGGCCGCGTCCCGGCTGTGGAACGTCGGTATCGCCGCGGTGTCGTTGCTGGGCCTGGGGGCGCTGCTGGGCGCCGCCCTCACCCTCTGGCTCCATGTGGTCGACGCGCGCTTCGCCCGCGATCTGCGTACGGGGTTGTTGCGCAAGCTCTCTCGGCTACCGCTGGGCTGGTTCACCGCGCGCGGATCGGGTTCCATCAAGCAGCTGCTGCAGGACGACACGCTGTCCCTGCACTACCTGGTCACCCACGCCATCCCGGACGCGGTGGCCGCGGCCGTCGCGCCGGTGGCGGTGCTCGTCTATCTGTTCGTGGTCGACTGGCGGGTGGCGCTGGTGTTGTTCGCGCCCGTCCTGGTTTACCTCGTGCTGACGTCGTCCCTCACGATCCAGTCGGGCCCGCGCATCCCGCAGTCGCAGCGCTGGGCGGAGACGATGAGCGGCGAGGCCGGCGCCTACCTGGAGGGGCAGCCGGTGATCCGCGTCTTCGGCGGTGCCGCCGCCTCGAGTTTCCGCCGCCGCCTGGACGAGTACGTCGGCTTCCTGGTCGCCTGGCAGCGCCCGCTGGCCGGCAAGAAGACGTTCATGGACCTGGTCACCCGCCCGTCGACGTTCCTGTGGCTCATCGCGGCCACCGGCACCCTGCTGGTCGCCGGGGGGCGGATGGATCCGGTCAACTTGCTGCCGTTCTTGTTGCTGGGAACCACCTTCGGCGCACGCCTGCTGGGGATCGCCTACGGTCTCGGCGGCATCCGCGCCGGCATGTTGGCCGCCCGGCGCCTGCAGAACACGCTCGACGAAGCCGAACTCGCCGTGCGCGATCACGACGGGCCCCAGGGGGAGCCGGCCACGGCGGTGGCGTTCGACAACGTCAGCTTCGGCTACCGCCCCGGCGTTCCGGTGATCCACGACGTGTCGCTGACCCTGCGGCCCGGCACGGTCACCGCGCTGGTCGGCCCGTCGGGATCCGGCAAGTCGACGCTGGCCGCCCTGCTGGCCCGGTTCCACGACGTCGATCAGGGTTCGATCCACGTTGGGGGACAAGATATTCGGTCGATGACCGCCGACCAGCTCTACGCCCAGGTCGGGTTCGTGCTGCAGGAGACGCAGTTGGTGCACGGCACCGTGGCCGAAAACATCGCGCTGGCCGCACCCGACGCCACCGCGGCGCAGATCGAACAGGCCGCGCGCGAGGCGCAGATCCACGACCGGATCATGCGGCTGCCCGATGGCTACGACACCATGCTGGGCGCCGGCAGCGGGCTGTCCGGCGGGGAGCGCCAACGCCTCACCATCGCCCGCGCGATCCTGGCCGACACCGGCGTTCTCATTCTCGACGAGGCCACCGCGTTCGCCGATCCGGAGTCGGAATACCTTGTGCAGCAAGCGCTCAACCGCTTGACACAGGACCGCACCGTGCTGGTGATCGCGCACCGGTTGCACACCATCACCCGGGCGCATCAGATCGTCGTGCTCGACCACGGCCGCATCGTCGAACGCGGCACCCACGACGAGTTGTTGGCCGCCGACGGCCGGTACCGGCGGCTGTGGGAGGGCGGCCGCCGTGATCAGGTGGCCGCCGGCGCGGCCGGGGAGGGATCCCGATGATCCGCACGTGGTTGAGCCTGGTCCCGGCGGATCGCCGCAACCGGGTCATCGCCTACACGGTGCTGGCATTGATCTCCGTGGTGGTGCGGGCGGTGGCCACCGTCCTGCTGGTTCCCCTGGTGGGCGCGTTGTTCAGCGACGCCCCGCACCGCGCGATGGTGTGGCTGGGCTGGCTGACCGCCGCTACCGCGCTCGGCTGGGTGATCGACACCGCGACGGCGCGCATCGGCTTCAACCTGGGCTTCGCCGTGCTCGACCACAGCCAGCATGACGTGGCCGACCGACTGCCCGGCGTGCGGCTGGATTGGTTCACCGCCGAGCACACCGCGACGGCGCGGCAGGCGATCGCCGCGACGGGTCCCGAACTCGTCGGCCTCGTCGTCAACCTGCTCACACCGTTGATCTCGGCCGTGCTGCTGCCGGCCGCCATCGCGGTGGTCCTGCTGCCGGTCTCCTGGCAACTGGGCCTGGCCGCCCTGGGTGGGCTGCCCCTGATGCTGGGTGCGCTGTGGGCGTCGGCCCGCTTGGCGCGCCGCGCCGATTCCGCTGCGGCCGAAGCCAATAGCGCGCTCACCGAGCGCATCATCGAGTTCGCCCGAACCCAGCAGGCGTTGCGCGCCGCGCGGCGCGTCGAACCGGCCCGGAGCCTGGTCGGCGATGCGCTGGCCGCCCAACACGGCGCGACCATGCGCCTGCTCTCCATGCAGGTGCCGGGTCAGCTGCTGTTCAGCCTCGCCAGCCAGCTGGCCCTGATCCTGCTGGCCGGGGCGACCACCGCGCTGACGGTGAACGGAACGCTGTCGGTGCCCGAGGCCATCGCGTTGATCGTCGTCATCGTGCGCTACCTCGAGCCGTTCACCACGATCAGCGAGCTGGCGCCGGCGCTGGAGAGCACCCGCGCCACGCTCGACAACATCCGCTCGGTGCTCACCGCCCCGCTGATGAACGCGGGCGCGGCGACGCCGGCGGGCGCCACGGCCCCGCGTATCGAGTTCGACGACGTGGTCTTCCGGTACGACGGTGCCGGCCCGCCCGTGCTCGACGGGGTGAGTTTCGCGTTGGAGCCGGGCACCACGACGGCGATCGTCGGGCCGTCCGGGTCGGGCAAGAGCACCATCCTGGCGCTGATCGCCGGGCTGCACGAGCCCTCGCGCGGCAAGGTGCTGATCGACGGTGTCGACGCGGCGACGCTGGACGCCGACGCCCGGCGCGCGGCAAGCAGCGTCGTGTTCCAGCATCCCTACCTGTTCCACGGGTCGATCCGCGACAACGTGTTCGCCGGGGACCCCGGCGCCGGTGATGACCGGTTCGCGCGCGCGGTGGCGCTCGCCCGCGTCGACGAGCTCGTCGCACGGCTGCCCGACGGCGCCGACAGCGTCGTCGGTGAGGCCGGCTCGGCGCTCTCGGGCGGTGAACGCCAACGGGTCAGCATCGCCCGCGCGTTGCTCAAACCCGCGCCGATTTTGCTGGTAGACGAGGCCACGAGCGCTCTGGATACCGAGAACGAGGCCGCCGTGGTCGACGCGCTGACCGCCGACCCGCAAGCGCGCACCCAGGTGATCGTCGCGCACCGGCTGGCGAGCATCAGCCATGCCGACCGCGTGCTGTTTCTCGACAGCGGCCAGGTGGTCGAGGATGGCACGGTCGACGAATTACTCGCTGCGGGCGGTCGTTTCGACGAATTCTGGCGGCAGCAGCACGAGGCCGCCGAATGGCGGATCCTCGCCGATTAGATCACCGCTGTCGGCCGCAACTCTTGCGGTATGCCTTACAGTTGGTCAGTCGGATCGAGCCATCCGCGTACAGGAGGCGTGCTGCTTATGAGTGCTGTGCTGTCGTCGATACCGCGTTATCCCGGCGACGTGACCCCGGCATGGTTGTCGGCCGCGCTCAGCGGGCGCGGCGCGCCGGTCGAGGTCGCCGAGGTGGACGTGGTCGCGATCGGCACGGGACAGACCGGGGCCACCTACCGGGTGACCGCCCGCTACGCGACGGATCCCGGTGACCTACCGCGGACCTTTGTGATCAAGCTGCCGGCCCAGGATGACACCGTGCGCGACCGGGTGGTCATCGGCTACCGCAGCGAATGCGCGTTCTACTCCTCGGTGGTGGACCGGGTGCAGGTGCCCACCCCGCGGTGCTTCTACTCCGAGATCACCGAGGACGCCATGGATTTTGCCCTGCTGCTCGCCGATCAGGCGCCGGCGGTGCAGGGCGATCAGCTCATCGGCTGCGGGGAAACCGAAGCGCGCCTTGCGGTTACCGCGCTGGCCGGCCTGCACGCGCCCAGCTGGTGCGACTCCGGCTGGCTTGACTTCCCCGGCATCGCGTTCGGGCGCCCGGATGAGGCCGGCGCGGCGGGCATGGGCGAGGTGGCGAAGATGAGCGCCGACATCACGCTGGAGAAGCTGGGCGATCGGATGAGCGCCGAAGACCGCGAAACCTTCAGCGCGGCAATGGGTGTGATCACCCCGTGGCTGCTGTCCGAATACGACCGATTCGCCCTGCTGCACGGCGACTACCGTCTGGACAACTTGCTGTTCGACCCGGATCGGACCAGGGTCAGCGTCGTCGACTGGCAGACGCTCGGGGTGGGCCTGCCGGCCCGCGATCTCGCCTACTTCACCGCGACCAGCCTCAATTCGCAGCTGCGCGCGGACATCGAAGAGGAGCTGGTCGCCGACTACCATCGCGCGCTGACGGCCGGCGGTGTCAGCGACTACGACCGCGAAACATGTTGGCGCGATTACCGGCTCGGCGTGCTGCAGGCGCCACTGATCTCGGCGCTGGGATTCGCGTTCGCCGCCGCGACCGAGCGTGGCGACGACATGGTGCTGGCCATGCTCGGCCGCGGCTGTCAGGCGATCCGCGAGCTGGGCACGCTGGAGCTGATCGGCTGAGGCCTCACAGATCGCCGGTGAAGTCGGCGCTCAGCCAGCGGTCGGGCCGGATGGTGAACAGCACCTCCTCGACTCCTTCCATGCTGCGGACGAAGGCCCGCCCGCCCTCCTCGCCGAGGTAGCGAATGGCGATGGCTTCCTGCAGATCGGCCGGGGCCGGGTTGGTGGTTTCCACCACCGTGCCCTCGACGACCACGTACTGATACGGCGGCTCCTCGCGCTGGACGACGAGGGTCACCACCCCCGCCCGTTCGATCAGCCGCGCCTTGCGGCTGGACGCGCCGGTCATGATCCGGACGTCGCCGCCCGGCGCGTAGTCGTACCAGATCGGGACGCTGGCCGGCGGCCGGCCGTCGGTGGCGTCGACGGACAGGACGCCGACGCGCTTGGCGGCCAGGAACTCCTGACGTTCGGTCTCGGTGAAGGCTTTCATGTGGCCTGAAAGCGCCGACGCCGGCGATCTATTCCCGCCGCACCCCTCTCAGTACTGCGTCGAACCCTGATCGACCGGGATCTGCGCGGCGGTGACCTTGCGCGACTCGTCGCTGGCCAGCCAGCACACGGTGTCGGCGATCTCCTCGGGCTCGGCGACCCAGTCGGGCAGGAACGGCGTGAGGACGTGCGAGAGCTGCGGGTTGGTCTCCATCGTCTTGCCGACCGCGGTGACCATGTCGCCCGAACCCATCGGCGTGTTCACCGGCCCCGGGTGGACACTGTTCACCCGGATCGAGTGCTTGCCCAGCTCGGCGGCGAAGGCCCGCGCCAGGCCGGTGACGGCGTGCTTGCTGGCGGTGTAGTGAATCATGAACGGCTGCATCTTCATACCGGCCGCGGAACTGATCAGGATGATGGACCCGCCGCGGCCGCCCTCGATGATCTTGTCCGCCCCGGCCATGACGGTGTTCCACGTGCCGGTCACGTTGATGTCCATCACGTCGCGAAAATCGTCCGGTGTGATGTCGTCCCACGCCTGCGGCGCCGCAACCCCGGCGTTGGCGACGATGATGTCCAACCGGCCCAGCGCGGCGACACCGTCCACGACGACCTTGCGCAGTCCGTCGAAGTCACGCGTGTCCACCACCGAGGCGATGATGCGACGGTTCGTTTCTTCGACCAGGCGAACGGTTTCGCTCAGGTCGTCCGGGCTCGCCGGGTCGTAGGGAACGCACGACGGAAGCTTGCCGGCGATGTCGACGGCGATGATGTCCGCGCCCTCGGAGGCCATGCGCACCGCGTGCGCCCGGCCCTGGCCGCGCGCCGCGCCGGTAATCAATGCCACTTTTCCGGCAAGCCTGCCTGCCATTAACGCTCCTTCGTTGTGGTGGTCCGCCCCGCCGCCTTGACCAGATTCGATCCGATGATCAGACGCTGAATCTCGCTGGTGCCCTCGTAGAGCCGCAGCAGGCGCACGTCGCGGTAAATGCGTTCGACCGCAACGCCACGCATGTAGCCGCTGCCGCCGTGGATCTGCACCGCGAGATCCGCGACGTTGCCGGCCATTTCGGTGCAGAACAGTTTCGCCGCCGACGGCGCGATCCTGCGGTCCTGCTCGGTGACCCACAGCCGCGCCGCGTCGCGCACCAGCGCCCGGCCGGCCATCACGCCGGCCTGCTGGTCGGCGAGCATCGCCTGCACCAGCTGAAAGCTTCCGATTTCCGCCCCGCCCTGTGTCGCGGTGGCGGCATACGCGACGGATTCGTCGAGCGCGCGCTGGGCGGCGCCCACGGCGAGGGCGGCGATGTGCACCCGCCCCCGGGCCAGCGAGGTCATCGCCGCGCGGTAACCGATGTCTTCGCTGCCGCCGATCAGCGCGCCGTCGTCCACCCGGACGTCGTCGAAGGCGACGTCGGCGGTCCACGCGCCTTCCTGGCCCATCTTGGCGTCCTTGGTGCCCACCTGCACACCGGACGCATCGGCCGGAACCAAAAAGACCGCGATTCCGGGCCCCTTGTCGTCGGCCGGCCGGGTGCGGGCGAACACCACGAAGAGGTTGGCGACGGGCGCGTTGGTGATGAAGCGCTTCTGCCCGGAGATCACCCAATTATCGCCGTCGCGAACGGCTTTGGTGCGCAGGCCGGCGGGGTTGGATCCGGCGCCGGGTTCGGTCAGCGCGAAGGAGGCGACGACCTCGCCGGACGCGATCGACTCCAACCAGCGCGATTTCTGCTCGTCGGTGCCGAACCCGACCAGAACCTGTCCGGCGATGCCGTTGTTGGTGCCGAACATCGACCGCAGCGCCAGCGACGTGTAGCCCAACTCCATCGCCAGCTCGACGTCTTGCATCAGGTTCAGGCCAAGGCCGCCCCACTCCTGGGGGATCGCGTAGCCGAACAGACCCATCCTTTTGGCCTCGTCGCGCAGGTCGTCGGGCACGCGATCCTCGTCGAGGATCTCCTGCTCGCGGGGGACGACCGCGCTGCGGACGAATTGCCTTGTCTGAGCCAGGATTTCGCGGAAGTCGTCGTCGGAAACTTCGGTGATTTCGGCGGTGGCCATCGACTCCACGCTCCTCTCCCGATCCGGGGCACCCCGGATCAAGGGAGGATCCTATATCAAATATGATATTTGCCTGGTGGGTGCCCGATGGTGGCGATAACAGAGAAGGATGTGTGATCGGAGTGTCGTTGTTGGCAGGTCAGACCGCGGTAATCACAGGCGGAGCGCAAGGACTGGGTCTGGCGATCGCGGAGCGCTTTGTCGCCGAAGGAGCGCGGGTCGTGCTCGGCGACGTCAATCTCGAGGAAACCCAGGTGGTGGCCAAGCAACTCGGCGGTGACGACGTCGCGGTCGCGGTCCGCTGCGATGTCACGCAGTCGTCCGACGTCGAGGCGCTGATCCAGACCGCGATCGAGCGCTTCGGCGGCCTGGACATCATGGTCAACAACGCCGGGATCACCCGGGACGCGACGATGCGCAAGATGACCGAGGAGCAGTTCGATCAGGTCATCAACGTTCACCTGAAAGGGACCTGGAACGGCACCCGGCTGGCCGCTGCCATCATGCGGGAAAACAAGCGCGGCGCCATCATCAACATGTCCTCGGTGTCGGGGAAGGTCGGCATGGTCGGCCAGACCAACTACTCGGCGGCCAAGGCCGGCATCGTCGGCATGACCAAGGCGGCCGCCAAAGAGCTGGCGTATCTGGGCGTGCGGGTCAACGCGATCGCCCCCGGGTTGATCCGGTCGGCGATGACGGAGGCCATGCCGCAGCGCATTTGGGATTCGAAGGTCGCCGAGGTGCCGATGGGCCGGGCCGGTGAGCCCAGCGAAGTCGCCAGCGTGGCGCTGTTCCTGGCCTCCGACCTGTCGTCGTACATGACCGGCACCGTCATGGAGATCACCGGCGGCCGCCACCTGTGAGAACCCCCGCGAGCAGACACAAAATCGCACAAACCTTGCCGCATCAATGCGATTTTGAGTCTGCTCGGCACCAGGACAGGAGTCACAATGCGTGAAACCGTCATCTGTGAGCCGGTGCGGACGCCGATCGGCCGCTACGGCGGAATGTTCAAGGCGCTCAGCGCCGTCGACCTCGGCGTCACCGCCCTGAAGGGTTTGCTCGAGCGAACCGGGCTGGCGGCCGACGCGGTGCACGACGTGATCCTCGGCCACTGCTATCCCAACAGCGATGCGCCGGCGATCGGGCGCGTGGTGGCGCTGGATTCCGGCCTGCCGGTTACGGTTCCGGGCATGCAGGTCGACCGGCGTTGCGGTTCGGGCCTGCAAGCCGTGATTCAGGCCTGCCTGCAGGTAGGCCATGGCGACCACGATCTCGTCGTCGCCGGGGGCTGCGAAAGCATGAGTAACGTCGCCTTCTATTCGACCGACATGCGCTGGGGCGGGGCCCGCGGCGGCGTCCGGGTGCACGACGGGCTGGCGCGCGGACGCACGACCGCCGGCGGACGGCACTATCCGGTGCCGGGCGGGATGCTGGAGACGGCCGAGAACCTGCGTCGCCAGTATGGGATTTCGCGCCAGGAACAGGACGAGCTGGCGGTCCGGTCGCATCAGCGCGCGGTGGCCGCGCAGAAAGACGGCGTCCTGGCCGAGGAAATCATTCCGGTTGCCGTCCCCACGCGCGGCGGCGAGGAAGTCATCGACACCGACGAGCACCCGCGCGCGGACACGTCGGTGGAGTCGTTGGGCAAGCTCAAACCCGTTCTGGCCAAAGAGGACCCGGAGGCGACGGTCACGGCCGGTAACTCCAGTGGGCAGAACGACGCGGCGTCCATGTGCGTGGTGACCACACCGGATAAGGCCGACACGTACGGCCTGACGCCGCTGGTGCGCCTGGTGTCCTGGGGGGTGGCGGGGGTGGCGCCCCACATCATGGGCATCGGGCCGGTCCCCGCGACGGAGGTGGCCCTGTCCCGGGCGGGTCTGCAGCTGTCCGACATCGATCTGATCGAGCTCAACGAAGCCTTTGCCGCGCAAGCGCTTGCGGTGATGCGGGAGTGGAACTTCGGCGCGGCCGACCAGGAGCGGACCAATGTGCACGGTTCGGGAATCTCGCTGGGCCACCCGGTGGGGGCCACGGGCGGACGGATGCTGGCCACGCTGGCTCGCGAGCTCAACCGCCGGCAGGCGCGCTACGGGCTGGAGACCATGTGCATCGGCGGCGGCCAGGGACTCGCCGCCGTCTTCGAACGGGTCGCACCGAGATGACCGAACCCGGGTTGCCCCTGGCCGGCCTCACCGTCGTCGAGGTGTCCAGCTTCGTCGCCGCGCCCCTGTGCGGGATGACGCTGAGTCAGCTTGGGGCAGAGGTGATCCGGGTCGACCCGATCGGTGGTGCCTCCGATGTGCAACGCTGGCCGCTGTCGGCGGACGGCACGTCGATCTATTGGACCGGTCTGAACAAGGGAAAGCGTTCGGCCACCATCGATCTGCGCGCGGCCGAGGGCCAGGCATTGGTCCAGCGACTGATCGTCGAGGGCGACGGCATCGTCGTCACCAACGCCGCCGGGCTGTCCTGGCTGAGCCACGACGTCCTGGCGGCCAAGCGCCCCGACGTCATCCACATCCAGCTGCTCGGGCGCGGTGACGGTTCCACCGGCGTGGATTACACGGTCAACGCGGGTCTGGGCTATCCGCTCGTCACGGGCCCGGCCGATCATGCCGGCCCGATCAATCACGTCTTACCGGCCTGGGATGTGTGCTGCGGACTGTACGCCGCGCTGTGCGTCGTCACCGCCGTCCGTCGCCGCGAGAACTCCGGGGCGGGAACGCGGATCAGCCTGGCGCTGGAGGACGTCGCGCTGGCCACCGCCGCCAACCTGGGGTTGCTTACCGAGCCGCAGGTCAACGGGACGCAGCGCGAACGGCTGGGCAACGCCATCTACGGCCAGTACGGGCAGGACTTCACCAGCCGTGACGGCGGCCGGTTCATGGTCGTCGCCCTGACCAAGCGGCACTTTCGTGATCTGGTCGAGGTCACGGGCACCCACGCCGCGGTGTCGGCGCTCGCCGACGCGCTCGGGGTGGACTTCGGCTCCGAAGGTGACCGGTACCGGTACCAGGACGTGCTGTCCGGGCTGTTCGCCACCTGGTTCAACGAGCACAGCGCCGACGAGGTAACCGCCGCGTTGTCGAATACCACGGTGCTGTTCGAACGGTATCGCACCTTCGCCGAGGTCGCGGCGGGGCCGAAAGTCACTGACAATCCGCTGTTTTCGCGGTTGCAGCAACCAGGCCTCGGTGACTACTTCGCGCCGGGCCTGCCGGCCGCGTTCGACGGCGCCCATCCCGCCAGCGCGCCCGCACCCGCGTTGGGACAAGACACCGCCGATGTCCTTCAGCGGTTGCTGGGGCTGAGCACCGCCGACGTCGAGCGCCTGACGGACGCCAAGACCATCGCGGGCTGAGCCGCCGGAAGGGAACCACAGCACATGACCAGACTCGCCCAGACGCTCGGGCTGACCGAAGTCCAGACCGAGATCGTCGCCACGGTGCGGCAATTCGTCGAGAAAGAAGTCATTCCCAACGCGGTTGAGCTGGAACGCACCGACACCTACCCGCAGGCCATCGTCGACCAGCTGCGTGACATGGGTCTGTTCGGGCTGATGATTCCCGAAGAGTACGGCGGCCTGGGGGAATCGCTGCTGACCTACGCCCTGTGCGTTGAAGAGCTTGCGCGCGGGTGGATGAGCGTGTCCGGGGTGCTCAACACCCATTTCATCGTGGCGTACATGCTGCGCCAGCACGGCACCGACGAGCAGAAGCAACGCTTCCTGCCGCGCATGGCGGTCGGCGAGGCGCGCGGCGCCTTCTCGATGTCGGAGCCCGAACTGGGCTCGGACGTCGCCGCGATCCGGACCCGCGCCCGACGCAATGACGATGGCACCTACACGATCGATGGCCAGAAGATGTGGCTGACCAACGGCGCCACCTCAACGCTGGTCGCGGTGCTCGTACGCACGGACGAAGGCTCGGACAAGCCACACCGCAACCTGACCGCCTTCCTCGTCGAGAAGCCGGTCGGCTTCGGCGAAGTCGTTCCGGGCCTGCGCATTCCGGGCAAGATCGACAAGTTAGGCTACAAGGGCATCGAAACCACCGAGATGATCTTCGACGGCTACCAGGCCGGCGCCGACGACGTTCTCGGCGGGGCGACGGGGCAGGGCTTTTTCCAGATGATGGACGGCATCGAGGTCGGCCGGGTCAACGTGTCGGCGCGCGCGTGCGGCGTCGGTCTTCGCGCTTTCGAGCTCGCGGTGCGCTACGCACAACAACGCGAGACCTTCGGCAAGCCGATCGCCGAGCACCAGGCCATCGCGTTCCAGCTGGCCGAGATGGCGACCAAAGTCGAAGCCGCGCACTTGATGATGGTGAATGCGGCGCGGCTCAAGGACTCGGGGGAGCGCAACGACGTCGCCGCCGGGATGGCCAAGTACCTGTGCAGCGAGTACTGCGCCGAGGTCACTCAGCAGAGCTTCCGGATTCACGGCGGCTACGGCTATTCCAAGGAATACGAAATCGAGCGGCTGATGCGCGACGCGCCGTTCCTGCTCATCGGCGAGGGAACCAGCGAAATCCAGAAGAACATCATCAGCAAGCGACTGCTCGCCGAATACCAGGTGTGAAGCGATGAGCGTTCCGGACTTCGCTGCGCGGCCTCAACTTTCCGAGGATGTCGCACGCTTGATCCGCAGCAGGATCTTCGACGGCACCTATGCCGCCGGGTCGTACGTCCGGCTTGACCAGCTGGCCGCGGAGCTGGGCATCAGCGTCACACCGGTGCGCGAAGCGCTGTTCGCGTTGCGCGCCGAAGGCTTGATCGCCCAGCAGCCGCGCCGGGGTTTCGCGGTGTTGCCGGTCACCGGCCGCGATGTCACCGACGTGGCGAATGTGCAGGCGCATGTGGGCGGTGAGTTGGCAGCGCGGGCCGCGGTCAACATCACCGACGATCAACTGCGCGAACTCAAAGAGATCCAGGCACAGCTGGAAGACGCCTATGCCGGTGATGAGCACGAGCGCACCGTTGGCCTCAACCACGAATTTCACCGCGCCATCAACATCGCCGCCGATTCGCCGAAGCTGGCGCAACTGATGTCCCAGATCACCCGCTACGCGCCCGAATCGGTGTTTCCGGCCATCGAGGGCTGGCCCGAGCAGTCGATGAGGGACCATCGGCGAATCTTGTCCGCGCTGAAAAAGCGTGACGGCAAGCTGGCGCGCGCGGCGATGTCGGAGCACCTCGCCGCCGGCGCGGTCCCCTTGATCGATCACCTCATCGCGCACGGTGTGGTGGTGGAGGAATAGCTCCGCCGTCTCTTGTCGCCCGGCCGGGCTGGGCCTACGCTGCGATCAGGGTGGGCAACGAACGGAGAGAACAAGATGCCCGCAAAGCTTCGCGCGTCGGCGCTATTCGTTGCCACCCTGACAACCCTCGCCCTCGCGGCACCGGCCCGCGCCGACCTAGTTGACCCGATTCCCGGTAACGGTGTGTTCATCGTGGGGCCCGATATCGCGCCGGGCCTCTACCACACGGGCGGCTCGGGCTCGGCCTTCGGCGTGTGGATCAACAACGTGCCGACGCAGGACTCGATGTGTTCGTGGTTCACCTACAGCACGCCCGATGCGAACAAGGACCATGTGCTGCAGACGAATACCTCCATCGGCCCGATGTACGCGAACATCAATTCCGCGGTCAAGGCCTTCGAGTCGCAGAATTGCCAACCCTGGACGCGGGTCCCCTAGGGTTGGTTCGCGTCGCTTAACATCTCCCGCAGCAGGCGGATATCGACCTTTCCGGTGCCGCCGCGCGGAACGCCGTCGTCGGAGTCCAGCAGCAGCCACACCGTGGGTACCTTGAAGGCGCTCAGCACCTTTCGCGCCGACGCATGAAGCTGCTCGGCGGTGAGGGCGACGTCGCGCACCACCGCCGCGCCGACCCGTTCGCCCGTTGCGCCAGGCACGTTGGTGACAAACGCATGGGCGACGCCGTCGATGGCGCGCAGCGCTCGCTCGACCTCGCTGGGGTAGACGGTCGCACCGCTGACTTTGAACATGTCGTCGGATCGCCCGTGGTAGAACAGGAACCCCTGCTCGTCGAGGTGGCCGAGGTCACCGGTCGGATAGAAGCCGTCGGGGGTGAAGAGCTCTTCGCGCCGGCGGCCGCAGATGCCTCGCAGCGTGTGCGGCCCGCGGATCTGGATCATGCCGGCGGTTCCCGCCGTGGCGGGCGCACCGCTTTCGGGGTCGACGATGCGGACTTCCATGCCGTCGAACGGCTTTCCGCAGCTGCCCCACGCCGTGGCGGGCATGTCTGTGTCGGCGGGGTAGCCGCAGTAGGGCCCGAACGCCTCGGTCATGCCGAACAGCGTCGCGCGCGCCCCGGGCCGCGCGCGCTGCGCGGGCGGCAACAGGGCCTCCAGGCTGCCGGGCCGCAGCGCCGAGAGATCCACGCCGACCGAGTCGGCGTGCCGCGCCAGCGTTTCGGCCTGATCGGGCCAGCCACGAAACAGGGTGACCCGTTCGCGCTCCAGCAGTCGCAGCGTGGTTTCGGGCCGCGGGATTTCTTCGGTCACCAGGGTGGCACCGGCCAGCAGGACGGACAGGATTCCGCTGCCGAACCCACCAACCCAGAAGAACGGCATCGGCAGATACAGGCGGGTTTCGGCGGTGATGCAGCGCGCCGCCAGCCCCGACCGCACGGCGCCCAGCGCGTTGCCGTGGGAGTGCACGACGCCCTTGGGGGAGCCGCTGCTGCCCGAGGTGAACATGATGACCAGCGGGTCGGCGGGGGCGACCGTCTCGGTCATCGCGTCGATGATCCGCCGGGCCCGCTCGCTCGCTGCTGCGCTGTCGAGCCGATCGGTCGACCAAACATGTTGCAACGCCGGTAGTTCGGACTCGGGCGCCGCCTTGAGGTCCTCGAGATAACGGTGGCCGCGGAATTCCTCGACGCTCACCAGGAACTGGACGGCGGCGACCCGCAGCTGGGCGACGAGTTCGCCGGCCTGCAGCAGGGTGCTCAGCGGCACCAGGACGGCGCCGATGCGGGTCAGGGCGATCGCGATCTGGACCCACCGGGTGCCATTGGGCATGATCAACCCGACCCGGCTGCCCTTGCCGACGCCGGCCTCGGCGAACGCCGCGGCCAAATCCCGTGTGGTGATGTCGAGTTCGCGGTAGCTGATCCGCGCCGTGGGGTCGATCACCATCGGTGTGTCCGCGTCGTGCCGTGCGCGAAGCCTCACCAGCTGGTCGATGGTGCTAGGCATCGAAGAGCTTTCTCAGTCGTTGCGTGTCGACCTTGCCGCTGGAGAGCAGCGGGAGGTCGGTGCGGGGGAGAGCGAGAAAGCGCTTGGGAATCTTGTACGACGACAGCTCCCGCTTGAGCCGTTCCCGCACGGCCGATTCGTCGAAGTCGGGTTGGACGACGACCGCGGCGACCAGTTCTCCGCGTTGGGTGTCGGGGATGCCCACCACGTAAGCCTCGGCGCCGGTGACCCTGGTGATGGCCTGCGCGACCTCGGCCGCCGAGACGTTGGCGCCGGCCGTCTTGACCATCGCGCTGAGCCTGCCGACGAAGTAGACGAATCCGTCGGCGTCGATGCGCACCAAATCGCCGGTGTGGAACCAGCCGTCGGCGTCGAAGCATTCCTCGCGGGAGCGCTTGTAGTAGCCCTGCATCACGTACGGTCCCCGGATGCAGAGCTCACCGACCCCGGAGGCATCCGAGTCCACGATCATCGTCTCGAAACCGGGCGCGGGCTTGCCGAATGACCCGCGCCGCGTTTCGGGTTGGTCGGATTCGTCCTCGCCGATCAGGACGACGCTGCCGGCCTCGGTCATCCCGAGCATGTTGTGCCGCAGCTCCGGGTCAACCGGGCGGGCGTCGGGGGCCATGATCGGGTAGAGGTTGCCGCGCCGCATTGACGACAGATCACGCTCGGCGTAGCTGGGGTGGTCGGCCAGGTGAGCGATCCCGGCCGCGAACCCATTGGTCATGGTCGGCCTTTCGGCCTCCAACAGGTCGAGCGTGGCGCCGGCGTCCACGGCGTTGGAACAGACCAGGGTCGATCCGGCCACCAGGGTGGCCAGCAGGCCGAACGCGAACCCGCCGATCCAGAAGAATGGCGAATTGCAGAACAGCTTGTCCGACGCGGTCAGGCCGCGAATCGTGTTGAGGTTGCGCTGATGTCCGAGCAGTGCGGCATGCGTATGCACCACCCCTTTGGGGGCACTCGTCGATCCTGACGTGTAGACGATCGCCAGCGGATCGCCTTCGTAGACAACGTCTTCCATCGCCCGCAGTCGCGCTGGGTCGACGGTGCCGGCCAGCGCGCACACCGTCTCGTGCGCGAACGCCACTCGGCGCAGTTGCGGCACCGCGGCGCACAACAGGCGGTCGCCGGAATCGAAGTCGGCCTCCGAAAGAACCTCGGACAGTCGCTGCGCATAGTCGTGGGACCGAAAAGTCGCGGCGCTCAACAGTATTTCGACGTCGCTGTCGACGAGCTGCTCGCGCAATTCTCGGGCGGTGACGAAGGTGGAGAAGGGGACCACCACGGCCCCGATGCGCGCAGCCGCCAGCATGCCGACGGCGAAGGCGGGTCCGTTCGGATAAAGGAGTCCCACATGGGTTCCCTTACCGGCGCCGAGGGCCATCAGACCGCGGGCGAGCTCCGCCGACCGGCGGTCGGCTTCGGCGTATCCGATGCGGTCGCCGTCGCAGACCAGCAGCGGGTGATCCCCGCGCGCCCGGGCCTGGTGTCGCAACGTCGCGGCGACGGTCAGAGAATCAGCGCGCATGGTGGCGCGGCGCGGCGGGCTCGCGGAAGTAGTCCCGGATCGCGCCGAGATCGGCTTTGCCCGACGGTGTGCGCGGTAATGCGTCGACAATCGCGATCTCGGTCGGAATCTCGTAACGCGCCAAGCGCTCTCGCAGATGCTCCACCAGCGCGTCGGCGTCGGCGGCACCCGGTTCGCGCAGTTCGACCATCGCGACCGGTGTCTCACCCAGCCGCTCGTCGGGCCGGGCCAGCACCGCTGCGCCCGCCACCGCGGGGTTGCTCTCGAGCGCAGCGCGCACGTCGTCGGGCATCACCTTGAAGCCGCCGCGGATGATCGCCTGGTCGGCGCGGCCGACGATCCAGAGGAATCCGTCGGCGTCGATGCGTGCCATGTCCGTGGTCCGCATCCAGTGCGCGGCCGGGCCCAGCTGACCGGGCTTGACCTCCAGCAGCCCGACTTCGTCTGGGCCCAAGGGTGTTCCGTCGTCGGCGACCACTCTGAGCTGAGCGCCCGGATTGGCGCGACCGACGCTGCCCCGCTTGGACCGCCAGTATTGCTGATGGTCGGGAAGGGTCCAGCCCGCCACGCCGCCCCCGAACTCGGTTGCGGCATAGGAGGTCAGCACCGGAATGCCGTACTTGGCGGTGAAGGCGTCGGCGTCGTCGGCCGACAGCGGCGCCGTGCCGCAGGTAACGGCCCGGACACTGTCCAGGTCGGCCGGCGGCAGATCGGAGTGCAAGACGGTGCGCAGGGCCGCCGGCACCAGCGACACGGCGCGCGGCCGGTGCTTGCGCACCACCTCGGCCCATGCGGTGAGCTCGAATCGCTCCAACAGCACGAACGGCCTGGCCTCGGCGATGCATTGCAGCACGCGAAACACCCCGCCGATGTGCACCAGCGGCGAGTTCACGATGGCGACGCCGCGCCGCAGCTCGGTGGACGCCGGCGCGCGGCCGGGTTCGGCGCCCATCACACTGCGCGCCAACATGTCGTAGGTCAGGTCGATGCGCTTGGGCGGGCCCGTCGTGCCGCTGGTCAGCATGCGCACCGCGACACCGGTCGGCGTGCCCGGCTCGGTGCTGGGTTGCCGGGACACCTCGACGTCGTCGGCCGGTCCCGAGATCGCGACCGTCGGGGTGCCCTCCGTTACCAGCGCCGTCAGATCGGCGCGCTCGCCGACGATCAACCGAAGCCGCAGTTTCGCGATGTCGGCCTTGGTGCGTTCGTCGCCGCGTGACGGGTTGATGACCACGACGGTTCCGCCGCCCAGCAGCACGCCCAGAAAGGCCGCCACGTGCGCAGGCCTGTTGCGCAGCAGCATCCCGACTTCGCCGCCGGCGGTCAGACCGGCGATGCGCTGCGCCAAGGTGCCGACCTGGTCCCACGAGATCCATTGGCCGCCATACTCGATGGCGTGTGAGTCGGGCTCGAGGCCGAGCACACTCGAGATGCGTTGGATGAGCGGGTGACGCGGCATCAGCGGATCTTCGGCGTGCGCTTGGCCGACTTCTGCGCGGCCAGTTCCGCGGTGCCCAGCGGGTTTCCCAGCCGGGTATAGATGAGGCCCTGCTCCATCGCGGCGCGATACGGCTTGTCCAGCGACTCCCAAATCGCTTTCACCGTGCCCTGAGTCGCGGTCGGCGGCTTGGCGGCGATGGTCGCCGCGATTTCGTGGGCACGGTCCCAGAGCTGACCGGTAGGAACGACCTCGGAGACCAACCCGATGCGCAGCGCGGTGTCGGCGCTGACCCGCTCATCGTTGCCCATCAGCGCGATTCGCAGCGTCTCGCCCAGGCCGACGCGGCGCATCAGTCCGATCGGCTCCAGCGCGCAGACCAGACCGGCCGACACGTGGGAGTCGAAGAACGTGGCGTCTTGCGAGCAGATCACCACGTCGGACTCGTTGAGGAAGTAGAACGCGCCGGCGGTGCACATGCCCTGGACCGCGCAGACCACCGGCTTCCACATCTTCTGCCATTTGGGGCTCAGCGCTTCGCCGGGATCTTCGTGGTTCCAGACGTTTTCGGGCTGCCCGTAGGGCGTCTTGATGTCCAGTCCCGCGCTGAACGCCCGGTCGCCGGCGGCACGCAGCACGACCGCGTGCACCGACTCGTCGAGTTTGACCGTGTGCCAGGCGTGGGCCATCTCTTCACACATGGTGCGGTTGAACGCGTTCAGCTGCTCAGGCCGGTTCAGCGTGATGGTGGCGACGTGGTCGGTGGCGTCGACCTCGAGCAGGATGGTTTCGAAACTCCTCGGCTGGTTCACCGGCACTGCCAATTCGGTTGGCGTTTCTCGACGAAGGCCCTGGGCCCTTCGGCGGCGTCCTCGGTCCGCAGCACCCGCTCGCGGAAGGTTTCGGCGAGTATCTCCGCCTCGTGCAGCGGCACGTTCAGGCCCTTGAGGATGGCCAGCCGGGTGCCCCGGACGGCCAGCGGCGCATTGGAATTGACGATGTCGGCGATCTCGTGGGCCCTATCCAGCAGGTGATCGTGCTCGACGACCTCGCTGATCAGTCCGAGCTCGTAGGCGCGCTCCGCGCTCATCCGCTCGTGCTTGCCCATCAAGGCCATCCGCAGGGCGATCGAGCGGGGCAGCACGCGGGACACCCGCACCAGC
The DNA here is from genome assembly GCF_010731675.1 of Mycobacterium marseillense. Classification (NCBI taxonomy): domain Bacteria; kingdom Bacillati; phylum Actinomycetota; class Actinomycetes; order Mycobacteriales; family Mycobacteriaceae; genus Mycobacterium; species Mycobacterium marseillense. Next base: position 5,311,287 of record NZ_AP022584.1, read on the forward strand.
TCGCGCCCGGCCACCAGCCCGATGCTGACGTGCGGATCGAAGAAGGTCGCCTGCTCGGAGGCGATCACGATGTCGGTCGTAGTGACCCAGTCCATCCCGGCGCCACAGCAGATCCCGTTCACCGCGGTCAGCACCGGCTTGGCCATGGTGCGAAACGGCGGCGTGCCCTCCTGCGGCGCCTCCCACTGGTCGTACGTCGACAGGTAGGGCCGCTCGTAGATCACCTTGCCGTCTTCGGGGATCTCCTTGACGTCGGCGCCGGTGCAGAACGCGCGGCCGGTGCCCGTGACGATGGTCAGCCAGACGTTGTCGTCGTTTTCGGCCTCGTCGTAGGCGGCCCGCAGCTCGGTGATCATGTGCGGGCTGAGCGCATTGAGGGCGTCCGCGCGGTTCAGGGTGATCGTGGCGGTGTGCCCGTCGACCTCGTACTTGATCGTGTCGAATGAATCAGTGGGCATCAGTCATCCCTTCGCTGTGTATTGACCGTCGAGTGTGGGCGTATGGACGGATGCGGGGTAGTTCCCCTGCGTAGGGCCCACGCTCGACGCCCGAGAGCTAGCGTCCACGAAAGTCCGGGTCCCGCCGCTGCCGGAAGGCCTCCAGGCCCTCCTTGAAATCTCCTGTCCGGCAAGATAATTCCAGATTAAACAGCTCCTGGTTCAGCGACTGGCTCAGCGTGGCATGCTGCCCGAAATTCAGGGCCTGCTTGGCCAGCCCGATTGCGGCCGTCGGGCCGGAGGCCAACCGGCCGACCAGCTCCTCGGCGGCGCGGTCGAGATCGGGGCCGCTCACCGCCTGGTGGATAAGCCCCCAATCGGCCGCGTCGTGCCCACTGACCTTCTCGCCGAGCAGTAGCATCCGCCGGGCCCGTGCCAGGCCGACGAGGCGGGGTAGCAGCCAGGTGGACCCCGAGTCCGGGCTGAATCCGCGGTCGAGGAACGGTTCCCAGAACACCGCATCGCCGGCGGCCACGGTGAAGTCCGCGGCCAAGGCGAGGTTGCAACCGAATCCCACGGCCCATCCCCGCACGCTGCACACCACCGGCAGTTGGATGCCGGCGACGAGTTCGATCACGCGGTGGGCGGCATGGGGCACCCGGCGCACCAGATCACCGGTGCGGGGACGTTGGCCGCCGGGGTCGTTGGCGGCCACCCAATCGGAGCCGGCGCAGAAATCGTCTCCGGCGCCGCGGATGTGCACGGCGCGCAGCGAGTCGTCGGATGCGGCAGCGGTCAGCGACTCGATCAGAGCCCCGATCATCAACTGCGTCAACGAGTTACGCCGCGACGGGCGATCGAGCGTGACCAGTAACACCGCACCGTCTCGGTGCACTGTCACCGAACCCTCGGCTCCGGCCGCGCCGGCCCCTTGACTCACCGTCGACCCGGCCTTTCTCCGCCGATACGGTTACCCATACAGTAGGCAATACGATTGATACGCTGTATAAGTTAGCAAGGATACGCTGCCTGCGAAACTACCCAGGTGAAAGAGAGAATCATGGCCCGCGCCGACGACGATGCAGAGCGCCAGCGATGAGGAGCGGCGCCGACGGTGTCGGCGGTGACAACGCCAGATTCGGCGAGGCTCCGCTTGCCCAGACGGTGGACGCCGCCGCCGCCATGCGCCGCCTGAGCTCGTTGCTGGTGTCCCTGGAGCATCCGCACCCCGCGGTGGACGCGATGGTAAAGAAGTTCGCGGAGTGGGAAAGCGAGTTGTCCGCTGTCGCGCCGGCGGACAACGCCCCACGCATCGGCGAACTGCCCGATGATCCCCGGCGCGTCTATCTCAACCACGCAACCGACATCGGCGCCTACAACCCGTGCTTTCCCGAGTACCGGTTCGCCGAATTCGACGCCGAGAAGGCAACGGGGGCCGTCGAATTCCCGCTGATCTACGAGGGGCCGCCGGGACTGGTGCACGGCGGATTCCTGGGTGTCTTCTTCGATTGCGTCATCCAGCACCACAATTGCGTCACCGGCCTTTCCGGCAAAACCCGATCCTTGGCCGTGACCTTCCGCAGACCCACACCGGTGCTGACCGAGCTGCGATTCGACATCGCGCGCTCGGAAAGCGAACGGGGCATCACCTCGACCGCGCGGCTGTTGCTCGACGACGAAGTGCTGTGTACGGGCGAGGTCAACACGTTGGCGTCACGGCCCGAAAAGCTTGCCGGATCGCGGTTCGGCAGGCGCCGAAAGGAGTCCGACAAATGACCGCTTCGAGCACCACCGACGACCGCGTGCTCTTCGACATCGATCCCGACCGGCACATCGCGACGATCACGCTGAACAATCCCCAACAGCGCAACTCCTATGACGCCAGCATGCGCGAGGCCGTCGCCCGCTGCCTGGACCAGGTGGCCGATGACGACGACCTCACGGTGGTGTTGTTACGCGGAACCGAGGGAGTCTTTTCCACCGGGGCCGACATGAACAATGCGTACGGGTGGTACGGCGACAAGGCCAAGGCGTCTGACGACACAGCGGCCAAACGTCGCCCGAGTCAGCGCCGTCGACTTACCGTGGACCGCAAGACTTTTGGCTTCTATCACAACTTCATGGGTTTCCCCAAGGTCACGGTGGGGGAGATCGCCGGCTACGCGCTCGGCGGCGGTTTCGAGATGGCTTTGATGACCGACATCGCGGTCATCGCGCGGGACACCAAGATCGGCATGCCGGCGACCCGCTTCCTGGGTCCCGCGCTGGGCAGCTTGCACATGTTCTTCCATCGGCTCGGGCCGGTGCTGGCCCGGCGCCTGCTGTTGACCGGCGACATCATCGAGGCGGGCGAGATCGAGCACCTCGGAATCTTCACGGACACCTGCGATCCCGGCTCGGTGACGGCCCGGGCGCGCTACTGGGCCGAGAAGGCGGCGAAGATGCCGGCCGACGGGGTCGTCATCGCCAAGGAGGCATTCCGACTCGTCGAGCAGAGCCAGGTGTATCAGGGCGAGGAGGTCGCCAGCTATCTGTTCCACGCCTTCGGCACCAACCTGCAATTCGGGCCGGACGAATTCAACTTCGTCAAGACCCGCGCGCAGCATGGCGCCAAAGAGGCCTTCCGGCTACGCGACGAGCACTTCCACGTGCCCGAACCCGAGGCGTGACAAGCGGTTTCGGGGAAGGCTAGCGGTTCGCCGGCGCCTTGGACCGGGCCCGCGGCGTCGGCGTCTTGCGCTGGCGGCTCGCCCCCGCCTTGCCCTTGGGTGCGTTGCTCTCGTCGATCAGCCTGCTGGCGTGATCGAGGATGCAGGTCAGCCCGTACTCGAAATTCGTTTCGTCGGGGGCCCCGATCCGGTGCCCGATTCGCGTGACTTGGGCAAGGAGCGGGGTCTTTTCGGGGTCGATGGCAACGGCGTCCTCGATGGCGCGGGGACCGACATCCGACGACTGGTTCTTTTCGTAGAGTCGTTGCAGCACCACCGATCCGCGGACGTGAACCGAAACCGCCGAATAGGTGTCGAACGCGTCCTCCGGTGACAAGCCGGCCTCCACCAGATTGGAAACCGCTTTTTCCATCTCCTGCGCGCCCATGCGCGCCGCTTTAGGAGACAGCGCCGCGCGAATCAAAATCAGGTCGCACAGAATTGGGTTACCCATGAACGTCTTACGCATCAAGCGCGCGTGGTTGCGCAGGGTCTCGCGCCAGTCGCTGGCTTCGACATAGGGAGTGGCGAACACATACTTGCTCAGTGCGCGGTCGGTCATCGCATTGAGCAGGTCGTCCTTCTTGCGGAAGTACCAGTAGATGCTCGTCACACCCACGCCGAGATGTTTGCCGAGCAGCGGCATGCTCAGGTTGTCGATCGACACCTCCTCGGCGAGTTCGAATGCGCCGCTGATGATGTCGTCGGGATTGATGGACCCGCGTTCGCGCCGCTGACGCTTATCGGCGGTTGCCTGTTTTGCCACTACGGGCACCTCCATCAAAATTCGTTTCGTGCATGCGGTCTGGCAGCCGTGCTGCCGGTAAAGTCGAATTTACCGGCTCTTCTGTTCTGACCTGCGTATACGCTTACGTGTCGCATTTTCCCTCTGCTACTGTAATACCTATCGTAGGCTTTTTGGTAAATCGGCTGGACAGGCGAAAATGACCAGGCTAGAGCTACGGATTAAGCAATGGATCTAGGGCTGGCGAACGCCACCGCGGTGGTGGTCGGCGGTAGCCGCGGTATGGGTTTGGCCACCGCGCGCTGCCTTGCCGACGACGGAGCCCGCGTCGCGGTGGTCGGCCGTAGCCGTGACGCACTGGACTCCGCGGTGACCGATCTCACGCAGCGGGGCAGCCCGGACGCGCTCGGGCTCGTCGCCGACATCGGAGACGACGCGGCGGTCGGCGCGGTGTTCGATGAGCTTTCCCAGCGCTGGGACGGCGAACTCAACGCGTTGGTCATCACGGTGGGACCGGGCGCCGCGGGCACCTTCGAGGATTTGACCGACGAGCAATGGCGCCAGTCGGTCGAAGACGGCGTGCTGGGCATGGTCCGCTGTGTGCGGGCGGCGCTGCCGCTGCTGCGCAAGGCGCAGTGGGCGCGGATCGTGAACTTCTCGGCGCACTCGACCCAGCGGCAAAGCGTCATGCTGCCCGCTTACACCGCGGCGAAATCGATGCTGACGAGCGTGTCGAAAAACCTGTCCCTGCTGCTGGCCAAGGACGAGATCTTGGTCAACGTCGTATCGCCGGGCAGCATCGCCTCGGAATCCCTGGTCGGCTGGGCGGATTCGGTCGGCGTCGACGGCCACGATCCCTACGCCCTGATGGAGGCCATCGGCAAGCACTTCGGCCACCCCGCGCACATGCCGCGGGCGGGCCTCACCGACGAGATCGGTCCGGTCGCCGCGTTCCTCGCCTCGCGGCGCAACTCCTACATGACCGGCGCCAACATCAACGTCGACGGTGGTTCGGATTTCACCTGACCACGGGTCGAAAAGAAATCGATTGGCAGACAGAAGGAGTCGACTGTGGCTACGGCAGCAGAGGCGCGCGCGTGGGCGCCCGGCGCATTGCGGGGGATCGGCGACTCTCTATACACCCCCTTCTGCGGCACCGACGGTGACGACATCGACTGGGACGCTTACCGGACGCTGGTGCGCTATTGCGTCGGTGACCTCGGGCACCCGATGTTGTGGTGCACCAGCGGGATCGCGGAATTCTGGTCGCTGACCCTCGACGAGCGCAAGCGTCTGCTGGAGGTCGCCATCGAGGAGGCGCGCAGTCTCAATCCCGGTGTGGTGGTGCAGGCCTGCACAGCGGCGATGTCGGCGAAGGATTGTCTGGATCTGACGCTGCACGCCCAGGAGGTGGGCGCCGACATCGCCTACATCCAGACGCCCATGATGGAGGCCCATGGGGGCGAAGGCGTCCTGCGTTTTTTCCATTACGTGGCTGCGCGCACGAATATCGCTCTGGGCATGTTCAATTCGCCGTCATCGGGTTACGTGCTGACCCCGGCCGAGAGCGCACGCATCTACGACGAGGTGCCCGCGGTGTGCGCCACGAAGGAGGGCGCCTTCCGGCCGGCGGCCAGCCGCATGCTGCACGAGCTGGCGCCCGGTCTGGCGGTGTGGGAATGCGACAAGACGGTGTACCGGGCCGGGTGGCTGCGCGACGGGATCGTGTGCCCGGCGCAGCTGGGGACCGCGGGCTACCTATTCGAGACGCCCGAGCGGCGATTGTTCTCCGAATATTGGGATTTGGTGCAGAGCGACAAGCTCATCGAGGCCATGGACTACGGCCGCGAGTCCGGGCTGGACCAGTTCGACCTGGACGTCGGATCGTGGTGGACGTGCTACCCGGGCCGTGCGGACTACTTCACCCACTGGGGCGGCGCGTTCAAGTACGCCGCGTCGCTGCTGGGGTTGCCGATCGGGGCGTACCCGCATTCCCGCCCGCCGCAGGCCGAATTGCCCGCCGAGGCGAAGGCGCAGATCGAGCATGCCTACCAGCGCCTGGGTTTGATCCAAACGGTGTTGCAGTAGAACGGATTACAACGCGAAGCGGGCCCGGTCAGATCACCGGGCCCGCTCGCTCAGCCGGCCGTTTACTGCTGTTCGGCCCGCTCACGTTCCTCGTACGTCTTGGCCTTGCCGCGGGCCTTCTCGGCGGCGGCTTCCTTTTTCCCGGCGCTGCGCTGCGCGTCCGCCTTGTCCTGCTGGGCCTTACCCTCTTCGATCAGGTCGTTGTGGCCGATGATGATGCCGATGACCTGCTTGGTCTTCCCGAGGACGTCTTCCACGATGCCCCGCACCAGTTCGATCGGGCCGCTCTTGGTGTCAACCATTGCCTCTCCTTACCCCATGTGATCGTTGGCTCCTCTACGCGTTCCCGATCACCGGGCGGGTGCAAACATGGGTCGGCGTGTCGGTCGCCACAAACGTCGCCGACCCCCCGTCCGGCGGGTCGAAGCCGCCGCCGGCCGACGGCCGAAAAGCGCAGTTTAGTGGCTGTTCACGGGCGCGCTGACGCAGTTGTGGAATGCGGTACCGATAGGTATACAGTATGGGTACAAACTCGCCAGTTCGTCAGCAATGAGGGGACGGTCTCATGAGCGCCGCCGACCGTGTGGTCACCGATGAGGCGGTGCTGTATGAGACCACTGACACCGGTGTTGCGGTCGTGACGTTCAACCGCCCGGGGCGGCTCAACGCCTGGGGCCCCGACATCTCCAGGGGCTTCTACGCAAGCATCGACCGCGCCGAAGCCGATCCCACGGTCCGGGTGATCGTGTTGACCGGTGCCGGCAGGGGATTCTGCGCGGGCGCGGATCTGGGTGGCGCTGGATCCATCGACGAAAAGCTGGGTGACGGCGATACCGACGTCACCAAGCTGGTCGGCGACCGCCACCCCCACTTCCTCACCGAGTTGCGCAAGCCGATCATCGCCGCGGTCAACGGCGCGTGCGTCGGCATTGGGCTGACCCACGCCCTGATGTGTGACGTCCGGTTCGCGGCCGCCGGAGCCAAATTCGCCACCGCGTTCACCCGGCGGGGTCTGATCGCCGAGTACGGGATCTCTTGGATCCTGCCGCGGCTCGCCGGCTGGGGCGCGTCGATGGACCTGCTGTTGAGCGGGCGCACGTTTTTCGCCGAGGAGGCCGCCGAACTCGGACTGGTCAAGGACGTGGTTGCCCCCGAACAACTGATGCCGCGGGCCATGGCGTACGCCGAAGACATCGCGCGCAATTGTTCGCCGGCGTCGCTGGCGGCCATCAAGCGGCAGGCCTACGGCGATGCGCTGCGTGACGTTGCCGATGTCAGCGCGCGCGCCGAAACGCTCATGCACGAGTCGCTGCTGCGGCCCGATGTCGTCGAAGGGATTACGAGCTTCCTGGAGAAGCGGCCGCCGCGGTTCCCGCCGTTGGCCACCTAAGCCGAAAGGATCATCATGAACGCGTTGGGCTACCAAGCGATCGACGTCGACAACCACTACTACGAGCCGGTCGATTCGTTCACCCGCCACCTGGACAAGCGGTTCAAGCGCCGCGGTGTGCAGATCGTCAGCGACGGCAAACGCAGCTGGGCCTTGATGGGCGACCGCATCAACCACTTCATCCCGAACGTCACCTTCGACCCGATCATCGTGCCGGGCTGCCTGGATCTGTTGTTCCGCGGCGAGATCCCGGAAGGCGTCGACCCGGCGTCGCTGATGAAAGTCGAGCGACTCTCCGAACACCCGGAGTACCAGAACCGCGACGCCCGGATCACGGTGATGGACGCCCAGGACATCGAAACGGTGTTCATGCTGCCCACGTTCGCGTGCGGGGTCGAGGAGGCGCTCAAGCACGACATCGAGGCGACGATGGCCTCGGTGCACGCATTCAACCTGTGGCTCGACGAGGACTGGGGCTTCGATCGCCCCGATCACCGCATCATCTCCGCCCCGATCATCTCGCTGGCCGATCCCGTCAAAGCCGTCGAAGAGGTCGAGTTCGTGTTGGCGCGCGGCGCCAAGCTGGTGCTGGTGCGGCCCGCGCCGGTGCCCGGGCTAGTCAAGCCCCGGTCGCTGGGCGATCCCAGCCACGATCCGGTGTGGGCCCGGCTGGCCGAAGCCGGAGTGCCGGTGGGATTCCACCTGTCCGACAGCGGCTACCTGGCGATCGCCGCTCTCTGGGGCGGGAAGTCGACCTTCGAGGGCTTCGGCGCGAAAGATCCACTGGATCAGGTGCTCCTGGACGACCGGGCCATTCACGACACCATGGCCTCGATGATCGTGCATGGCGTGTTCACCCGTCATCCGAAACTCAAGGCGGTCAGCATCGAAAACGGTTCCTACTTCGTGCACCGGCTGACCAAGCGGCTGAAGAAGGCGGCCAACACCCAGCCCCAGCATTTCCCCGAGGACCCGGTCGAACAGCTGCGCAACAACGTGTGGATCGCGCCCTACTACGAAGACGATTTGCCGGAACTGGCCGAGGTCATCGGCGTCGACAAGATCCTCTTCGGTTCCGACTGGCCACACGGGGAAGGGCTCGAATCGCCCGTGTCGTTCGTCGAGGAGCTGAAAGCATTCAGCGAGTCCGATGTTCGAAAGATCATGCGAGACAACGCCCTAGACCTCTTGGGCGTCCAAGTCGGATCGGCTGCTTGATCACCGGGGCCCGGGTACTTCCGTGAGCGAATGGACCATCGGGGCCGTCCTCGACGAGATCGCCGGCGTCATCGGCGACCGGACGATGACGGTGTGCGGCGACCGCCGCAGCACCTTCGCCGAGTCCGCGGACCGCACCCGCCGGCTGGCGAACTTCCTGGCGAGCAAGGGATTCGGCGCGCACCGTGAGCGGGCATCCCTGCAGAACTGGGAATGCGGGCAGGACCGGGTTGCGCTGGTGATGCACAACGATCTCTACCCCGACATGGTCATCGGGTGCCTCAAGGCCCGGACCGTCCCGGTGAACATCAACTACTACTACACGCCGCGCGAAGTCGGTGAACTCCTCGATTACGTACAGCCTCGGGCGGTCATCTACCACCGCGCGCTGGGCGCCAAGTTCGCCGACGTCCTCGCCCGGGACGGCGCCGATCTGCTGATCGCGGTCGACGACGGCAGCGAGGCCCCGAACCTGCCCGGTGCGGTGTCGCTGGAAGACGCGCTGGCGCAGGGGGATACCGACCAGCGCGTGATCGCGTCGCCGGATGACCTGCTGATGATCTGCACCGGCGGCACCACGGGCCGGCCCAAGGGCGTGCTGTGGCGGCAGTCCGACATCTATGTGTCGTCGATGGTGGGGGCAGACCATGCCGCCGCCCAGGAGATTCACGACAAGGTGCGCGGGGCGGCCGGGGCGCCGTGGTTCGCGGTGTCGCCACTGATGCACGCGGCCGGCATGTGGACGGCGTTCTCGGCGATCATGGCCGGCACGCCCGTGGTGATGTACGACACCGGCAAGAAGCTCGACCCGCAAACGGTGTTGGAGACGGCGCAGCGCGAGAAGGTCGGCTTGATGACGATGGTCGGCGACGCCTACGCCGCGCCGCTGGTGGCCGAATTGCGCCGCGGCTCCTACGATCTGTCGTCGCTGTATGCGATCGGCACCGGCGGCGCCGCGACGAATCCGAAATACCAACGCGCCCTGGTGGAGTTGATCCCCCAGGTGACGGTGATCAACGGGTACGGATCGTCGGAGACCGGAAACATGGGATTCGGTCACAGCCGGCGCGACACGCAATCCGACACGTTCACCCTGCGGGAGGGCGGGCTGGTGCTCTCCGAGGACTACAGCCGCTTCCTCTGTCCGGGCGAGACGGAGGTGGGTTGGGCCGCCAGGGAAGGACGAATCCCGTTGGGGTACTTCAACGATCCCGACGCCACCCGCAAGACCTTTCCCGAGATCGACGGCAAGCGGGTGGTGATATCAGGCGACCGCGCCGGGCTGGAGCCCGACGGTACGTTGCGGCTGTTCGGCCGGGACTCGCTGGTGGTCAACACCGGCGGCGAGAAGGTCTTCGTCGAGGAGGTCGAAGAGGTGCTGCGCGCCCACCCGGCGGTTGCCGACGCACTGGTGGTCGGGCGCCCCAGCGAGCGCTGGGGGGAAGAACTCGTCGCCCTCGTCGAGCTTCGGGGCGAAGGACCGGAAGCCGCCGTGACGGCCGACGAACTGCACACGGCGTGCACCACGCAACTCGCGCGGTTCAAGGCGCCCAAGGAATTCCTCTTCGTCGAGCAGGTCCAACGCCTGGGCAATGGCAAGGCCGATTACCGTTGGGCGAAACGTCACGCAACAGCAAAGGCGCCGATGTCCACATGAACGCGATCGATTGCCTGGTCAACGTGCACTTCGGCGAGACCGAGAAGCAACCGACCTGGATGCTCAAGGTGCGAGACGACTACTTCAAGGGCCCGCAGTCCATGTTCGAGCCCGTCGAGATGTCCGAGCTGATCGACGAAATGGACGCGCACGGCGTGCGCAAAGCCATCCTGATGGACAACCTCGCCAAGCCCTCGGTGACGGCGCGCAAATTCGTCGAGGACAAGCCCGAGCGGTTCGCCCTGGCCATGGGCGGGGTGAACCTGCTGCGGCCGATGCCCTCCCTGCGGGAGCTTGCCGCCGTCGTCAACGACCTGCCTGTGGCGTATGCGGCTGTGGGGCCCAGCTTTTGGGGTGACGGCCAGTACCCGCCCAGCGACGCCGTCTATTACCCGCTCTACACCAAGTGCGCCGAGCTCGAGCTTCCGCTGTGCGTCAACACCGGCCTGCCCGGGCCGCCCATCCCCGGGGAGGTGCAGAATCCGATTCACCTCGACCGGGTGTGCGTGCGGTTCCCGGAACTCAAACTGTGCATGATCCACGGCGCAGATCCCTGGTGGGACATCGCGATCAGGCTGCTGATCAAATACGCCAACCTGCGCCTGATGACGTCGGCATGGTCGCCGAAGCGACTACCGGAGAGCCTGCTGCACTACATGCGGACCCGCGGGAAGGGCAAGGTGATCTTCGGTTCCGATTGGCCCGTCCTGAAAATGCACCGCGTCGTGCCCGAGGCCACCGCGCTGGATCTGCCCGCCGACGTCCTCGAGAACTATCTCTACAACAACGCCCAAGAATTCTTCTTCGGTGGTCAGGAGGAATGCTGAGTATGGACCGTTACGAACTACGCAGGCTCGACTACAGCCTGACCAGCGATCACGAGGCGTTGCAGGCCGCGTACCGCGATTTCTTCAAGACGCATTGCCCGATCGAGACCGTGCGCGCCGCGGAGGAGACCGGCTTCGACAAGAACCTCTGGGAGCGGTTGTGCGCCATGGGCGCAACCACGATGGCCGTGCCGGAATCGGCGGGCGGAGACGGCGCGACGCTCGTCGACCTGACCTTGGTGGCCGAGGAGATCGGCCGGTCGCTGGCGCCGGTGCCGTGGATCGATCAAGTCTGCGCCGCGCGCCTGCTGGCCCGGCTCGGCGCCGTGGAACCCGATGTGGTGCAAGGCAAGCGACTGGTTGCCTTCGATCCCCAGCACGACGGCGGGTCCGGGGCGCGGCTGCTGCCCACCGGGTCGATCGCCGACCAGGTCATCGTGCGCGACGGCGCGGATGTCGTCGCGCTGACCTTCGGTACCCGCCCGACAAAGGTCGACAACATCGGCCGCCTGCCGATGGCCTGGGTGGATCCGGCGACCGCCGACACCCGCGCCGTGCTGGCCAGCGGATCCGATGCGCTGGCGGAATATCAACGCGCGCTGGATGAGTGGCGGGTGCTGTCGGCCGCGGCGTTGGTGGGCCTGGTCGACGAAACCATGACGATCGCCGCCGAGTTCGCCAAAACCCGCTACACGCTGGGCGTGCCGATTTCGACGCTGCAGGGCATCTCCCATCCACTGGCCAACATCGCCATCACGGTGCAGGGTGGCCGCAATCTGGCGCGGCGCGCGGCCTGGTTCCTGGACAACGAGCCCGACGAACGCCCCGAGTTGGCGCCGGCGGCCTTCGTGTTCATGGCGGAAGAAGCGGCGAAGGCCGCGACCATGGCCGTGCATGTGCAGGGCGGTCTCGGCGTGTCGGCGGAGGCAGCCGCGACGGCCTATCTGGTGCGGGCCCGCGGCTGGGCCCTGGCCGGCGGGGATCCCGGCGCCAGCGCGAAGCACATCGGCGAACTCGTCGCCGCGCGCGAGAGTAGAGAGGGCGCATAGTGGATTTCTCACGTGTCACGCTGTCCGACGACGACCAGCGTTTCCTCGACGAAGCGCGAGAATTCCTGCGCACCCATGTGACCGACGACGTCAAGCGCCGGGACCGCGAAACGGGCGACAACTTCGACGAAGGGGTGCACCTGGCGCTCGGCGCCGCCGGATACCTGGAACGCGAATGGAAGCCGGAAGCCGATGGGGGCTTCAGCCGGGTGCATCGCCGCATCTGGGAACTGGAGAAGCGGCGCGCCCACGTGCCCTGGGTGACCTGGGGTACCACCGCCATGGTGGCGCGTTCGGTGGCGCGGTTCGGGTCCAGCGAACTGCAGGACGAAGTGTTGCCGGGCGTCTTCAGTGGACACGTTCGGTTGTGCCTGGGCTACACCGAGCCCGAGGGCGGATCCGACATCGCCACCTGTAAGACCCGCGCAGTGCGGGACGGGAACGGCTGGATCATTAACGGCTCCAAGATGTTTACCACCGGAGCGCACAACTGCCGGTACGTGTTCCTCATCACCAACACGGACCCGTCCGCCCCGAAGCACAAGAGCCTGACCATGTTCCTGGTTCCGCTGGACTCCCCGGGCATCGAGATCCAGGGCATCCGCACCGTCGACGGCGACCGCACCAACATCGTCTACTACAGCGACGTGCGCGTGGACGACAAGTACCGGCTGGGAGAGGTGAACGCGGGCTGGACCGTGCTACGCGAACCGCTCAACGTCGAGCACGGTGCGGTGGCTGCCGCCCCCGACGGGTTGCAGGACGTGTCGATCATGATGCATCAGGCCGGTTTCATGGCCGACGCGCTGGACAAGGCCGCGGCCAAGGTTTCAGAGCGGGATCCGAACGGGCGCAGGCTCATTGACGATGCGGCGGTGGCGTACCGGTTGGGCCGCAGCGCCGCGCGTATGGAAGCGGCGCTCAGTGCGCCCAGCATCTTCGGCCGCGTCGCCCTCGCGCAGACGATGCGCGACATCGCGCCGGACCTGATGGATCTGCTGGGCACCGCGTCCACCCTGCCGATCGGCACCGACGGTGCGGCCGACGACGGCGCCGCGGAGTACGTGTTCCGGTTCGCGCCGCTGGTCGGGATCTACGGCGGCACGCTGGAGGTGTTCCGCAACATGATCGCTCAGTACATGCTGGGCCTGGGCAAGCCGGCCTACGCGCCGGTCGCGCAGAAGGCTTCCTAGCGCTCGGCGGGGTTAACGGCGCCCGCGAGGGCCGGCGGGTTGACGGCGGCGGGGTCGGGGTTGGCGATCGGCAGCCCCATGAACCGGCGGGCGTTGTCACCCATGAAGTCATACGTGCGCCGCTCGTCCATGGTGTCGGCGTATTTCCAAAAGCCGTTAGGCTCGGCGAGGCCTTCGGGGTGCGGGTAATCGGAGCCGAAGAGCACCCTGTCCCATCCCACCGTCTCGACGACGTCGGCCACGCAGCCCTCCCAGAACGGGCTGACCCAGATGTTGCGCCGGAACACCTCGTGCGGATGCTCCGGGAAATTCTGCGGCATCTTCTTGTAGAGGTCTTCAAAGTCGGTGAACAACGGGAAGATCCATGAACTGCCGTTCTCGACGCTGGCGATGCGCAGCTTCGGGAATCGGGTCAGGGTGCCGTGGCAGATCAGGCTGGTGATCATGTCGGCGATCTCGCGATGGCCCAGCACCATCCAGCGGAATGCGCTCATGGCCATGAAGTTCTGGGTGTGGGGAGGTTCCCACGTGCCGACGTAGTCGTCCAGCGGTGGGTAGCTGGCATGCAGCACGATCGGCAGGCCGGCGGCCTCGACGTCGCGCCAGAAGGGGTCGAATTCGGGCAGCGCCGGCGACCGCCAGCCACGGACGCCGTTCACCGGCCCCGGTTTGACCAGCGCGGCGCGAACACCGTTGGCCAGGAGGTAATCCAGTTCGCGCTGAGCGGCGTCGACCTCGGACAAGTTGATGATGGGCGTGGAGAACACGCGGTCGGCGTAGTTGTAGGTCCAGTGTTCGGCCATCCACTGGTTCAACGCATGGATGATCGCGAGTGTGAGCTCGGGGTCGTCGGCCGAGGAGTGCTCGACCAGGCTGGCCAGCGTGGGATAGTTCAGCGCCTCGACGACACCCTGGCGGTCGAGTTCGGCCACTCGATCGACCGGGTTACGGGTCGCTTCCGGCGCCGCGATGGCCGGCCCCTGCATCTCCCGTAGCGTGAGGCCCTCGGTGTTTTCCCCGGCGAAGAACTTCTCGTGCGCGCCGGGGGCGGCGACGCGTTCAAATGTCGGGTTGGGGATGAAGTCACTGACCTTGTTGTTGATGATGATGCGGGTTTGCCGCCCGATCTGGGCGAATTGGACGGCCCGCGAATACTTCTCCGGAAGGTACTTCGTCAGCGCTTCCGGTGTTTCGTACATGTGCTGGTCGGCGTCGAAGATCGGCGCCCCGGTGAATTGGGTCATCGGCTCGGTGCCCTTTCTCGCGTGAGCAGACGCAGAATCGCGCAGTCGAGACTCGAATCGTGCGATTCTGCGTCTGCTCGCGCTAGGTGGTGAGGATGGTGGCCGCGGCGGTGCCCGGCGCGCCGTAGAGCTGAGCGAACCCGACGCGCGGGGCACCGGCAACCTGACGATCACCCGCTTCGCCGCGCAGCTGGCGCACCAGCTCGTGGATTTGCCGCAGGCCCGACGCCCCGATCGGTTCGCCGTTGGCGATCAGCCCGCCGTCGGTGTTGATCGGCATCGAGCCGGTGATCTCGGTGGCACCGTCGGCCAACAGCTTCTCCTGCTCGCCGTCGGCGCAGAACCCGCATTCGGCCATGTGGATGATCTCGGCGCCGGCGTCGGTGTCCTGCAGCTGGATGACGTCGACGTCTTCCGGTGCCACTCCGGCCTTTTCGAACGCGGACTTGGCGGCATACACGGTCGGCGCCACGTCCTCGTCGACGGGGGCAAAGGTGGTGTTCACCTCGTAGGCGCCGTAGCGACGGGTGCGCACCTCGACCGCGCGCAGGAAGATCGGTTTGGCGGCATAGCGGTGCGCAATATCGGCACGGCACATGACCACGGCGGCGGCGCCCTCGTCGGGCGCACAGAACATGTACTGGGTGAGTGGGTAGTTCAGCATCGTCGAGTTGAGGATCTCGTCTTCGGGAATCGGCTTGCGGCGAAACGCATTCGGGTTCTGCGCGCCGTTACGGAAGTTCTTGGCGGCCACCTTGGCCAGCGTTTGCTGGGAGATGCCGTGCTCGTGCAGGTAACGGTTGGCCTTCATGCCGAAGAATTGCGTGGTGAGGTACTGCCCGTTCTCGGCGTACCAGCGCGGCATCCCCACCAGCGCCGGGTCTTCGGTGAACGCGCCGCGCGGATGCTTGTCCAGACCGATGGCGATCCCGATGTCGTAGTCGCCCAGCCGGATTCCGTCCGCGCAGGCCTTGGCGGCGCTGGCCGCGGTCGCGCAGGCGTTGAACACGTTGGTGAAGGGGATGCCCGACAGCCCGACCATGCCGACGATCGCATCGGGATTGGCGACCGTCCAGCTGCCTCCAGTGGCGGCCTGGATGTCCTTCCACTGCACGCCCGCATCGTCGACCGCGAGCCGGATGGCGTCGACGCCCATTTCCATCGCGGACTTGCCCTCGAAGCGGCCGAAGGGGTGCAGGCCCACGCCGATGATCGCGACGTCATTCATGCGCACCACTCCTCCTCATCGCTTCGCTCTGCATCGTCGCCGGTGCGATTCATGCGCACCACTCCTCCTCATCGCTTCGCTCTGCATCGTCGCCGGTGCGATTCATGCGCACCACTCCTTCTCATCGCTTCGCTCTGCATCGTCGCCGGTGCGATTCATGCGATAGCCCCTGCCTCTTTGAGTTCGGCGATGCGGTCCCAGTCCATCCCGAGTTCCATCAGGACGATTTCGGTGTGCTCGGAGGCCTGCGGGGCCCGGGTGGTGACGAGCGGCTCGTGGTTGAACTGCACCGGCCCGCGCACGACCTTGAACGGTGCGCCGCCGTCGTTGGCCTCGACTTCGACGATCATGTCGTTGGCGATGGCTTGCTCGTCATCGGCCAGATCGATGAGGCTCTGGAACGGCGCCCACTGGCCCTTCATCGTTTTGAGGTGCTGTCGCCAGTAGTCGAAGGGCTTGCCGGCGAAGGCCTTTGCGATCAGCTCGGCGGCCGCATCGGCGTTCTGGATCAACGGCAACACGTCGGAGAAGCGGGGATCGTCGGCGGCCTCGGGGATGCCGAGGTGCTCGAACGTGTCGCGAATGTAGCCCGTCGGACTGACGATGCACAGGTTGATCGTGCCGCCGTCGGAGGTTTCGTAGTTGCCCAGAAACGGGTTCACCGATGCGGCGGCGGATCCTGGCATCGGTGTGCGCATGACCTCGCCGGTCTCCATGCCTTGCGTGACGCTCGCGCCCGCCGCCCACCACGCCGTGCTCAGCAACGACACGTCCAGCTCGAGTGCCTCGCCGGTGCGTTCGCGGTGCAGCAGCGCGGCCGAGATGCCGCCGGCGATGAACATGCCGCCGATGGAGTCCCCGAAGGCGGGAATGCCTTGTCCCAGAGCGCCGCCCAACTCCTCGGGGGTCAGCGCGTACCCCACCCCGCTGCGCGTCCAGAACGCTGTTCCGTCGTAGCCGCCGACGTTCCGCTCGCCTCCCTTGTCGCCGTAGGCGCTGCCGCGGGCATACACGATGTTCGGGTTCACGGCGCGGATGTGCTCGACGTCGAACTTGTTCTTCTGCCGCTGCGCGGGCATGTAGTTGGTCAGGAACACGTCGGCGGTCTTGGCCAACTCGTAGATCACTTCCTGGCCGCCCGGCGTGGAGACGTCGATTCCGACGCTGCGCTTGCCACGATTGGGATGCTCGATCAGCGGATGCCGGTCGGGATCGAGTTGGAAGCCGCCCATGTTGACGAAGCCGCGCTGGGTGTCGCCGCGTGCCGGGTGCTCGACCTTGATGACGTCGGCGCCCCAGTCGGCGAGGATCGCACCGGCGGCGGGGACGAACGTGAACTGCGCAACCTCGAGGACCCGAAAGCCCTGCATTACCTTCACCATTCCCGGGACCCTACTTCGCGTCGAACGTAACCGGAAGCGCCGTCGGCGAACGGAACGGCTGACCGTGGATATGCGGATCGTCATCGGCGAGCAGGTTGAGGTCGGTCACCCGATCCAACAGGCATTCGAGCGCGACCCGGGTCTCCATGCGCGCGAGGTGCAGCCCCAAGCAGGTGTGCTCGCCGGCGGCGAACGAGATGTGCGGCATGTGCGCCCGGAAGATGTCGAACTCTTCCGAGCGCTCCCAGCGGTTTGCATCGCGATTCGCCGAGCCGATGCACACGTCGACCACCGACCGCGCCGGGATCTTGATCCCCTCCAATTCGGTGTCTTCGGCGGTGAACCGCTGCACCGTGGTCAACGGCGTCTCGAATCGCAGTCCCTCCTCGATCGCCGGGGCGATCAACGTGGTGTCGGTCTGCACCGCGGCGAGCTGTTCGGGGTGGGTGAGCAACAGGAACAACAGATTGCCCGAGGATCGGTAGGTGGTTTCGAGCCCGGCGGGCAGCAACAGCCGCAAAAACGAGTAGATGGCTTCGTCGCTGAGCTTTTCGCCGTCGATCTCCGCGGTGACCAGGTCGCCGATGATGTCCTCGGTCGGCTTGGCCTTGCGCGCTTCGATCTGCTCGAGGAAGTAGTCCTTCAACGCCGCCGAGGCTTCAAAGGCCCGTTCGTACTTGACGGCGTAGCTGATCAACTCCACCGCGCGCCGGTGGAACATGGGCACGTCTTCGTCGGGCAGACCCAGTAACGCGGCGATGACCCGGGTCGGAAACTCGAACGTGAACTGGCGGACCAGATCGGCCCGACCGTCGGCGATGAACTCGTCGATGAGGGCGTTGCAGATCGGCCGCACGACCGTGGGCTCCCAGCGGGCCAGCGCCTTGGACTTGAACGCCGCCGACACCAGGTTGCGATGGTCGCGGTGCTTTTTGCCCTCCATCGCCAGAATCGTCGGCCCCATGAACAGGCCGATGGTGGTGTCGTACATCGCCGAGCTGAACACCCGGCCGTCGCGAAACACCTTGTTCACCGCGTCGAAGGACACCGCCGCGAAGGACCGCTTGGGCCGCAGCGACTCCGGGGTCTTGGAGTAGTCCATGACCGTGCCGTGAAAAACCCCACCCTCGGTGCGCTTTTGCGCGAAGTACGGGTACGGGTCACGCAGGTAGTCGCCCGGCTTAGCGCCGGTGACGGCATCCTGAAGCTGACTTTCCACGGCTGCTCTCCGGCTCGGGTACACGGTCGTACTGTAAAGATTACAGTAGACTATATCGACGCGCCTACGGTGCCGTAAGCTGTGCAGCCATGGGTTCAGTTGGCCAACAGGTTGACAGTCCGGCGGGGCAACAGCGGGCCGATTTGCAGGCGATGCTGGACCGGCAGCGGCGATCCTTTGTGGCCGAGGGGCCGCCCACGGCCGCGGTCCGGCGCAACCGCATCGATCGGCTGATGGCGCTGCTGCTGGACAACAGCGACGCGTTCATCGACGCCATGGCCGCCGACTACGGGACCCGGTCCAAGGCGGCCTCGTTGTTTACCGAGATCATCGGGATCACCTCGGTGGTCGAGCACACCAGATCCCATGTGGCGCAATGGATGCGCCCGGCCAAACTGATGCCCGCCGCGCGGCTGTGTGGCCTGCGGGCCGAAGTCCATCCCACCCCGCTCGGTGTCGTCGGCGTGATCGGTCCGTGGAACTTCCCGGTCAATCTTGTGGTGCTGCCGGCGTCGGCGGCGTTCGCGGCCGGCAACCGGGTGATGATCAAGATGTCGGAGATCACTGCCCACACCGCGGATCTGATGGCGGCGACTGCGCGCAGGTACTTCGACCCGACCGAGCTCGACGTCGTGACCGGCGGCGCCGACGTCGCGGCCGAGTTCGCGGCGTTGCCGTTCGATCACCTGTTTTTCACCGGGTCGCCGTCGGTGGGCGCGCTGGTGCAACGCGCGGCTGCCCAGAACCTCGTTCCGGTGACGCTGGAACTCGGCGGCAAGAACCCGGTGGTCGTTGCGCCGGGCGCCGACATCGCGCGGTCGGCGGCGCGCATCGCCCGGGCGCGGATGGTCAACGGCGGACAGGTCTGTGTCTGCCCCGACTACGTCATGGTGCCCGACGCCGACCTCGACACCTTCGTCGACACCGCCCGCGAGACCCTGCGCGGCATGTTCCCGACGGTCATCGCCAATCCCGACTACTGCTCCAGCGTCAACCAGGCCAATTTCGACCGGGTGGTGGGCCTGATTGATGACGCGCGCGGGCACGGCGCCCGGGTGGAAACCATTGCCCCGGAAGGCGAGTCGCTACCCGACCGCGCCAGCCGCAAGATCGCGCCCACCCTAGTCCGCGACCTCGACGACCGGATGCGGATCGCCGACGAAGAGGTCTTCGGCCCCGTGCTGGCCGTCGTGGGCTACTCACGTCTGAATGAGGCGATCGACTACATCAACGGGCGCCCCGCGCCCCTGGTGGCGTACTGGTACGGTCCCGACGACGACGATTTCCGCACCTTTGTCCGCAACACCCGCAGCGGCGGCGTCGCCCGCAACGATTTTGCGGCGCAGATGATCCCGTCCGCTGCGCCGTTCGGGGGAGTGGGCCGCAGCGGGATGGGCGCCTATCACGGCAAGGCCGGGTTCGACACGTTCAGTCACTACCGCACCGTGGTCGGCAACGACCTGCCGTTCAGCATCACCGGGACCGCGGCGCCACCGTTCGGCAGTTCGTTGCGGTTCTACGCCAACGCG
The DNA here is from genome assembly GCF_010731675.1 of Mycobacterium marseillense. Lineage (NCBI taxonomy): Bacteria > Bacillati > Actinomycetota > Actinomycetes > Mycobacteriales > Mycobacteriaceae > Mycobacterium > Mycobacterium marseillense. Next base: position 5,331,201 of record NZ_AP022584.1, read on the forward strand.
GCCCTGCGGATCGCGCGGGCCCGCACGCACCGCCGGCTCAAGGAGGCTACGAAATGACCGTCGCCGAACTGGAATTCGACCCGTTCTCGGAGGACTTCTTCAACGGGCCGTACGAGACCTATCGCCGGATGCGTGAGGAGGCCCCAGTCTACTACAGCGAACGGTACGACTTCTACGCGCTGAGCCGCCACGTGGATGTCGCCGCGGCGTACAAGAACTTCGAGACGTACTCGTCGGCGCGCGGCGTGGACCTCGCGGCGGTGCGCTCCGAGGAACCGATGGGGCACAAGTCGATCATCATGATGGACCCGCCCGAGCATCGGCACATGCGCGGTCTGGTCAACAAGGTGTTCACCCCGCGCGCGATCGAAGCGATGCGCCCGCTGGTGACCGGCCTGATCGATCGCTATCTCGGCGCCACCGATCCCGCGGGATTCGATGTCGTTCAGGATTTCTCGGCGCTGTTTCCGGTCGAAGTCATCACGACCATGCTCGGGGTGCCGGAAGAGGATCGCCAACAGATCCGGCTGTGGCTCGACGAATTCCTGCACCGCGAGCCCGGCGAGGTCGAGATGTCGGAGGCCGGTTTCCAGGCCGCCACGCAAATGGCGATCGCCTACTACCAGCTGGTGAAGGAGCGCAGGGCCGCTCCGCGCGAGGACATGATCAGCGCGTTGGTGGCGGCGCGGGTGGAACGCGAGAACGGCGAGCTGACCGCGTTGGACAACATCGAAATCGCGCAGTTCGCCGTGCTGTTGGGCGGTGCCGGCGCCGAGACGGTGACCAAGCTGGTGGCCAACGCGGTGGTGTTGTTTGCGCGCCATCCCCAGCAATGGCAGAAGTTGCTCGACGACCGCAGCAGGGTACCCGCCGCGGTCGAAGAGGTGCTGCGCTACGAATCCCCGAACCAATACAATGTGCGCTGTTCGCGCGAAGACGTCACCCTGCACGGCGTCACCATCCCGGCCGGCAAGCCGGTGTTTTTGCTACTGGGCTCGGCCAACCGTGATCCCGACGCGTGGACGAAGCCGGAGGTCTTCGACATCGACCGCGACCGCGCCGAGGCGCAGAACCTCGGGTTCGGCTACGGGATCCACAGCTGCCTCGGCGCGGCGCTGGCACGGATGGAAAGCTCTGTGGCACTGCAGAAGTTGCTCGACTACATGCCACGCTATGAGGTGGACTGGGCGGGCTGTAGCCGCGTCAACATGCAGAACGTCGCGGGGTGGAATAACGTCCCGGTGCGGGTGCTGCCGTAATCAGGCGCCGGCGCGCCCCGAGCGGGAGTTCGTCACCCGTGCGGCGTAGGCCTGCAGAGCGGTGTAGTGCGCGCCCAGCAGCCGGGGCATCGCCGCCATCGCACGCCCGTCGGGGCCGATGAGGATTCTGGCCCGGTTTTTCTCGGCCCCTCGGAGAATGAGGCGAGCGGCCTTCTCGGGTGAGGTGAGCGCCGCGCGTGCGAAGAGCTTCGCCGCCATGTCGGGATCCTCGGTGGCGGCGGCGCGCATATTGGTCCCGAAGTTGGTTCGGACGACACCCGGATGCACGCAGTGCACCGTCACCGGATGGCGTTCGATGATCATTTCCTGGCGAAGCGCCTCGGTGAATCCGCGCACCGCGAACTTCGCCGTGCTGTAGGCGCCCTGGTAGGGCACCGCGATCAGCCCGAAGGCGCTGGACAGGTTGACCAACCGGGCGGGGCGTTGCGAAGAGCCGGACTGGATGAGTTGGGGCAGAAACGCCTTGGTCCCGTTGACGACGCCGCCCACGTTGATCCCGATGAGCCAGTCGAAGTCGGCCCACGACATGTCCGCAACGCTCGCGAACAGGTCAACTCCGGCATTGTTGAACACCATCGAAGCGGGGCCGAGCTGCCGGTGCACGTCATCGGCGAAGCCCAGCACCGCGTCCCGGTCCGCCACATCAACCCGGTACGGCGTGACCAGGCCGGGCGGGCACGCTGCTTGCGTGCCGGTGAGGCCCTTGTCGTCGATGTCGGCGGCCGCGACGTGCGCCCCGTCCTGGGTGAGCGCCTGGGTCAGCGCGCGGCCGATGCCCGAGCCGGCACCCGTGACGACAGCAATACGCCCTTGATGATTCATGAATTCCCTGCCTCCACTATCGAGCGAATCCGGGCCACCGAAAGATCGAGGTTCTTTTGCAGGTCCTGGCGCCGATCCCGGACGAACAAGAACAGGTGCTCGAAAACCAGCACGCCGAAAGGCAGTTCAACGCACATCCGGAACTCTTCGGTGAGACGCGCTGTGCCGGGGGCGGAACCGGGTTCGATGAGATATGTCCACTGGGTCCAATCCCCACCCATGGCCTGAACGACGAAGGAGAAGCTGCGCCCGGGTGTGGCATCGACGACGTTCGCCACGGTCCGCCACCGACCCAGCCGCCGACGGTTCCAGGCCTGAAAACGATTCGGCGCCAGCCACTGTGCGCGTGTGGTTTCCGGGCTCCATTCCGGGATGCGGGTGACGTCGGAGACGACGGCGTAGATGCGGTCCGCAGTGGCTCGCACCTCCGTCGATGCCGTCAGCGTCTCGTCCTTGCGAAGCAACGACATCAGTTACGCCTTCCCGCACCGGGCTACCTGGTCAGCCGTTCACCGCTTGATCGCGTGCCCACCGGTAGTCGGCCTTACCCGAGGGGCTGCGCTCGATGACCGGGCGAAAGACGATCGCCTTGGGGAGTTTGTAGCGCGCCAGCGACTGCGCCGCGTGGGTCACCAATTCGTCGACCTCGACGCTGGCGCCCTCGGCAAGCGCGACCACGGCGACGACCTCCTGGCCCCACCGTTCGCTCGGCCGGCCGGCCACCACCACGTCGGCCACGGCGGGATGCGACGCGATGGCCGTTTCGACCTCTTCGACGAAGATCTTCTCGCCGCCGGAGTTGATGGTCACCGAGTCGCGGCCGAGCAATTCCACGGAGCCGTCGGTACCGTGACGCGCGCGGTCGCCGGGTACCGCGTAGCGGATGCCGTCGATGACCGGAAAGGTCTTGGCCGTCTTGGCCGCATCGCCTTTGTAGCCCAACGGAACATAGCCCCGCTGCGCCAGCCAGCCCATCCCGTCGTGGCCGGGCGCCAGGATGGCCGTCAGGTCCTCGGCGGCCACGTAGGTGTCCGGCCCGGCATTGAACGTGCCGGTCGCCACCGCCCCCGAGGTCGACATGTGATGCATCTGCGCGCCCGTTTCCGACGATCCGACGCCGTCGATGACGACGGCGTTCGGCAGCACTTCGATCAAGCGCTGCTTGACGTACGGGGTCAGCAGGGCGCCGCCGTTGGCGACGACCGCCAGCGACGATACGTCGGCGATCCCCTTCTCGATGGCGGCGACCAGCGGGCGCGCCATCGCGTCGCCGACCACCGTAACCACCATGACCTTTTCCCGCTCGATGGTGCGCACCACGTCGTCGGCGTCCAGATGATCGACGACCGTGGGAAAGACGACCGATTGCCCCGTCGTGATCGCCGTCATCACGCTCCACTGGGCCGCTCCGTGGATCAGCGGGGGCAGGATCATCAGCTTGGTTCCAGGCCCCGCGGCGGCGCGCTCGACGATCTCGTCGATGGACGCCGAGGGCTCACCCGTCATGAGGTTGCGCCCCCCGAAGGACGTCATGAAGATGTCGTGCTGGCGCCACAGCACGCCCTTCGGCATGCCCGTCGTGCCCCCGGTGTACAGGACGTACAGGTCGTCGGCGGAGTGCTGCACCGGTGGCGGTTCCGGCGACACGGACGCCAGGGCGTCCTCGTAATCGATTGCGCCGTCGAGCAAGTCGTTGCCCGAGGCGTCGGCGATCTGGATCAGCACGCGCAGCTGGGGGAGATCCGGGAGGATCTCGGCCACGCGCGGCGCGAACGCGGCGTGGTAGAGCAGCGCCGTGGCCCCGGAATCCGCCAGCAGGTACTGCAACTCGCTCTTCACGTAGCGGAAGTTGACGTTGAACGGGGCGACGCGTGCCTGGAAGCTGCCCAGCAGCGCCTCGACGAATTCGTTCCCGTTGTAGGCGTACAAGCCGAGCAGGTCCTGGCCCACTTCATGGCCGGCCAGCGCGGAGCGCTCGGTGTGGCACCCCAGGCCTTGGGAGTGCAGGTAGGCGGCGAGCCGGTTCGAGCGGTCGATCACCTGCGCGTAGGTGTAGCGGCGATCCCCCTGGATGATGAGCTCGCGGTCGGGGATTGCGGCCGCGACGGCCTTCGCGACCGCCGGCACCGTGAATGTTGTTGTGGTGTCCACTATTTCCTTTCCGCCGAGCAGACGCAGAATCGCATGCGTAAGCCTCGTGCGGTGCGATTCTGCGTCTGCTCGCCAAACCGGGGTCCGCTCACGGCTGGTGGGGTAGCAGGCGGACCATCAGGCCGTTGGCTTCGCTGAGCAACGTGCCGTCGGCGCCTGTCATAGTAGCGTCAATGAAAACTTTCCGGCCCTCGGCTTTGGTGATGCGTCCCTGGGCGGTCAGCGGTTGGTCGATCGGGGTGATGTTCCGGTAGTCGACGTGCAGGTAGGCCGTGCGTGTCGGCCGGATGTCCGCGGTCGACACGACCATGCCGAACAGCCAGTCGTAGAACAGCGGGATCATGCCGCCGTGCACGGCCCGGTTCCCGCCGATGTGCGAGGTGGTGAAATGCCCGGCCATCCGCACGCCGTCGGGACCGGACTCGGTCACCATCCAGGGTGGCAGCAGGGGATGGGCCAACCCGGGCAGGCTCAGCACCCGGCCGGCCACCGCCTCGACCTCGGGGACCTGGTGGCCGTCCAGCAGCGCGCAGGCGTTCTCCAGGTGCGCCGTCGCGGCGGCCCACAGCGCGGGGTCCAGCTTGGTGGACACGGTCAGGTCCTGCAGGCGGCGCAGCGCGGCGACGAATGGACCCAGTTCGGCGGGCGCGTCCTCGACGGGCTTGACGTCGGGGAATCCGCCGCGAATCTCCGGCGCGGTGTCGGTCATCGCGGTCCCTCGTCCCAGGCGCGGAGCAGATCGTCGGTACTGGTGACGGTGGCCAGCAACGACAGCGTGTTGGCGATCATCGCTGCACCATAGTCGGCGGGTATCCCGGCGACGGCGTCACGGGGGAGGACCACCCGGTAGGCGGCGTTGACGGCGTCCATCACCAGGTTGGGGATCGCGATGTTCAGCGAAACACCCACGACGACGATCGTCGACACCCCGAGATTGCGTAACACCGCGTCCAGGTCGGTGCCGCCCATCGGGCCGACGCCGTGCCAGCGACGCAGCACCAAATCCGAAGGCTCCGGCCCCAATTCGGGCAACAATTCCGCACCCGGCGTACCGGGCGTGATGTCCACCTGGTTGCCGCCGCCCATCGCGAAGATCTTCGCGTTGTGGTTGGAGCCGAGACCGTCGGGCCGTCGCTGCACCAGGCAGTGCACGACGCGCACGCCGGCCGCCCGGGCCGGTGGCAGCAGCCGCGCGATGTTGGGCAGCGCCTCGCGGCGGGCCTCCTCGGCGAGCATGGCCAGTCCGGCGTCGAGACCCATCACCGCGCCCTGACACTCCTGGGTGACGATCGCGGTGTGCTCGGGTGCGGCCAGTCCGACCAGTCGGTCCCTCATGCGGGGGCGCCCACCGGTGCGACGTCATAGAACTGCGTCGCCCACTTCCTCAGCGCCATATAGCCTTTCGCGTCAGTCTTCGACAGCGCGGGGTGCTCGACGTACTTCTGGTAGCGCCAGATCTGCAGGTCGTCGAACACGGTGGACAGGAATTGGTTCTCGATGAGATCGCGCAGCTTGCCTTCGGGCACGGGGGAGTCATCGCCGGGGATCCGCGGCCACCAGATCGAGTAGAACAGGTCCGAACATTCGTCGTCGACCGGTGTGCAGGTGAAGATCAGCCGATGGTTCTGCGCGCCCTCGAAGACGCTGATCGCGCCGCCGAGCCCGAACAGGTGGCTGTGGAACCGCAGCGCGAGGTCTTGCGCGTTGTCGCTGCGCGCGTCCGGCCAGCCCGCGATGAACTGCCACTCGTGATCGACGATCTTCCAGTCCAGCACCCGGGGTGTCACGGTGGCGTGGTGCACGTACTCGAAATGGGCGCTGTCGGGGGCATTTTCGGCCACGATCTGCGGATGCACCGGTTCGCGCTCCGCGCGCCGGGAGAACTCGGGATACGCCCGGTAGTACTGCGCAGGATCGGTCTCGAATTGCGGGAACTTCGTGAAGATGTCCGGCATCTCCCACTGCGGTTCCTTGCCGTCGGGGTGGTGCCAGATGAACACGCAGTCGTACTGCTCCCGGACGGGATACACCTTGAGCCGTAGCCCGCGGTTGGGCCGGTCCGGCTGGTAGGGAATGTATTTGTTGCAGCCGTCCGGGCCCCAGCGCCAGCCGTGGAACGGGCACTCGACGCAGTCGCCGATGACCTTGCCGCCGTGGCCGATGTGGGCGCCGAGGTGCTTGCAGTGCGCCTCCAGGACGTGCAGCTCGCCTTGCTCGTCGCGGTAGGCCACCAGGTCCTCGCCGAAATAGTGCAACGGCCGGACCTCGCCGGCGGGAAACTCCGGGGACCAGCCGACCATGAACCAGCCGGTTACCTTCCAGGTAAAGGGAACTTTCACAGCCGGCGCCTCCCGCGATCGTTGATACTAAATCCATTACAGTATAGATTTCAGCAGTCCGGCCCGCGCGCGGCAAGGGAGTGAGATGACGACAGCGGCTGACGAGCTGGAAGCCATCCGACAGCTCAAGGCGCGCTACTGCCGTTTCCTGGACACCAAAGACCTCGCGTCCTGGCGCGACGTGTTCACCACCGACGTGGTTGTCACCCTGGATATGGCGGTGTCCACCGCCGGCGCCGACCCCCAAACAGCGCCACCGATCGAGGGCGTCGAGAACTTCGCCCCGATGGTGATGGGCGGCCTCGAGGGCGTCGCCACCAAGCATCACTGTCACACCCCCGAGATCACGCTCACCTCGGCCACCACCGCGATCGGCATCTGGGCGATGGAGGACCTGCTGATCTTCGGTGACGGCCGCGAGCTGTACGGGGCCGGGCACTACCACGAGACCTACGAAAAGCGGGACGGTCGCTGGCAGATCAAGACCCTGCACCTCACCCGAACCATCCTGAAAATGACCGGAGGCGACGATGGCCGACGCTGATCCCTCGTTCGACGTCCTCGTCATCGGCGCCGGATTCTCCGGGCTGTACATGCTGCACCGACTACGCCAACTCGGGCTCCGCACCCGGGTGCTGGAGATGGCCGAAAACGTGGGCGGCACCTGGCTTTTCAACCGATACCCCGGTGCGCGCTGCGACATCGAGAGCATCGAATACTCCTACAGCTTCTCCGAGGAGATTCAGCAGGAGTGGGTGTGGACCGAGTCGATGCCGGCCCAGCCCGAGATCGAGGCCTACCTGAACTTCGTGGCCGACCGGCTCGACCTTCGCCGTGACATCCAATTCGGTACCAAGGTCGTCGCGATGACGTTCGACGACGACGCCGCGGTGTGGGCGGTGCGTACCGAAGCCGGCGAAATCTTGCGGGTGCCGTTCGTCGTCGCCGCCTCCGGCATCCTGTCGGTGCCGCTGGAGCCCGACATCCCCGGGATGGACACGTTCGCCGGGACGTCGCTGTTCACCAGCCGCTGGCCCGGGGGCGGCGTCGACCTCACCGGCAAGCGCGTCGGCGTCATCGGCACCGGCTCGACCGGCGTCCAGCTCATCCCCGTGGTCGCCCGAGATGCCCTGCATCTGTCGGTGTTTCAGCGCTCACCCGCCTACACCCTGCCCTGGCGGGTGCATCGGTTTGAGCCGGGCGAGCTCGACGAGATGAAGTCCCGTTACGGCGAAATCCGGGCGGCCCAACGCGCCCACCCCATCGGCGCCGCCCGGCTGAGCGCCTTCTCCGTCCTGCTCGACATGCTCGGCAGGCCCCCGCTGAAATCGGCGACGCGCGAAGAACAACTGCGTGCCGTCGAGGAGAACGGCGTCATGGGCGCCCTGAACTGGGGCGACATCTTCTTCGACATCGACGCCAACCGGATGGCCGCCCAGCTGTACGGCGAGGCGGTGGCCCGCATCGTCAAGGACCCGGACACCGCCGCCTCGCTCGTGCCGGTGCATCCCTTCGCCTGTAAGCGACCGATCATCGACCAGGGCTACTACGAGACGTTCAACCGGGACAACGTCACCCTGGTCGATTTGCGGAAGTCGCCGATCCGCGAGATCACCCCGGCCGGCATCCGCACCGAGGACCGGTTGCACGAACTCGACGTCATCGTCTATGCCACCGGGTTCGACGCCATGACCGGCGCGCTCAGCCGGATCGACGTCCGCGGCCGTGGCGGCGTCTCGCTCGGCGAATTCTGGGCCACCGAAGGTCCGCTGTCGTATCTGGGTTTGGCGGTCGCCGGGTTCCCGAACCTGTTCACCGTTCAGGGCCCGGGCAGCCCGAGCGCCGCGACCAACTTCGTCGCCGCCCTCGAACAGCACGTGGAGTGGATCGGCGACTGCCTCGCGTATTTGCGCGCCAACGAGATCCGCACCATCGAGGCGCTGAGCACCGCTCAGCAGGAGTGGATCGACCACGCCACGGCGCTCGTCGCGCCCACGGTTCTGGTCCATCCGTCGTGCAACTCCTGGTACAACGGTGGCAACGTGCCCGGCAAGAAACGGATGTATATGGGCTATACCGGCGGAATCCCCGAATACCGGCGGCGCTGCGACGACATCGCGGCGGGCGGATACACCGGATTCAAACTGGCGTAGCTGTTGAAGGTGAGCGACATGGCGAAGGCGTGGGGCGGGCTGAGCCTGGCCAAGGACGTGGCCCGGGAACTCGGAATGCTGGTGCCGCGCACGGTGGCCGGTCTGCAAGAGTCCACCGGGTGGTCGCCGCTGTCGCCCCGCGGGGCGCGCCAGTTCGGCGAGGTCATGCTCGACGAGCTTGTGCTGAGCGGCTTTTCGCTGCTGGGCGGCAGCCCCGCGGCGGTGCGCCCGCTGGACGCGTGCACCGCGGCCGCCGAGGAGCTCTCGACGCTCGGCATCGACCGCGCACATGGCGAGCCGAAACCGTTGCGGGCAACCTCGATACGCCGGCGCCGCATCGCAGGCCTGGCGTACGAACGCGTGACCTTTGAGCACGATCCCGCGTTGCCGCCGGCCCTGGAGGCCGACGGGCTGGGCGGCCCGGCGCGGGCGGTGGTGCACGTGTGCCGGCACCGCGACGGGCCCAGGCCCTGGCTGGTCTGGGTGCACGGTGCCGGTCAGGGCGGCACCGAAGACCTCTTGATGTCCGGGATCGGCCGGATACACCGCAAGCTGGGCTTCAACATCGCGATGCCGGTACAGCCCGGCCATGGGTGCCGGCGCGGGCAATGGCCGGCCTACCCCGACATGGATCCGCTCGGCAACGTCGCAGGCATGATGCGCGTCGTCTCGGAGGTGCGCGCCGTGGTGCGTTGGGCGCAGGCGCAAGCGACCGCCGTTGTGGTGGCCGGGATTTCGATGGGCAGCCCGGTCGCCGCGCTGGTGTCGCACCTGGAACAGATCGATGCCGTGGCCCTGTACACGCCCATCCTGGGGCTCAACGCGATGATCGCCCGACACCTGCAGCGCTGGGGGCCATCGCGCGACGGATTCCGCGAGTTGCTGGAATCGCCCGTGGTCACCCAGCTGACTTCGGTGATCGACCCCCTGTCGGTCACGCCGTCGCCGCCGCCGGAACGCCGGCTCATCGTCGGGGCGTGGCACGACCGGATGGCGATGCGCGAGCCCACGACTTCACTGCAGGAACGCTGGGGCGGCCAGTTGTACTGGTACGACGGCAGCCACGTCGGGCACATCTTCTCCCGGCGCGTGCAGCGCATCACCGACCGATTCCTGCGCGACGCGGTGCCCGGCTGATGGCACCCACCTGGACGGCGCGGACGGTGGTCGAACTCTACAACCTCGTCGTGTGGAACGAACGCAACGTCGAGCTGGCCGAGGAGTTGTTGGGCGACACAGTCATTCGGCATGAGGTCGGTTCCTCGCGCACGCTGACCCACGCCGAAGCGGTCCAGCGGGTCGTCGACATGTGGCAGGCGGCCGAATCGTTGCACTTCGACCTCAATGTCGTCATCGAGGGCGACGACGGCGAACACGTGGCGATCGTCTACGACTCAACGATCAAAACCAAGGACGGCACCGAAACCAACATCGCCAGCATCGAGGTGTTCCGCGTGGTCGATGGCAAGATTACCGAGGTTTGGAACTGCGGCTACCAGCAAGGGGTTTGGAATTGAGTGACCGTACGCTTGATGAATTGGGCTTCTACCTGTTGGCCGGCGCCGGGGGCGAGGGGCCCGCGACACTGATGGACGAGGCCCGCCGCGGCGAGGAACTCGGCTTCGGCACCGGATTCATCTCCGAGCGCTGGAACGTCAAAGAAGCCTCGTCGTTGGTCGGGGCGGCGTGCGCGGTGACCACCCGCATGCAAATCGCCACCGCCGCAACCAATCACAACACCCGCCATCCGCTGATCACGGGATCGTGGGCGACCACCATGCATCGCCTGTCCGGCGGCCGGTTCACCCTGGGCGTCGGTCGGGGCATCGCCGCGATCTACGGCGCGTTCGGCATCCCGGCGGTGACGACGGCGCAAATGGAGGACTGGGCCCAGGTCATGCGCCGGCTCTGGCACGGCGAGCTGATCTTCAACCACGACGGCCCGATGGGCAAGTACCCCATCCTGTTCCTCGATCCGGACTTCAACGAGGACATCCGGTTGGCCCTGGTGGCGTTCGGACCCAACACGCTCGCGCTGGGCGGGCGCGCCTTCGACGACGTCATCCTGCACACCTACTTCACCCCCGAAACCTTGCAGCGCAGCGTCAAAACCGTGAAGTCGGCCGCGGAGAAGGCGGGCCGCGACCCCGACAGCGTGCGGGTGTGGTCGTGCTTTGCGACCGTCGGTGACCACCTGCCCGAGGAGCTGCGGCTGAAGAAGACCGTCGCGCGGCTGGCCACCTATCTACAGGGCTACGGCGACCTGCTCGTCCAAACCAATGACTGGGATCCCGCTGTGCTGCAACGGTTCCGCGAAGACCCCGTCGTCACCTCGATCGCGGGCGGGATCGACCACAAGGGCACCGCCGATCAGATCGAGCACATAGCCACGCTGATCCCCGACGAGTGGCTGGAGCCCTCGGCGACCGGGTCGGCGAGTGAGTGCGTGGACCGGATCCGCAAGGAGTTCGACTACGGCGCCGACGCGGTCATCATGCACGGCGCCACGCCCGACGAGCTCGAGCCGATCGTCGCGGCCTATCGTTCTTGACCGCGAAAGTGGAACTAGCGACGCGTTTCCCCAGAGGCGCAGTCCGTAGCTGCACTCTCGCGAGGCGAACTTAGGGCAGGATGACGGTCCGGCTCACGGGTTCGGCGGCGGCCTGCCTGCTGGACAGTCCGCGCTTGAGCGAAGCGAGCAGGGCGTCGCGCGTCTCCCGGGGATCGATGAGCTCGTCGAAACCCATGTGCTCGGCCGATCGATAGGACGCCTCCAACTCGGCGTTGCGCAGCTTGGCCGAAAGGTCTTCGGCGGCGTGTGAGGCGCGGCTGAGCGCCGCGGCGCTCATGGCGCCCATCGTCGCGCCGGGGTAGGCAAAGGTCGCGACCTGATGGTCGAAACCCAACAGCGACATGACCATCGACCCGAACCCGTACGCCTTACGCAGCGTGACGTGCAGCTTCAACGTGGTGGCGGCCGTCTGCGCGGCGAACATCCGGGCGCCGGCGCGCAGCACGCCGGTGCGCTCGGACCGGCTGCCGGGCAGCATGCCGGGATTGTCGGCGAGGAACACGATCGGCAGGTGGAAGGAATCCGCCACCATGATGAAGTGGGCCGCCTTGTCCGCGGCGTCGGCGTCGATGGAGCCCGCGAGCACCTGAGGCTGGTTGGCCACCACCGCGACCGGGTGGCCGCCGAGGTGGGCGAGCGCGCAGACGATCGCCCTGCCGAACTGAGGCTGCACCTCGAACCAGTCGGCGCTGTCGAAGACCACGTCGAGCACGGCGCGCATGTCGTAAACGCGGCGGTTGTCCCGGGAGACGATGTCGAGCAACTCCGGCGTCGCCCGCGGCTCACTGGCCTTACCGGCCGGTTGCGGCGACGGGTACGACCACGCGCTCGCCGGGAAGTACGACAGATACCGGCGGACGTCGTCGAGCACCGCTTCGTCGTCCTCGGCGACATTGTGGACCACGCCGCTGGGCAAAGCGACATCCGGACCGCCCAGGTCCTCCTTCGAAATATCTTCTCCGGTGGACTCTTTGACGACGGGCGGTCCCGCGGTGAAGATCGCACCCTGCCGGCTCATGATCCGGAAGTCGCAGACCGGGGCCACCAGGGCGCCGTGCCCGGCCGAGGGGCCGAGGATCGCGGCGACGGTCGGGACGCGCCCCGAGCATTGCGCCTGTGCGAGCAGGTCGGTCGGGGTGCGCCCGTAATGCCCGCCGGTGGGGCGAAAGCCGGCGCCTTCGAGCAGCATCACCAGCGGGATCTTGTCGCGCAGTGCCAGTTCGGCGATGCGGTACCGCTTGGAATTGCCGCCAGGCCCGATGCTGCCGGCCAGGGTGGTGAAATCCTCGGCGCCCAGCATCACCGGTGATCCGTTGATCTCACCGGAGCCGACGACGAGCGCGTCCGCGGCCGTCTCGCCACCCACCAGGGTGCCGAGCTCGCGGAACGTGCCCGGGTCGAGGAGGTACTCGATGCGCGCGCGGGCGTCGAGCTTGCCCTTGTTGCGGTGCTTGTCGAGCCGTTCCGGCCCGCCCATTTCGAACGCGTGCTGACGGCGGCGCTCGAGATCGTCGAGCGTTTCTCCCCAGTCCTGGGCTTTCGGCATGCCTATGTCCTACCTCATGGAGGATCCGTCGCGCGACGAATCTCAGGGCGGCAACCCGCGTGCGATCACCATGGATTGCCGGGGTCACATACTGGATTGCTTACTGTAAAGTTACCCGCATGCCTGACCCGCCCCGCCGCAAGGTCCGTCTTGGGCCGGCGGGGGCGCCCCGAATCAAGGAGTTTCAGCCGTGAGCACAACCACGATGGACGGGTCTGCCAACCTGCTGGCGGATCCGTTGGCGTACACCGACGAACAGGCGCTGCACGCGGCGCTGACGCACCTGCGCGCCAACGCTCCGGTGTCGTGGGTGGAGGTTCCGAACTACCGGCCGTTCTGGGCGATCACCAAACACGCCGACATCATGGACATCGAGCGTGAAAACATGCTCTTCACCAACTGGCCGCGCCCGGTGCTGACGACCGCCGAGGGCGACGAGATGCAGGCCGCCGCCGGTGTGCGCACGCTGATCCACCTGGACGACCCGCAGCACCGGGTGGTGCGGGCGATCGGCTCCGACTGGTTTCGTCCAAAGGCGATGCGGGCCTTGAAGGTCCGCGTCGATGAACTCGCCGGGATCTACGTCGACAAGATGATGGCGGCCGGTCCCGAATGCGACTTCGTTCAGGAGGTCGCGGTCAACTACCCGCTCTACGTGATCATGTCGCTGCTGGGCCTGCCAGAGGCCGACTTTCCCCGCATGCTCAAGCTGACCCAGGAACTGTTCGGCAGCGACGATTCCGAATTCAAGCGCGGTAGCTCCAACGAGGATCAGCTGCCGGCGTTGTTGGACATGTTCCAATACTTCAATGGGGTGACGGCGTCCCGCCGCGAGCACCCGACCGAGGATCTCGCCTCGGCGATCGCCAACGCCCGCGTGGACGGCGAACCGCTGTCGGACATCGACACCGTGTCCTACTACCTCATCGTCGCCACCGCGGGCCACGACACCACCAGCGCCACCATTTCCGGTGGCCTGCAGGCGCTCATCGAGAATCCCGACCAGCTGCGGCGCCTGCGCGACAACCTCGACCTGATGCCGCTGGCCACCGAGGAGATGATCCGCTGGGTCACCCCGGTCAAGGAGTTCATGCGCACCGCCGCCAGCGACACCGTGGTGCGCGGAGTGCCCATCGCCGCAGGCGAATCGGTGCTGCTGTCCTACGTATCGGCCAACCGCGACGAGGACGTCTTCGACGAGCCGTTCCGCTTCGACGTCGGCCGCGACCCCAACAAGCATCTGGCCTTCGGCTACGGCGTGCACTTCTGCATGGGCGCGGCGCTGGCCCGCATGGAGGTCAGCAGCTTCTTCTGCGAGCTGCTGCCACGCCTGGAATCCATTGAACTGACCGGAGACCCGGAGCTGGTCGCCACGACCTTCGTCGGTGGGCTCAAGCACCTGCCGGTTCGTTACTCACTGCGGCGGTGATCGATACACTTCTGCCGTGACGTCAAAGACGATCGTCATCACGGGCGCCAGCGACGGCATCGGTGCGGCGGCTGCCCGCCGGATCAGCCGCGGCGGGGACAATGTCGTGCTGGTCGGGCGGTCGGAGAGCAAGACCGCGGCCATGGCCGCGGAGCTGGGTGCCGACTATTTCCTGGCCGACTTCGCCGACCTGTCCCAGGTTCGGGAGCTGGCGGACAAGATCCGGTCCGCGTGTCCGCGCATCGACGTGTTGGGCAACAACGCCGGGGGAGTGTTCTCGAAGTCGCAACGAACGGCCGACGGCCATGAGATCACCTTTCAGGTCAACTACTTGGCACCGTTCTTGCTCACCACGTTGTTGCTGGACGTACTCATCGGCTCGCATGCCACGGTCGTCAACACATCCAGCTCGTCACAGCGGCTGCTGCGCAATGTCAGGCTGGCCGATTTCGACACGACGGACCGGCGCCGACCCAGCACCGCCTACGCGCTGGCGAAGTTGGCAAACATCTTGTTCACCAGGGAATTACACCGGCGCTACGGCGCCGAGGGGCTCTCGGTCGCGGTGGTGCACCCGGGCTTTGTCAACACCAACATCGGTCACTCCTCCGGCTCGCGCTTGTTGACGACCGTGCAGCGCACGCCGGTCAGCCGGATCATCGCGACCGCGGACCAGGGCGCCGACCAGCTGGTCTGGCTGGCGACCAGCTCGCCCGGTGTCGACTGGTCCGCCGGCGCGTACTACGTGAAAGGCAAAGTCGCCAAAGCCAATCGCGTAGCCGACGATCCCGTTCTCGCGCGGGAGTTGTGGGAGCGCACCATGGCCAAGCTCGTTCAGGGCGCCGCACCCTCGGCGTGAGGGTCAGCCGATTCCGAAATCGATGATGCCCCGCACGATTTTGCCGTTGAGCAGATCGTCGTAGGCGTCGTTGACCTCGTCGAGACGATAGCGCTTGGTGATCATCTCGTCGAGCTGCAACTGACCGGTTTCATAGAGCCTGGCCAACCTGGCGATGTCCGCCTTCGGGTTACAGGAGCCGAAGATGGTGCCCGCCAACGTCTTATTGGTCAAGATGAAGTCCTGCAAGTCGATCTTGACCGACCGGGTCAACTGCGACGTCATGCCGGTGAGCACACAGGTGCCGCCCTTGCGGGTGAGCCGCACCGCGTCGCGGACGTCGTCGGCGGTGATCAACGACGGCGAGACCACCACCGCGTCGGCCATCACCCCGTACGTCAGACCCCGCACCAAGTCCATCGCCTCATCCGTCGTCGCCACGCTGTGCGTCGCGCCGAATTGCAGAGCCGATTTCTGTTTGAAGTCAACAGGATCGACGGCCACGATCTGTGCGGCGCCGTTGATCCGGGCACCCTGGATGGCGCCCGTGCCGATCCCGCCGACGCCGATCACCACGACGGTGTCGCCGGCGCGCATGTTGGACCGGTTGGCGACGGAGCCGTATCCGGTCGGGATGGCACAGGACAGCAGCGCGCTCGACGCCAACGGTAGGTGCTGCTCGATCTTCACCAGTGAATTCGTCGATACCACCGTGTGTTCGGCGAAGGCACCGATCTTGGAGATATGCCCCAACTTCCGGCCGTCAGCGGTGTGGTGGCGGAACGTGCCGTCGGTCGGCATTCCCGGAACCATAGTGCCGATGCCCTGGTCGCACAGGTACTCGATTCCACTGGCGCACCAACGGCATTGGCCGCACACGGCGACGAACGACATCACCACGTGGTCGCCCGGCGCCAAGTCGGTGACGCCGGGGCCGACTTCACGCACGATGCCGGCGCCTTCGTGGCCGCCGATCGTCGGGAACATGGTCGGCAGGCCGAGGGAGCGCATCACCTCGTTGGGCGCCGACATGTCTCCCTTGAGGATGTGGTCGTCGGAGTGGCACAAGCCGGCCGCGGCCATCTGCACCAGGACCTCACCGGCCTTGGGCGGGTCCAGTTCGAATTCCTCGACCGACCACGGTCCGCCCACGTCGTGCAGGATCGCTGCGCGGCTTTTCATGCGGCGAGCGCAAAGGTGACCGGAAGCTTGTTCGGCGACCGGAAGGTGAGCCCGACGATCTTGGATTCCACGCCGGTGCCGTCGTCGGACACGAACGCCAAGTCCTCGACGCGGTCGAACAGGCTGTTCAACATGACCCGCGTTTCCAGTCGCGCCAGATGCATGCCGAGGCACATGTGGATGCCGCCGGCAAAGGCGATGTGGGCTTGGCGCGGGCGGCGGATGTCGAACGTGTTGGGGTCGGTCCAGCGGCTCTCGTCGCGATTGGCCGAACCCATACACATGTCGATCTGAGCGTCGGCCGGGATTGTCTTACCGCCGATTTCGACCTCCTCGGTCGTGGTCCGCATGACCATGGTCAGTGGCGTTTCGAAGCGTAGGCCCTCTTCGATCGCCATCGGCAGCAATGACCGATCCTGGCGGACCATCGCCAGCTGCTCGGGGTGGGTCAACAGCAGATACAGCAGGTTGCCCGACGAACGGTACGTGGTTTCCAGCCCGGCGGGAAGCAGCAGTCGCAAGAAGGCGATGATGGCCTCATCGGTGAGCTTCTCGCCGTCGATCTCCGCGGCGACCAGGTCGCCGATGATGTCATCGGTGAGCTTGCGCCTGCGCTGCTCGACCTGCTTGAGGAAGTAGTCGTAGAGCTCGGTGGCGGCGTTCAACCCCGCCTCGATGTCGGTCGGGATCGAAATGAGGTCCAGCGACAGGCGCCGGAACAAGTCGAGATCTTCGGCGGGCAGACCGAGCAGCGTGGAGATGATCCGTGTCGGGAACTCGAAGGTCACCGCCTTTACCAGGTCGGCCTGGCCGTCGTTTTTGATCTCTTCGATGAGCTGATCGCACACGGGCCCGATGACCGAGGGCTCCCACCGGGCCAGCGCCGTGGCGCGGAAGGCCTTGGCCACCAGGTTGCGATGATCGTGGTGTTCCCTGCCGCCCATCGCCAAAATGGTGTGTCCCATCACCAAGCCGATCGTCTTGTCGTAGGCGGCCGACGTGAAGACCCGGTCGTCGCGGAAAGCCTGGGAGACACCGTCGTAGTCGAACAGGACCCATTCGTCGTCGGGCCGCAATTCCTCGGGCAGCTGCCCGGAATCGGCCAGGGAGCCATGCCAAACCGGGTCGGTGCGCCGCATGTGTTCGAAGAACGGATAGGGGCTGGTTTCGCCGGTGAAATCGAGCGGGGGGACCACGGGCTGACTGTTCGGGTCAGTGCTGAGCGTCATCAGCGCTTCCTCCTGGAAACAACCGAGTAAGGCCGTTCGCGCGGACCGATTGACGACCGTGCGCGAGTCCACGGCGGGTTTGTACCGAGCGGAATTTAGCTATCATAGTATAAATAGCAACGTAGCCCAACGGCCCGGGCGATCGCCGTGGCCCGCCCCGCCCGCAGCGCCGGCCGGCGACGTTTGGCGCGCCGATACCTACCTCGTCTGCTTCCGGCTAAAAGCGCAGGTCTACCTTGAAGGTGGTTTAGCGTGCATGACGAGCCGGAGAAAACGGATAGGTATGACACAGACGAACCTGGCCCGGCCACATGGCCTCACCCGCATCGACCCCGTGCTGCGCGACGCCGCCGTCGAATTGGGCGCCTTCGAATTTCGCGCCGAGACGCTGGCCGCCGAGCGGGAGCACGCCGACCTGCTGGCCGCACAGCGCGCCGCGGCGGCCGACCCCAGCGGCGTCTCCATCGACTCCCGATCCATCGCCGGGCCGGGCGGTCAGCTGGGGCTGCGTTTGTACCGCGGCCGCACCGAATCCGCCGCGCCCCTGGTGGTGTACGCCCACGGCGGCGGGTTCGTCACCGGGAACCTGGAGACCGACCACGCGCACTGCGTGGAATTGGCCCGTGACGGCGGCTGTCTGGTGGTATCCGTCGACTACCGGCTGGCGCCGGAGAACCCGTGCCCGGCGGCACTGGACGACGTCGAGGCGGCCTTGCGTTACGCGGTCGACAACAGCGCGGAACTGGACGCCGACGCCAGCCGTATCGCGGTCATGGGGCGCGACGCCGGCGCGGCCCTCGTCGCGGGCCTGACCCAGCGCATGTTCGACCAGGAAGGGCCGACCATCCTGATGCAGATCCTGCACCAGCCGATGCTCGACTCCGATGCCACGCCGTCGCGTCGCGAGTTCCAGCGCACCCCTGGCCTCAACGGTCCGGCCGTGAGCCGGGCATGGAATCACTACCTCGGCCACGCCAGCGCCACTGGGCAACACGTCCCGGCGCACCGGGCGAACCTCGAGGGGCTGCCACCCACGTTCGTCAGCTGCTCCGAGATCGATCCCTGCCGAGACGAGGCAATCGACTACGCCAACCGGCTGCTGCACGCGTACGTCCATACCGAATTGCATGTGATTGCAGCGACCTTCAACGGCTTCGACTCGATGGTGCCGGATTGGGTTGTTTCCCAGGAGAACCGGGCGCTGCACGCCCAGGCGGTGCGCCGCGTGTTCGCCATGTAGGAACGGCTGACCCGGGCGGCTTTCGCGATACCCCGAGGCGGACATTCGTCGCCGCATTTACCGACCGAACTCCGGTATCTCTTACCGTATCGCCCGTTGCTAACATCAGAAACGCCAGCCAACCGAGGACCGATCGGGCGGATGATCAAACACCCAAACCGTTTCC
Source organism: Mycobacterium marseillense (assembly GCF_010731675.1). Taxonomy (NCBI): domain Bacteria; kingdom Bacillati; phylum Actinomycetota; class Actinomycetes; order Mycobacteriales; family Mycobacteriaceae; genus Mycobacterium; species Mycobacterium marseillense. The sequence goes on from NZ_AP022584.1 coordinate 5,350,148, forward strand.
GTTGCACCCGCAGCGATCGAATGTCAAGAAGGATCCCCTCGGCACCATGACCACCATCGACTCTCCCGAAAAGGCCCTATTCACCTCGACCACCCAGGCCTTTCTGGACAAGGAGGCGCCGCTACGCCGGGTACGGGAGCTGCATGCCGAGGGCGCGTCCTTCGACCCCGCGTGGTGGCGGCGCGCCGCGGAACTCGGCTGGACCGGGCTGCTCGTTCCCGAGGAGCTGGGCGGCGGAAGCGTGTCGGAGAGCGGCTTCGCCGATCTGGCAATGGTCGCCGAGCAACTCGGAAGGACGGTCGCGCCCGGGCCGCTGTATCCGGTCAGCACCGTCCTGGCGGCGCTCGCCGAGTGCACGAACTCCGACGCGCACACCGACGTCATCGAGGCGCTGATTGCGGGCGAATCGGTGGCGTCGTGGGCGGTGTGCGAGCCCGGCCGGGGCTGGGTGCCGCTGGATCCCTCGGTGACGGCCACCGAAACCGATTCCGGCTACCGCATCGACGGCGTCAAGGACCGCGTCGAGGCGGGCGCCCAGAGCGCGGCGCTGCTGGTGGTGGCGCGCCGCGGCCCGAATGACGCTGAGATTCGCCAGTTTCTGGTCCCGACGGACGCGCCGGGCGTCAGCATCGAGCCCCAGCAGTCGGTGGATCTTGTCAAGCAATACGCGCGCGTGCGCTTCGACGGTGTCGTCGTGCCACGGTCCGCGGCCGTCGGCACCGCCGACGAGACCGCCGCTCTGATCGAGCGACAAAGCCAGATCGCCCAGGTGTTGCAATGCGCCGAGGTGGTCGGCGTCCTGCAGACGGTGTTCGACTTCACCGCCCAATGGGCGCTGGACCGGCACACATTCGGTCGCCCGCTGGCGTCGTATCAGGCCCTCAAACACAAGTTCGCCGACATGAAGCTGTGGCTGGAGGCCTGCCGGGCCACCACGTGGGCGGCGGTGGACGACGTGGCCGCCCGCGTGCCGCAAGCGGGTTTGTCGGCCAGCATCGCGAGCTCCTACGTGGGGGAGATGGCCGGCCAGATCGTCCAGGCTTGCGTACAGATGCACGGCGGCATCGGCGTCACCTGGGAGCATGACCTGCACCTGTATCTTCGCCGGGTTGCGTTGTACCGCGGCATGTTTGGGACGCCCGAGGAACACAACCTGCGGGTGTACGAGTTCGAAAAGGCGGGTCGTTCGGACAGATGACGCACACCGAATCTGTCGCGGAGTTCGCCGCACGGGCCAGGGCATGGCTGGCCGACAACATGCCCGCCATCGACCGCGACGCCCCGCCACCGGCCCCACGCGACGATGAAGCGGCGTGGCTGCGGGCCCGAGAACTGCAAAAGCGCTTGTACGACGGCGGATTCGCCGGCATCTGCTTTCCCCGCGAGTACGGCGGCCTGGGGCTGGACTACGAATACCAACAGGCATTCGACGTCGAGAGCCTCGACTACGAAATGCCCTTGATCCTCAACACCCCGACGTTCACCATCTGCTGCGCCACGCTGCTCGACACCGGCAGCGAAGCCCAGAAGAAGCAACACATCGCCGCGGCACTGCGCGGCGAAGAGGTGCTGGTGCAGCTGTTGAGCGAACCCAGCGGCGGATCCGATCTGGCCGGCGTGCTCACCCGGGCCGAACGCAACGGCGATCGTTGGATCATCAACGGCGCCAAGACCTGGAGCACGAGCGCGTTCGCCGCCGACTACGGCCTGTGCCTGGCCCGCACGAATTGGGATGTGCCCAAGCACGAGGGCCTGACCATGTTCCTGGTGCCCATCGCTCACCCGGGAATCACGTTGCGGCACATCACCATGCTGAGTGGTTCCACCGAGTTCTGCGAGGAGTTCCTCGACGGAGTCGACGTCGGCGACGACGCCGTCGTCGGGGAGGTCAATGGCGGCTGGGAGGTGGCCTCGCGGCAGCTCTACCACGAACGCCGGGCGGTAGGGCAGGGTTCGGAGTTCGCCAGCGGCGGCGGCAGCGAGGGCGGCAACGCGATCCCGGTCGATTACGTGAGCCTCGCGGAGAAGACCGGACAAGCCGACGATCCACGCGTGCAGGAGAAGGCCGGCCGGGTCCTGGTGCACCGGGCGGTGGCCGAGCAGTTGATCGGCCACGTGTACCGCAGCGTCCGGGACGGCGTCCTACCCCCTGCGGCCGGAACGCTCATCAGACTGTTCCACTCCGAGACCGTGACCACCGACGTCGACACGGCGCTGGAGATCGCGGGAAGCGCCGGCGTGGTGGGCGAACCCGGCGCCGGCCTGGAGGCGGGACTGCGCTACCTGTCCCGGCAGACAGTCGCGATCGGCGGCGGCACAACGGAAATGGCCCGCAACGTCATCGGCGAACGCGTGCTGGGCTTTCCCCGCGAGTATGCCGCCGACCGTGGGGTGCCGTTCAACCAGGTGCGGCACGGCGAGCGATCCGAGCGCACTTAGCCTTCGGCGACGACGTTCTCGGCCAGACCGCTGACCACCGGGATCTGCACCAGCGACAAGACGTGGTGCGCCGGGCTTCCCGGCGGGGCCACCAGCATGTACTCGCTGCCCTGCCGCTGCGCGCGCTCCCGCGCGGCGGCGAGGGCGCTGACGCCCGCCGATCCGAGGTGGGTGACCGCGCTGAGGTCGATCGTCAACGGCGCGACGCCGGAACGGCTTTCGACCGCGATCTGACGGTCCAGCGTGGACGCGGTGTTGGAATCGACGTCGCCGCTGACCACGATGCGGCCCGGTTCGGTGACCGCGGAGACGAATTCGGAGTTGACCGTCCGCCGACCGGTCGCGCGGCTCACCAGCGAGTCGGTGACGAAGTCCGCCGGCCGCGACAGGTGGTGCGTGACACTGGCGGTCGTCCCCTCGGGGCCGTGACTGACGTGCGCCTGCGAGACCAAGGCCTCGGCCATGGCGAGGCCGCGGCCGCGGCCCGTCTCGCCTTCGCGGTGATCCTTCCACCGTCCGCGGTCGATCACCGAGACGTGCAGATCGCCGTCGCCGGACAGCGTCGCTTCGAGTCCAACCCCGTCGGAGACCTCGGTGGCGTACCCGTGCTCGACCGAGTTCTCGACGAACTCCGAGATCGCGTGCACGACATCGGAGATGTCGTCCGCGGTGGCGCCGATCTCCGACAGCCACTGCCGCAGCCGATTGCGCACCGCGCGGGCGGCGTGCAGCGTCGCGTCCAGCGTCATGTGCAGCGGCGCGGGTGGTGTGCGGCGTTGCGCGGCAAGGAGCGTCACGTCGTCGCTGTAGCCGGTCGCGCGCAGCAGCAATTCCAGTGTCTCCGAACAGATTCGGTCGATCGGCCGCACCGACGATTCGATGACAAAGCCGCGTTGGCCGCCGGCGATATTCGCGGCCAGCTCGGCGAATTCGGCGGTACTGGCGCCTAGTGGCCGGCCGGGACGCTCGATCAGGCCATCGGTGTAGAGCAGGATCGCGTCCCCCACATCGAGGAATTCGGTGCGGACCGGAAAGCCGGTGCCGCTGCCGAGCGGGCCCGCGCCGGAAGGTTCGAGATAGCGGGAGGTCGCGTCCGACGTCACCAGCAGCGGTGGTGGGTGTCCGGCGGTGCAGTATTGGAATTCGCCGGTGGCGAAGTCGAGCGCGCCGACGCAAATGGTGGCCGTGTTCGACCCGGGCACGTGCTTGCGAAACCGGTCGACGGCCTCGAGCGCCTCGGCGATCGGATATCCCGCCACCACCTGCATCCGCAGCGCGGTCCGCAGTTGCGACATCACCGCCGCCGCTTCGACACCATGGCCGACGACGTCGCCGACGACGAGAACCAGCCTGTCCCCCAGGGGAATCGCATCGAACCAGTCGCCACCGGCCGCGGTGTCCTCGGCGGCGACGAGATACTGCGCGGTCACGTCCGCACCGGGAATGACGGGCACCGACGGTGCCAGCAAGGCCTGCTGCATGACGGTGGCGGAATCGCGGACGTTGCGGTACCGCTCGGACAGCTCCTCGAGGCGTGCCTCGGCCGCCATCCGCGTTTGCACGCGGTCTGTGACGTCGGTGAAAGCCAGCTGCACACCCTCGATCGTGCCGTCCTGGGCGCGGCGCGCCGTGACGATGAAATCGAAGAAGTGTTCCTGCGCTTGGCCCGCGCCGTCGAAGTCGGCTTGGACCCGCCACTCCGTTCCCGACTGCGGTTCGCCCGTTTGGTATACCCGGTCGAACATCTGGATGATTTCCTGGCTGACTAGCTCGGGGTAAACCTCGCGCGTCAGCAGCCCGATCGAGTCGATGGGCGGACCGAGGACGCGGTACGCCGCGTTGACCGCGACGAATCGGTGCTCGGGCCCCTCGAGTCCGACCAACAGCATGGGGACATGCTCGAACACGCGCCGGACGTCGTCGGCCGCACCGACGGTTCTGTCCCAGTCCTTTTCGGCCACCATCTGGCCGTTCCTCCTCGCAGTGTTCGACGGGCCTGCGGGTAATCAGAGTCGTAAACCGGGTCAAATGGGCTGACCTATTTTGCACACGTAGTTGTTCAGATTAGCAATGGTATTAGTTGCATATCGCAACGGTTTGATACCGGAGTGTTATATCGCCGAATTTTGCGGCAGGAGAAATTGACGTTGCCGCAAAACGAGATAGCAGTCGACGGTGGGGCGCGAGTGCGGAAACGGGTTGCGCGAGTGCACCATCGGCAGCGTCACGCGCATCCGTCACGTCACGGCCACAGGTGTGCGCCGGCGGACCCGCCCCGCCCTACCGGCGAGCGAGTTCGCGATGGCTTCGCCCAAACCCTTGGGCGCACACCATGTTTCGGCCGTACAGCGGACGGCGTCCGGCACGCGATCAGGCCGAGACGGGCTTCTTCGAAGCCGGCGCGGACACCTTCATCAGCTTCATCAGATTGCCGCCCATGATCTTTGCCTTGTCCTCGTCGCTGAAGTCGGCCAGCTCGTCGACGAAGGTGATCGGATCTTTGAGGCCCTCGGGGTGCGGCCAGTCGGATCCGAAGACCACCCGGTCGGTGCCCACCATGTTGACGATCTCGGTGAACCGGTCCTCCCAGAACGGGCTGACGTAGACGCACCGCTTGAACGTGTCGATCGGGTCCTCGGCGAACGCCTGCGGCATCTTCTTGTAGACGCCCTTGAGGCCGCGGAACAGGGTCGGCACCCAGTCGGCGCCGTTCTCGATCGACAGTATCCGCAGGTCAGGGTTGCGGGTCAGCGCGCCGTGGCAGATCAGGGCGCCAAACGCATCCTCGATGGGGCGATGGCCCATGGCCAGGCTGCGGAAGGCGGTCGGCTTGAACGGCAGGAACTCGTCGCCGGGCTCCCAGATGTTGAGCAATTCGGAGTAGCCGCTGTCTGAAGCGTGCATCGAAACGGGGATCTCGGCACGCACGCAGGCCTGCCAGAACGGATCGAACTCTTCGAGCCCGAACGAGCGGCTGCCGCGGTAGCCGGGCACCGGCGCCGGACGGACCAGCACGGTGCGGGCGCCGCGTTCCAGGCACCACTCCAACTCCTCGAGCGCCCGGTCCACGATCGGCAGCGTGATCACCGGGGTGGCGAAGATGCGGTCCTGGTAGTTGAACGACCACTGCTCGTACATCCACTCGTTGAGCGCGTGGATGACGTCATGGGTCATCTCCGGGTCGTCCTTCATGCGCTCCTCGACCAGGCTGGCCAGTGTCGGGAACATCAGCGCGAAGTCGATGCCGAGCTCGTCCATGACCTCCAGGCGCGCGCCCGGTTCGCGGAAGGCCGGGATGGCTTTCATTGGCTCGCCGAGGATTTCGCGGTAGCTCTTGCCCTGCGAGCCGTTGCGGAAGTAGTCCTCCTGGGCGCCCGGGCGGGCCACCACCTCGAACGTCGGGTTGGGGATGTATTCGCTGATGTGGCCGCGCACCACGATCTTGGTGCGGCCGCGGACCTGGACGTAGTCGATGACGTTCTTGCGCTTGTCCGGGAGGAACTTGGTCAGCGCCTCCTGCGGTTCGTACATGTGGTTGTCCGCGTCGAAAACGGGGAAGGGAAGCTCGCGAGAGGGCATGGCGATCTCCTTGTAAAAGGCCGAAATTCTCACTGCGTGGTAACGACGTTACCACCGTTGGGCGACGAGGTGTACCGGCGCTACCCGTCCGTTCGCGGCCCGATCGTCGGCGTCGCGCCGTTGATGATGGCGAAGTTCACGGTGGCCGTGGCGAGGAGTTCGTCCTCGTCGTCGCCGTCGCCGTCGCCGAAGATGTCGACCTGCATCACCATCGCCCGTCGTCCGGATCGCAACACCTTGGGCACCGCGAACGCCGAGCCCTGCCGGACGGGCCGCAGGTAGCGGACGAACAGATCCGAGGTCGTCATCGTGGTGCCCGGCTGCAGATAATCCAGTCCGAATTGGCCGCCCGCCACATCCACCAGCGTCGCGATCAAACCGCCCTGCAGGGCGCCGGACGTGTTGACCACCTGCGGGCTGACGGGCATGGTCATCGCGAATTCGCCGTTGCGGCTGCCCGGGCGCATGCCGATCTGTGCGAACAGCTCGGCCAGCGACGGGCCCGGCGACCCTTGATCGGTCTCGCGGATGCCGAGCGCGCGGCTGCAGAAGTCGTAGAGCTGGCCGGTGTCGACGGGTGCGCCGTTCAATTCCGAACCCAGCCAATGCAATCGCTGCGCACCCATCACCGTTTGCATGACGATGGCCGCGGCTGCGCCGACGTCCAATCCGGGGTTGAAGACCCCCTCGGTGATCCCCTGCCCGACGATGTCGCGAATCAGTCGGTGCAGCGGTGAGAGCACCCGGGCGTAGTCGAGGGGGCGGGTCTCGGCCAAGTGCTGGTTGTAGAGGGTCAGGGCCCGGTTCAGGCTGTCCTGGGTGCTCGATTCCGCTTGCTGGCTGAGTCGGTCGATCAGCAATTTCAGTGCCGAGGTGCTGTCCAGCGTCATGGTTTCGGCGCGCCACGCCTGCACCGATTGGGCGATGGTTCTGTCGAACAGCGCCAGCAGCAATTCGTCCTTGCTGCTGAAGTGTTGGTAGAAGGCGCGCAGCGACGTCTTGGAGCGGGCGACGACCTCCTGCACGGTGAAGTCGGTGCGTCCCGTTTCCCCCAGAATGGCGACGGCGGTCTTGATGAAGCGGTCGCCGCGCGTCACTTCGGCTTCGTCGTTGAGGGCGGTCATCGGCGCTGTTCCCTTCCGTGGCGCAATCCTTGCGCTCCGAGAATGAGGTTACCGCGCCGGGCGGCGTGTCCGCGAAGCCAGATTTTCTGGTCATCTCGCCGGGGGCGCGGACGGCAGACGCGGCGCTCAGCCGCCCCGGGCCTCGATCATCGCCGAGCGATTGACCTTGGTGGCCGCGGTGCGCGGTATCGCGTCGACGAACTCCACCGTCTTGGGCGCCTTGTAGGGCGCCAGGCGGCCCTTCGCGTAGTCGATCACGCCCTGCTCGGTGAGCGGCTCGGCGCCGTCGCGATCGGCGCGCTGGATCACCGCGTGCACGCGGCGCCCCCACTGCGGATCGGCAAGCCCGATCACGACGACATCCGCGATCTCGGGATGGCCGGCGAGCGCCGACTCGACCTCGGCCGGAAAGACATTGGCGCCCCCACTGACGATCATGTCCACCCGGCGGTCCACGATGTAGAGAAAGCCGTCCTCGTCGAGATGGCCCATGTCCCCGGCGGAGCGGAAGCCGTCTTCGGTCGATGGCAATGGCGGTGCCCCGCCCAGGTAGCGGTACCCCGCGCTCATCGGGGCCCGCAGATACACGTCCCCGTCCTCGCCGGGGCCCAATGGCCGCTTCTCGGCGTCCAGAATCCGGATCTCGGTGTCCCGGAAACCGCGACCCACGCTGCCCGGGTGAGCGAGCCACTCGTCGCCGCGCAGCGCGGTCAGGCCTAGGTTTTCGGTCATGCCGTACGCCGTCACGATCTGCTCCGGGCTGAGCAGTTCGAACCAGGTGTGCAGCAGCGAGGGCGGCATCACCGCGGCGCCCTGCAGGATGAAGACGATGCTGGACAGGTCGCGCTGCCGGACGTCGGGCCGGGCCGCGATGCGCGCCAGCATGGTGGGCGTCGCCGTGAAGTTGGTGACCCGGAATCGCTCGATCACATCGAGAGCCAGTGCGGCGTCGAACTTTTCGAGTATCACCAGCTGGTCGCCCGCCAGCAGCATGAGGAAGGTGGCGAAGCCGTTGGTGTGATACATCGGCGCGGGCACCATGATGGTCTGCGGCTGGGAAACCGGTGTCCAGTTCGACAGGAACGGCTCCCCCTGCTGGGGGATCCACAGCGACGGCGCCAGGTTCAGGATCACCTTGGGCACGCCGGTCGAACCGCTGCTGCAGATCCCGTTGGCGGTGGGGGAGACGGCCACCGGCAGCGGACCGTCCGACTCGCCGGCCGCGCGGGCGTCGAGCTCCCAGCGGCTCGTTTCGTCGACGACGACGGCGGGATCGATCACCTCGCGTACCCGGTCGCGCTCCCACTCGGGAAGGTCCCAGTGCATGGGCACCGGAACCGCGCCGATCTTCCAGCAGCCCAGCGTCGCCAGCACCAGATGCTGGGAATTCGGAATAGCAAGCGCCACAAGGGATCCAGTTCCGGCGCCGCTGGCGGCAAGGGCGCGGCCCCACTGGTTGGCGCGGGCGTCGAGCTCACCGAACGTCAGCGTCTGCGCGGTGCCGTCGAGCGCCACGACCGTGACGCCAGTATCGTCCCGGCGTTGTTCGGCGAGCTCGTGCAGCTTGGTTCCGAACGGAACTCCGTCCGCGAACGGGTTTGCCACCGCTTCAGCCGCGACGGGTTCGGTACTCAATTGAGCCACTCCTCAATGTTCGTGCGGCTAGGCGGATACCGGGTCGCTGAACAGGGTTTCCAGCGACCCGTCCGACACGCTGGGCATTAGGCGCAGTGCGAGTTCGTCGGTGCCCAGCGGCAACCGGACCAGCGGCTGGGTGTGCCGGTCGAGCACGCTGACGTCGGACTCGTCGCAGAAACCCAGGGCCCCGAGTAACTGGTGCGACGTGCGCATCACCTGCCGCGCGGTGTCGGCGGCCTTGAGCCGCAGCACCAGGGCGTCCGCCGAATGGATCTGCGCCGGCAACGATTCGGGTCGACAAATCGTGTACTTCGCGAGTTCGTGCAGCCCCCGGACCGCGACGGCGGCGTCCGCGACGGCAAACCTGACGGCCTGAAAGTCCGCGAGCGGCTTCCCGAACTGAACCCGGGCGCGCACGTGCTCGGTGACAATCTGCAACGACTGCTGCACCGATCCCAGAATCCGCCATGATCCCAGCACGAGATGAAGGTTAACGTCGGCGGCCGGGACGCTGCCCTCGGGTGCGCCCACCGTGGCCGGAACCAAGAACGGCCCCAGCTTGGCGCCGGTGCGCGCCGCCGGCTGCGGCCGGTACCGATTGCCGTCCAGGTCCGCGGCGATCCAGTCGCCGGCCAGATCGCCGTGATCGATGCGCGGGGCTTTCGGATTCACCAGGGCCAGGCGCGCGCCGTCGATCGACAGCAGCTCCTCCACCAGGGGATAGGGCAGCACGGTGGCGCCGGCGGCCTGGCACAGCACCGCGGCGGCCAGCAGATCGTCGGGGGCCGAGCGCACGTCGAGGTCGAATGCGCCCACTTCGTTCAAGGCGGCGCGCGCCGCGTCACGGACGGAGTCGTCGGTCTCGGCGCGCAGCGCGGCCGGCGGTCCGCCCAACCGGGTGAGCCGCTTGCCGACGACGGCGGCGAAATCGCTGATGTCCTGTGGCAGATCGGTTTTCACCGGCTTCCTCCCAACACGTCTCGTGCCACCAGCATCTTCTGCACTTCGATGGTGCCCGATGCGACGGTGGCCGCCTGTGCGTAACGCCAATGGTCTTCAATCGCCCCGTGCAGCGGTGCGGAACTGCCGCTGTCCAGCGCCGTGGCACCCAGCACGTCGAACAGCAGCTCGGCCACCTGCTGATCGAGGGTTGTCGTGACGATGCGAGCGGCGCTGGCGGCCGCACCGGCCGCCGGGTCGTCCTGCAGTGACACGGCGCGATAGGCCAGCAGCCGGGCGACCCTCAGGTCGACCAGCGCCCGCACCCATCGGGTACGGATCGTCTCGGGCAGCTCATCCCACTCGTCACCGAGCTGGCTGCGCATCCGTTCGAGCAGCGACTCGCACCGCGCGTACCGGGCGATGCCCACCCGCTCGAAGGCCAGCGCCTCGCGCATCACCCGCCATCCGTCGCCGACCTCGCCGAGTACGTCGCCGGGAAACGCCTGCACGTCGTCCAGGAACATCTCGTTGAGGTGGTGCGGCCCCAGCATCGACGGGATCGGCCGGACGGTGAAACCGGGGCGGTCCATCGGGATCAGAAACAGGGTGAGCCGCTTGTGTTTTGGGGCGTCGGGGTCGGTGCACGCCGCCAGCACGCACCACGACGCCATCAGGGCGTACGACGTCCACACCTTCTGCCCGGTGATGCGCCATCCGTCACCGTCGGCGACGGCGCGGGTACGCAACGACACCAGGTCCGTTCCCGCCTCCGGCTCCGAAAATCCCTGGCACCAGATCACATCCCCCGCGGCGATGGCCGCCAGGTGCTTGGCCTTCTGTTCCTCGGTCCCGTAGCGCATCAGCGCCGGCCCGACCCAGTTGATCCCCATGTACTGCGGGCCGCGCGGCTCGTGTTGGGCCCACATCTCTTCGCGCAGCACCGTCTGCTGCCAGACCGAACCCCCGCCGCCGCCATGCTCTTTCGGCCATGCCAGCGCCAGCAGCCCCTCGGTGGCCAGCAGCTTGCAGAACGTCTCGGTAGTGGCGAGGTCCTGCGGGTTTTCGGTGCAGGCGCCGAGGAAGTCGGCCGGGATGTGGTTGGCCACCAGCTCACGCAGGTGGCTTCGCAGTTGTCCGGCGTCGTCGCCGAGGTCGTAATCCATCGTGCTCATCCCTTCGGCAGTCCGAGCAGCCGCTCGGCGATGATGTTGCGCTGCACCTCCGACGTGCCGCCGTAGATGGTCGAGGCCAGCGCGTCCTGACGTTCGAACAGAAGATCCGGATCCGCGGCCGACTCCGGGCCCGCCGCGGCCGCACCGAGTTCCCAAACACGCTGCAACGTCAGCGATCCGAGCAGCTTCATGGTGTCGGCTTCCGGGCTGGGCCGCCCCGCCAGCTCGTTGCCCAGCGCGCGGTATCCGGTGGCCCGCAACGCTTCGGCGTCGGCGAGCAGCGAGCCGAGCTCGGTGTAGACGTCGTCTCCCGAGACGCCGGCGCCGGCGGCACGCACCGCGTCGAGTCCGCGTTTGATCTCGACCCAGTTCATGATCCAGATCATCTGGCGTTCATGCTGCAGCGACGACAAGGCGACATTCCAGCCGCCGTTGAGCGGCCCCAGCAGGTTGTCGGCCGGCACCTCGACGTCGTCGAGGAAGACCTCGCAGAACGTCTCGTCGGAGATCGACGCCATGCGGATGGGCTCGATCCTGACCCCGGGCGCGTGCAGATCCAGAATCAGGCACGAGATGCCGCGGTGTTTCGGCGCATCGGGATTCGTGCGGGCGTACAGGGTGCACCATCGTGACTCGTGGGCCTGGGTGGTCCAGATCTTGTGGCCGTTGACCCGGAACACATCCCCATCGCGTTCGGCGCGCGTGCGCAGCCCCGCGAAATCGGACCCGGCTTCGGGTTCGGACATCCCCAGCGCCCACCACTCGTCACCGCGGAGCAGTGGAACGAGCAGGCGCTCTATTTGGGCGGCGGTGCCGAACTGACGAATGCCCGGCGCGGCGACGTTGGGGCCGGCGATATTGGGCAGCTTGGGCGCCGAGCGCAACGCGGCCTCGAGCCGGACCTCCATGGCGTCGCGCAAACCCAGGGACCGGCCGCCGTGCTCGCGGGGCCAGGTCGGCTGGATCCACCCGGCCTCGAAGGCGGCCCGCTGGTAGTCGCGCCGCAGGCCCAGGTCCCATCGGTACTGCCGATTCTTCTCGTAGTAGTCGTCGGGCAGAAACTCCGCCAACCACGTCCCGAATTCGTCAACAACTGCGCTCACCGGCGCCGCACCTCCTCATCGCTGCGCGCTCTGCATCGTCGTCGGTGCGGCTCACGCTGCGCCCCCGCAGAATCGGCGGCCGACCTCGTGATAGAGCGCGCGACTGTCGCCCAGCAGTGCGGCGCCCTGCCAGGCGCGCCGGACGTAGAGGTGGACGTCGTGCTCCCAGGTCTGTCCGAGCGCGCCGTGCACCTGGACCGCGGTGCGCGCACAACCGGCGGCCGCGTCACCGGCCGCCGCCTTGGCGAGCGCGGCGGCGGTCCACGCCTTGCCGGGCGTCGCGGCCGGATCGGTGAGTCGGGCCGCGGCCGCATAGGTGAGACTGCGGGCGCGTTCCAGGCCGACGTAGTTGTCGGCCAGCGCGTGCTTGATCCCCTGGAATGCGCCGATCGGTTGGCCGAACTGGCGCCGCGACTTCGCGTGCTCGACCGAGCGGCGCAACGCGGCGCCCGCGACGCCGATCAGGTCGGCGGCGCAGGCCACCCACGGCACCGTCAGCGCCGCCTCGACGTCGACGCTCGCGACGGCCGCGGGCTCGGCGTCGACGTCGGCCGTCGCCAACGGCTGGGCGGGGTCGGTGGCTTCAGCCGCGGGCACCACGGTGACGCCGTCGCCGCATCGCACGACCGCCGCCACGGTGTCACCGGTGTCGTCGCGGGCGAGCGTGACGACCAGCTCGGCGCGCGCCAGGTGGGGGACGGCGACCGCGCGGCCGCGCAGCCGCCCGTCACGCAGGGTCATCGGCGCACCGGGCAGGCGCGACCCGGGTGCGTGGACGGCCAGGGTGGCCACGGTGCCACCGGCGATGTCGGCCAGGATCGAATCGAGCGCGGCGTCGCGCAGCACGCCGGCGGCCAGACCGACGCTGCTCAGCAAGGGGATCGGCGCGAGGGCGGCACCACATTCCTCCAGAACCACGGCGAGCTCGACCGGCCCGTAGTCGCCCGCCCCTTCCCCCGAGGGGGCGGCGAGCTCGGTCCACCCCAGGTCCACGACCGTCTTCCACAGGGCGCGCCAGCGCTCCGGATCCGTGATCGCTTGACGGGCGGCCTCAGGCGGGCACTCCGTACGTAAGATGTCGCGAACGGTGTCGCGCAGCGACAACTGTTCCGAGTTCAGCCCTACTTCCATAAGACCTCTAACATAGTAAAGATAATAATCTAGCCCTGCCGTCAATCGCACGGGGCCGGACGCATAGGTGGCGCATGACCGAGTGGTATCTGTTCCTGCCGCAGGTGAGGTTGTCGGCGGTCGACATCGCCGAGCGCGCGCGCCGCGCCGAGGCCAGCGGCTTCGACGGGATCGCCTTCATCGACCACCTCGAGGCGCCCGGCCTGCCCGACGAAAGCATCTGGGAGGCAATGGGGATTGCCACCTGGGTGGCCGCCAAGACCGAGCGGCTACGGATCGGGCATCTTGTGCTCTGCGACGCCTTCCGGCATCCCGCGGTGCTGGCCAAACAGGCTGTCACCCTCTCGGAGGCGTCCGGCGGCCGGTTCGAGCTGGGTCTTGGGGCGGGGTCCTGGCCCGCGGAATTCGCCAGATTCGATGTCGGCCAGCAGGATCCGAGAGCCCGGGTCGAACAGCTCGACCGCCACCTCAAGCTGCTCAGGCAGTACTGGGGGGATGCGACGGGGGAGGCCGGGCCGGAGCCGCAGGCCCCGCGACCGTCGTACCCGATACCGCTGGTCCTGGGTGGCAGCGGGCCCCGGATGATGGAACTCGTTCGCAGATACGCGGATTGGTGGAATCTGCCGGCGCATCAGCTCGACAGGCTCCCGACGCTGGCCCCGGCCGCGGGAACCGCCCGACTGTCGATCCAGCAGATGGTGGGCTTTGTTCGGTCGGGCAGCGATCCCGACGCCGTGCGCGAGGTGAGCACCCGGCGATTCGGCAACCTGGGATCCGGACTGATCTGCGGGGATGCCGACGAGCTGATCGGGCACTTCACCGGACTGGCCGGCCAGGGGGTGCAGCGGTTCTACGTCTGGTTCGCCGACTTCGCCGCGCCGGACTCCCTGCACGAGTTCGGCGAATCGGTGATCAAGCCGTTCCGGGCGTCGTAAGCGTCAACCTCGTTGCGCACGGCGGCGGGCCTCGGTGGGCACGACCGGCGGCCGCGCGTAAGGGCCGCGCTCCACCGCGGACAGGCGGATCTCCGGCAAATCGACCGACGGGTCAACGGTATCCAGCCACACGACCGCCTCGGCGACGTCGGAGACCGCGATCGCGTACATCTCGAACGGAACGTCCTGCAGCATCTCGGTAGCCACTGGGCCGGGCGTGACGATATGCACGCTGATGCCGTCGCGATCGACTTCGAGCGCCAGGGCCCGCGCGAACGCGTTCATGCCGGCTTTCGAGGCCGAGTACGCGGTGCGGGCCGGCATCGGCTCGTGTGCCGCCGACGACGAGATGAACACCAGCCGGGAGCCCGCCTTCATCCTGGGCAGTACCGCGGACGTCACCACGAAACACGAATCCAGGTTGGCCGACATGATGGACTGCCACTGCTCGAAGGTCTGCTTGCGCGCGTAGGTTCCGCCGAGCGCCCCCGCCGCATGGACTACGAGGTCGATTTCCTCCAATGCGCTTATCGCAGCGGGGAATCCGATTGGATCGGAAGCGTCGGCCACCAGATGGCGCGCACCGATCTCCTCGGCGGCGGCGCGCAACGGTTCTTCCCGGCGCGCCGCGAGCACCACATCGTAGCCACGCTCAACCAGCTTGCGGGCGCACCCTTTTCCGATCCCGCCGCTACCGCCGGTGACCAATGCGGTTCGCATGACCGTTGCAGGCCGCCCTTCAGGAGTGCCGAATATCCCGCGACCGCGACAGGGCCTGCGGGGACAGGGCATAGATGCGTTGATCGTGCTGACCGGACAGTACGTAGGTCTGGGTGTCGGCGAGGTGGCGTCCGGCGATCCGACGGGCCCGGTCGACGTTGCCTTCCGCGATCGTCTCGGTCAGCTTGATGTGGGTGTTGAGCACCGCGCGGCGCTGAGCCAGCGACGGGTAGGTGCCCCGCGACGCGCTCTCGTCGGCCCACTGCCGTTCGTGACTGGTCCACAGCGTCTCCAGGCTGCCCACGACCGCGATGATCGTGTGGTTGCCGCAGCCGCGGACGACGAGATCATGGAATTCACGGCCGATTTCGGTGAACCGGCGACCGTCTTCGAGGTGCTCGGCCATCGACTCGTTGATTCGGGTGAGTTCGGGCACCAGGGTCTCGGCGCGGTCCGGACGGCGGGCGGCCAGCGCCGCGCAGGCGGGCTCGAGTTCTTGCAACGCCATGCCGAGGTCGGCCACCTCCACGGACTCGCTCTGTAGCAACAGGCCGAGCATGTAGGCGGCACTGGTCTTCGCCGGGGCGTGCACGACGGCACCGCCGCGGTTGCCCCGCCGCACCGACACCAGTCCCTCGGTTTCCAGGATCCGCAAGGCCTCGCGCAGCGACACCAAGCTGACGTTGAACTGTTCGACGAGCACCTCTTGGCGTGGCAGGAGATCGCCGTCGGCAAGGTCACCGTCGATGATCTGACGACGCAACTCATCGGCTACGATTTCGGCGATCCGCGGCGCCGACAACCGGCGCCGGGCGTCGGGGCCAATTCCCAAGGCGGTCATCCGATCCTCGAAACAAAGCAACTCGCTGGCTTAGCTATTTTAGCAGTAATGATATAAATAGCTTCTCTGGTCGCGCGTCGATCGGAAGGGCGGGTGCAATTGAGCGAGCGGTCCGACAGCCGGCCGACACCGCTACACGATTTGCGTGTCGTCGAGATCAGTGACCGGATAGCGGGCAGCTACTGCGGGAAGCTGTTGCTCGACGCGGGTGCGCAGGTCTGCAAAATCGAACCGCCGCAAGGGGATTGGCTGCGGCGGTACACCGCCAGCGGTGCGCCCCTCCCCGAGGACGCCACCGCGCCGCTTTTCAGCTACCTCAACGCGGGCAAGCGCAGCATGACGTTCGCCCCCGGCTCCGAGGATTCGGCGCGCTTCCGCGCCGCGCTGGCCGCCGCCGATGTCGTCGTCGTCACCGCGGGCCCGGTGCGGGCCGCGGCGATGGGCATCGATCCGCGGCAACTGCTGGAACACGCGCCACGCTCCGTCATCGTCACGATCTCCGATTTCGGCTGGACCGGGCCCTATGCGGACCGCGCCGCCAGCGAGTTCACCTTGCAGGCGTGGTCGGGCTCACCCGGCTTCCGCGGCGATCCGGCCGGGCCCCCGATTTCCATCGGCGGCGATCTGGGGGAGTACATGGGCGGTGTGTTCGCGGCGTTCGGCGCGCTGGCCGTGCGCCGCCGCGTGGAGCGCGGCGGGCCCGGCGAGCACCTCGACCTATCCATGCTGGAAGCGCTGACCACGATGCAGAGCAGTGAATGGCTGCACTCGCAGCTGCTGCGCGTCCCGCCGATCCGCCGCACCACCGAAGTGCCCTCGATCGAACCGGCCAAGGACGGCTACGTCGGGATCACCATGGTCACCGGGCAGCAGTGGCTCGACTTCGCCGCGATGGTCGAATGCCCGCAACTGGAGGAGATCGAGCAGCTCCGGTTTCAGATCGGCCGGTGGCAGTACCGCGACCTGATCCGCGAACAGATCCATCCCTGGCTGGCCGAACGGAGCGTCGCCGAAATCGTCGAGCTCGGACAGCTGTTCCGGCTGCCCATCGCCGCGCTCGGCAACGGCTCCACCATCCGGGATCTGGACTACGTGCGCCAGCGCGGGGCCTTCACCCCCAACCCCGCCGGTTTTCACCAGCCCCGCCCACCGTGGCTGATGTCGGCCTGCGCGCCCTCCCGCGTGGGCGCCACGCCCCCGGTTGGTGAGGCTGACGACGAATCACCTTGGGGCCGTGCCGAATCCGAATCCGACCCGGCCCTGGACGGGTTGCCGCTGGCCGGTGTTCGCATCGTCGACCTGACCGCGTTCTGGGCCGGGCCCGCCGCGACCCACCTGCTGGCCGCGTTCGGCGCCGACGTCGTCAAGATCGAGTCGATCCAGCGGCCCGACGGCATCCGCTACTCGGGCGGAATGCGTAACGACGTGGACGACTGGTGGGAGTACGGCTGGGTGTTCCACGCGATGAACACCAACAAACGTTCCGTGACACTGGATTTGGGATCCGAGGAGGGGCGCCGCCTTTTCACCGAACTGGTTGCCGGCGCCGACGTCGTGATCGAGAACTTCTCGCCGCGGGTAATGGAGCACTTCGGGCTCACCGCCGAGGTGCTGCTCGGCGTCAATCCCAAACTCGTGTTCGCCCGGATGCCCGCGTTCGGCGTCGAGGGCCCGTGGCGAGATCGGGTCGGCTTCGCCCCCACCATGGAGCAGATCGCCGGCCTGGCCTGGGTGACGGGGCTGCCGGAGGCCCCGCCGGTGACCCCGCGCGGGGCCTGCGACCCGCTGGCCGGTGTGCACGCCGCGTTCGCCGTGCTCGCCGCGCTGAGCTTCGCCGAGCGCACCGGATCGGGCCAGCTGGTCGAGTTGCCGATGCTCGAAACCGTGCTCAACGCCACCGCGATCCAGGCGATCGAGTCCGAGGTCTTCGGTGTCACGCTGTGCCGTCGGGGCAACCGCGGTCACGGCACGGCGATCCAGAACATCTACCGCTGCGCCGGCGACAAGGACGATTGGATCGCGGTGACCGTTCGCGACGACGCGCAGTGGCGCGCGCTGGTTGACGCGATGGACCGGCCGGCGTGGTGTGACGACGAGGCCCTGTCCACCGTTGCCGGGCGCGTGGAGCGAGCCGACGACATCGATGCCCGGCTGGCGCACTGGTTCGCCGGCCAGTCGCTTGAACCGACGGTGGAACGCTTGGCGGGCGCGGGAATTCCCGCCGCGCCGGTGGTGTCGCCGTCGCTGGTCACCGACAATCCGCAGCTGCGCGAGCGCGGGTTCTTCGAAGCGCTGCATCATGGCAGCACCGGACTCGGCCTGTACCCGTGCCCGCCGTTCGCGCTGCTCGACGGCCAGGACCGCTGGCTGCTGCGGCCGCCGCCGAAGCTGGGCGAGCACAATGAAGAGATCCTGCGCGATCGGTGCGGGCTGACCGACGAAGAACTGACCCGCCTTGCGACCAGCGGGGTGATCGGGACCCGGCCCAAGGGTCTCTAGAGAAGTGGAGGGCATGTGATGCGCGTGACGGTGGACGAAAACTTGTGTGAGGCCAACGGCTTTTGCGAATCGCTTGCGCCGGACGTGTTTGAGCTAGGGGACGCCGACGTGGTACAGATCGCGGACGGCCCCGTGCCGGCGCGGCTGGAAATCGACGTGCGCGCGGCGGTGGATCAGTGCCCCAAGGCCGCGCTGCGGCTGGTCGAGGACTGATCCAGTGGTGGCTGACTCAGCGCCGCTCGCGTAGCGCTATCGGCATTTCGTCGTAGATCGACATGTTGGTGGTCAGATTGGGGTGGGCGACTTTGGCCGGGCCGATCTCGATGCCCTCGCAGCGCAGCAGCAGTTCGTCGAAGACCGCGCGCAGCTCCGCGCGGGCCAGCATGGCACCCAGACAGTGATGCGGCCCTCCGCCCCCGAAGGCCACATGGGGGTTGGGCTGGCGGCCGATGTCGAACGCGAACGGTGATTCGAAGACCTCCTCGTCGCGGTTGGCCGAGCGAAGGGTCGACACCACGCGTTCGCCCTTGGCGATGTGCTGGCCGTCCATCTCGACGTCGACCTTCGCGGTGCGCGTCCAGTACGCCACCGGCGACGCCCAGCGCAGCACCTCCTCGATGGCGCCGGGCCGCAACGCTTCCTGCGCCCGATACCGCTCGATCTGCTGCGGGTTGCGCAGGAACGCCTGCAGCCCGATGGCCAGTGCGTTCTTGGTGGTGTCGCTGCCGGCGAACGCCAGCACGAAGAAGAAGAACTCGAGTTCGTTTTCGGGCAGGCTGAACTGCTCGCCGTCCTCGCCGGTGATCACCGCCGTCGCGAGCGTGCTCCAAATGTCGTCGGTGGGATCGCGCCGCTTTTCGGCGGTGAGCTCCATCGCGTATTCGAAGACCGAGCCAAAGAGCCCGAGTTCCGCCTGACCGCTCGGGCCCGCCTCGGGCGCAAGCGCCTTCAAGATGCGGTCGAAGATGTCGAATATTCGCGGCCGGTCCTCCTCCGGTATGCCGATGATGTCGCCTATGACCGACATCGGCAACGCGTCGGCGACGTCATCGATCCAGTCCCCTTCACCCCGCGCGAGCAGGCCGTCGATCATCCGCGCCGCACGCGCCCGGATGCCGTTCTCCAGCTTGGCGATCGCGCGCGGATTGAAGGCGTTCGAGATCAGTTTTCGGCGCTTGTTCAGCTCGGGTGGGTCCAACGTGATGATCGTCGGGAACGACGAGAACATGGCGACCGGCTGAATGAGTGGGCCGTCGGCCGCGGTGAACGACTCGGTATCGCGGTGCAGGCGGATCGCGTGGCGATGCTTGGTGGCCACCCAGAATTCGCGCGGCGTACCGCCGGAAAACAGCGCCGCGACGCCCGGGGTCAGGTCGTGCCGGAACAGGGGTTGGCCGCGTCGCAGCTCGGCGAACAGGTCGTCGGGAAAGCCGTTGCACCACAAAGACAGATCGGACAGATCGACCGCTGCAGCCGTCATCACCGAGCCCCGTTCTGCGGCGACGCACCGTGGCCCGGTGAGCGCCGCGTTGACGTTCTATGCCTAAGATAGTAAAAATAGAGCTAGTCGTCGAACTTGGAGTGCTCGTGACGCATACAGTTTCGGACTCGGCCTTCGAGTCGGCCGAGGACCCGTCCGAACGAGAGTTCGGGCAGGCCGGCATCGCCTTGTCGACCTACCGTTTCCCGACGGGTTGGTTCATCGTCGCCTTCGGCTCCGACCTGGCTCCCGGTCAGGTCAAGCGTGCGCACTACTTCGGTGAGGAGTTGGTGCTCTTCCGCACCGAGTCGGGCCAGGTCCACGTGATGGACGCCTACTGCCAGCACCTCGGCGCCAACCTTGCCGTCGGCGGCACCGTGGAGGGCGAGAACATCGTCTGCCCTTGGCACGGTTGGCAATGGCGCGGTGACGGCAGCAACGCGCTGATCCCCTACAGCAAGATCGGCTGCAAGAACAACGTGCGCATCCGGACCTATCCGAGCATGGAGTGGTACGGCTTCGTCCTGGCCTGGCACGAGCGACACGGGCGGGCGCCGTACTGGCAGCCGCCGGTGCTACCCGAGCTGGAGACCGACGAGTATTACCCCCTGCACCCGCACACCCAGATGGTCAACCGGGTCAAGGTGCACCCGCAGATGATCATCGAGAACGCCGCCGACCCGTACCACGTTCAGTACGTGCACAAGGCCGCCAATCCGGCCACCACCGCGTCGTTCGAGGTGGCCGGCTACCACCTGCACGCCACTGTCAACGCGCACTTCGGTGGGGGCCGGGCGCAGACGTGGCTGACCCCGAACGGGCCGGTCGACGCCAAGATCATCTACGACAACTACTCGCTGGGGCTGGGCGTGGTGCGATTCCCCAGCGAGCTGGTGGCCACCGTTCAGGTCACCGGCCAGACGCCGGTCGACGAGGACTACACGGACTACTTCTACACACAGGCTTCCGTTCGTGAACCGGGCGACACCGGCGACGTGCCCACCGGACGCGCCGGCCGGTTCCTCGCGCTGCAGCAAGAAGTCATCAAGCAGGACTTCTTCACCTGGGAGAACATGAAGTACCTGGAGAAGCCGAACCTGGCTCCCGAAGAGGCGCACGATTACGCGGCCCTTCGCCGCTGGGCGCACCGCTTCTATCCGGGAACCCAACCGTCGCCGTCCGACTTCGGCTACACCGCCGACGGCGAGCCCGACCCGGCGGCTTCCCAAGCCTGATGACACCCTGATGCCCGGCCCCGCCGATTTCGGTGTCGATAGTTTCACCGTGCCGGCCGTCCTGGATCGACGCGCCGAGCAGCATCCCGACCGGGTGATGATGTCGATCGCCGGGGTGGACGTGACCTTCGAGCAGTTGCGGCGGCGGTCCCGGGCGGCGGCAAACATGCTGTCCGGCTTGGGTGTCGGCCGTGGCGACTGCGTGGCGTTGTTCACCGCCACCTGCCCGGAATGGGTCTACTTCTGGCTGGGGGCCGCGCGTATCGGCGCGGTCAGCGCGGCCGTCAATGCCGCGACCAAGGGCGACTTTCTGCTGCACACGCTCCGCCTGTCACACGCCAAGGTGATCCTCACCGATGCCGAGCGGCGGCCCCGCGTCGACGACGTCGCGGACGGACTGGATGCGTCGACCGACGTTGTGGTGCTCGATGATTCGGTCACCCGGGCGTTGAGCAGCACGCCGGTTCACCCGGTGGGCGACAGCCCCGGAGGCGAGGCGGACGTGGGGGTGCTGTTCTACACCTCGGGCACGACGGGACCCTCGAAAGCGGTCGCCACGACGTGGCATTACCTGTTCTCGGTGGCCGCGACCGCCGCCGCGGCGTGGGAGTTCGGCGCGGGGGAGGTGCTGTGGACGGCGATGCCGCTCTTCCATCTGAGTGCGGCGCCCAGCGTGCTGGCGCCGATGCTGGTCGGCGGAACCACCGTGTTGGCCAAGGCCTTTCACCCCGCGAAGGTGTGGGATGAGATACGCGCCCACGGCGCGGTCGGTTTCGCCGGCGCCGGCGCGATGGTCTCGATGCTGCAAAACCTGCCCGCGGATACCCGGGACGCGCAGCTGCCGCTGCGGTTCATCTCCGCCGCGCCCATCGACGCGACCTCCTACCGCGACATCGAAAAGCGTTACGACTGCCGCATCGTGACGATGTACGGATTGACCGAGGCATTCCCGATCGCCCTCAAGGCCGTGGCCGACGAGGGCGTGCCCGGGACCTCGGGCCGGCCCAACCCCGATTTCGACGTACGCATCATCGACGAGCGCGGTGTTCCGCTGCCGCCCGGCGCCGTCGGGGAGATCGCGTGCCGCCCCAAACGGGGCCACGTGATGAGCGAAGGCTATGTGGGCCAGGGGGGCAGGGTGGACCCGCACCCGGAGTGGTTTCGCACCGGTGATCTGGGGCGCCTCGATGTCGACCAGAACCTGACCTATGTGGATCGCGTCAAAGATTCGTTGCGCCGGCGCGGCGAGAACGTCTCCTCGGTCGAAGTGGAGACCGTCGTCATGCGCCACCCCGCCGTGGCCGAAGCCGCGGCCGTCGGAGTTCCCAGCGAGCTGGGCGAAGACGACATCCTGGTGGTGGTGACGTTGCGTCCCGGGGCCACGCTGGAGTGCGCCGAGTTGCTCGACTTCTGCGCGGCCCGGATGCCGTACTTCTGCGTGCCGCGGTACGTGGAGGCGGTGGATGAACTGCCGAAGAACGTCATTGGACGCATCCGCAAAGACGTCCTGCGCAAAACGGGTGTGAATCCGGGCGCATGGGATCGTGAGAAAGAGGGGTATATCGTTGCCCGATAACGTTGCCCGTCACTGTGAGAGAGGCTGCGAAGCACAATGACTATGACCTATCAGGAACAGCAGCTGCTCCACGCCGCCACGGGCCGAGCTGCCATCCTCAACCTGGACGCCCGGCACAATCGCGCCTATTCGGACGGTGACCGCGACCGCTGGATCGCCACCTTCCGCCACTCCGGCGCCAGCTATGCCCGTGACGGTGAGGCGTTCACCGATCTGCGCGCGGCCTTCGACGGCGGCGACGGGCAGCGGTTGATCACGCTCGACCACGAGATCACCGTCGACGGGGTCAACGCCGACCAACATTGTGTCGCCGTGCTTTTCGCCACGATGTTCGAGGACACCACGCTGCGGGCCACCGGGATCTTCCGCGACACACTGGTTTACGAGCGCGGCGGCTGGTACTTCACCTCCCGCACATTGCAGTGGGATTCGGTCCCGAGCCGGCATCCGCTCGTCATGTGAGCGGCATCGATTCGTGGACCAGGATTTCAGTCAGCGGCTGGCCTTCGGCACCTACGAGGATGCGTTGCAGATGGTCGGTGCGAAAAGCGAACCCCGCACCGCGGCCACGGCGGTCAGCGCCGCGCGCATCCAGTTGTTCGCCGCGATGGTCCGGGACGGCAATCGGTCCTATTGGGATCCCGAGTTCGCGCACCTGCACTGGGGAGGTCTGCTCGCGCCGCCCGCTCTGCTGATGGGGTGGTTGATCGCACCGCCCTGGCAGCCCGGCGGGAGGCGCTCCGATTCATTGATCGCCCTGCGGGTGCCGCTGCCGGGCACCACATTCATCAACGCCGCCAACGAGGTTGAGTTCCCCCAGCCGATCATCGAGGGCGACGTGCTGACCGTCGTCGACGAGCTGGTGTCGGTGTCGCCGGAAAAGCGGACCAGGCTCGGGGTCGGTCATTTCGTCGAGACGCTGGAGACCTATCGCCGCCAGGACGGCACCGTGGTCGCCACCTCCCGTAACACGTTGTTCCGCTTCACCCCCGGCGGCTCCTCGTGACCGGCGACGGCCTGGACTTCGAGCGGATCACCATTCCGGCCGAGCTGCCCGAGGTGGTTGACCACATCAGCTACCAGCGCGTGGTGGAGAACACCGGGGCGACGTGGGACTACTTCCCCGGTCATTTCGACCCGGATTACGCCCGAGCTCAAGGCAATCCGACGATCTACGTCAACACGATGCACCTCGCCGGCTTCGCCGACCGGGTCGCGACCGAGTGGGCGGGACCGCGCAGCCGCGTGGTGCGCCGCTCCATGCGGCTGACCGGGTCGGTGTACGCAGGCGACACCATGACCGGCCGCGGACTGGCGCTGGCCAAACGGCGGGACACCTCGGTGGACCCGCCGCGCTGCCTGGTCGACATCGAAATCCAGGTCACCAATCAGCATGGCGCGCTGTGCTGTCCGGTCGAGCTGACGTTGCAGGTGCCCGACGGCGCGCATCGCGGCGATGGATGAGGGAGCTGAGCTGCACCTCGCGGTGTGCCGCCGGTTCGGTGAGGCGGTTGCCGCGGCGGACGGCAACTGGGACCGTCCGTCCCCGTGCGAAGCCTGGGATGCCCGGGGAGTGCTCGAGCACGTCATCGGATTTCATGACGTACTCCTGTTGCGTCCCTTGGGACTCAAGCCCGACCGGCCGCGCGAAGATCCACACGCCCGATGGCAATTGACGTACCGCTCGCTGAAGGACGCCCTCGCCTCAGGCGGCGTGACCCAGCTCGATGCGTACAGGCTGATGCCGAATCTGACCCGCGATGTCTTGGTGCATACGTGGGACCTGGCGCGCGCGGTGCGGGCCGACGACACTTTGGACACGGAGTGGTGTGAACTGTTTTGCGCCGGCTTACCCGGGGATCATCAGACGTCGGCGGGAATGTTCAAGGCTCCGCTAGTCGTACCCGGCGAAAGCGGTGCGCAGGCAAGGCTTCTCGCGCGCCTCGGCCGCGACCCCTCATGGCGACCGAGGTCTTCATAGCTTTGTTACGCCGGCCACGCAGGCACCAGGAGAGCCGGGCATGTCGTGGTGGCGAACTTGATAGCGCATGTGATATCGCGTTGAAAATCGCTGTTCAAGCCCCGCGGGGGCGCACGTGACTGATGTGACTACGCGGTGATCGTGCGCATCTGAGCCCTCATAGGGGCGGCAGCTGTCCTTTGCTTATCAGCGTCTGCAGCTCGACATACTCGTGCAGGCCCTCGGGGCCGAACTCGCGCCCGATGCCGGATTGCTTGAATCCGCCGAACGGAGCGCCGATGTCGAGGGTGTACATGTTGATGCCGTAGGTCCCCGTGCGCACGGCGGCGGCGACCTCCAGGCCGTGCCCGATGTCGGATGTCCACACCGAGCCGGCCAGACCGTAGTCGGTCTCGTTGGCGATGCGGATCGCGTCGTCCTCGTCGCGGTAGCGCAGCACCGTCAGCACCGGCCCGAAAATCTCCTCCCGGGCGATGCGCATGTCGTTGGTGGCGTCGGCGAACAGCGTCGGCTGCACGTACCAGCCGCGGTCGGACGGGCTCTGGTCGCCACCCAGGACGATGCGGGCGCCTTCGCTGCGGCCGGACTGGATGTAGTCCTGGACGCGGTGCTGTTGTCGTTGGGCGACAAGCGGTCCGATGTCGGTCGCCTCGTCGGCGGGGTCACCGACATTGAGCGCTGACATCATGCCCGCCAGGGCGTCGACGACCTCGTCGTGCTTGCGGTCGCTGACCAGGATGCGGGTCTGGGCGACGCAGGCCTGACCGTTGTTCATCAGGCCGGCGCTCTTCAACCCGGCCACCGTCTTGTCGATGTCGGCGTCGTCGAGGATGATCGCCGCCGACTTGCCGCCCAACTCCAGGCTCACGCGTTTCAACTGTTCCCCACACAGGGCGGCGATCCGGCGCCCGACGGCGCTCGAGCCGGTGAACGCGATCTTGTCCACCCCCGGGTGGCGTACCAGCGCCTCGCCGACGTCGGTGCCCCCCGGCAGGACGGAGACCACGCCTTCGGGCAGGTCCAGCTGCTCGATCATCTCGGCCAACCACAAAGCGTCCAAAGGCGTTTCGGGCGCGGGCTTGACGATCACCGTGCAGCCCGCGATGAGGGCGGGGATCAGCTTGGGCATGATCAGAAACTGGGGCACGTTCCAGGGCACGATCGCCCCGACCACCCCGACCGGGGCCCGGCGCAGATGCACCTCGCCGAGCACCCCCTGGCGGCGTTCGGTCCACGGAAAGTCGCGGGCGGCGGCCAGCGAGAGGTGGATGAGCGATGCGGCGGCCGCCCCCTGACCCATCCGGCTGAAACTGCGCGGAGATCCCATCTCGTCGGTGATCAGGTCGGCCATGTCGTCGCTGTGGCGGGCGTAGATCGCGGCGAGCTGTTCGACTTTGGCCATTCGATCGGCGTGGCTCATCCGTGGCCACGGCCCGTGGTCGAAGGCGCGCCGCGCGGCGGCGACAGCGGCGTCGACGTCCTCCGGGCCGGCCGCCTGGACGTGACCGACCGGCTCCTCGGAGTGCGGCGAGATCACGTCGAGCTGTTGGGGATTGGCGGGCTTGCGCCACTGCCCTCCGATGAACACTTCGTCGTAAGAACGATGGTCGGAATTCTTCGTCATCGGGGTGCCTCCTCGAGGCAGCGGTGGGTGCAGTCAAGACCGTGACCGTAATTCGCTATTGACGCTAACATAGCGAAGAAAGCGCGAGGCGGGAAGCCGCGGGCGGATCATCAGCGACGATGTCGAGGCGAGGCGCGATATGACGAGCGACTGGTGCAGTTACCCATTTCAGTTGGTGCCCGGTGACGGCCAGCTCGAATTTCCCGCCGCCGAAGGCGAACACCCCGACCAGGAGTCGGACACCTGGTTCATCGCGGGTCAGCTGGACGCCGCCGAAACCGACCGCTCCTTTGCCTTCCTGACCATCTTCAACAAGAACCGGCCCGGCGGGACGATCGTCGCCGACTTCTACACGATGGCGCTCTTCGACCTCGACACCGGCGATTACGGCACCTACACGGATTACGATATGCCGCCGGCCAACCTCGAACCGGGGGCGATGCGCAAGCTGGAACTGGCCACGGGCCACCTCGACATCAGCTACGCCAGCGGTGCGGGCACCGCGTCCTGGACCACGTGCCGTAACGGCGACGGAGGTTTACTGCCCTACACCTACCGCGTCAGCCTGGTGGGGGAGGACCATACCGGCCGGCGCATGCGGTTGGACCTGGCCGTAACCCCTACGCGCGCACCGACTCCGGTGGGCGCATCGACCTACAACGGCAAGATCGTCTGCTTCGGCCAAGACGACACCTACTCCTACTTCCAGACCGGTATGGCGATGACCGGTACCTTGCGCTGGGGCGAGGAGATCCACCAGGTCTCCGGCAGCAGTGGCCACGTCGATCGGCAGTGGTTCCCGAAATACGCCGGCGGCGGGGGATCCGCGGGAGATCCGCGGGCCAGGTCGCACGAATGGCGCACGATCAATTTCGACAACGGCGTCGACCTGAGCATCTGGCGACAGTTCGACCGCACGAACGACAATGTCCTGCAGCCCTTCACCGGTGTCACCGCGAGCTACCCCGATCCCGCCACGTCGCCGCAATGCGCCGAAGACATCGAGGTGACGATCAGCAGCTACGTGCGGTGGCCGGAGACGATGCGACCCCTGGTGCGACCGCTCGCCCCCGCCCGCTACATGCCCGATCGCCACCGGATCACTTGTCCCACACTGGGACTCGACATTGTCGGCGAGCCGGTTGTCGCGGCGCCCGCACATGGCCTGCCGATCGAATACATGGAAGGCCCCTACCGCTACCGCGGGACGCTGGGCGGTCAGCCGGTGACCGCGTTCGCCTTCAACGAGCGGTCCCTCGCGTTGTATCGGGATTGGGAGCTGGTCGAGGTGCTCACCACCACCGTCACGAACACCGAACCGTCCGACCCAGACCTGCGGACCACCGTGGATCGGCTGGGCCCATTGGTGGCCGCCGGGCGCCGGCGCGACGCGGTTGAACTTCTCGCAGCGGTACGCCCTGGCCAAACCGGTGTGCTGGCAACGCTACTGGACGACCTGGTCGCGGTGCTGTCGGTGGACGACTCAGCGCGCTGAGCCCGCCAGCGCCTCGGTCCACGTGATGTGGCGGTGCTGCAATCCCGGCTCGTTGCGACCGAACACCAGATGGTCGCGGACGCCTGACTCGAGGTTGGCCTGCAGTCCCTGCACCAGGCGGTAGTCCTCGTCACGCACGGTGGCGTGTGCGTATTCGAAGACGGCCTGAGCGCCGGCGGCGACGGATTCGTCGGACAGATCCTGCGGTGTGGCGTTCTGGTGGACGGTGATCGACCTGCCGGGCTGAGCACCCGGGTAGACGCGAAACAGTTCGCCGTTGGCGATCGTCACCGACAGCACGATGTTGGGGAACAGCGCGTAGATCACCACCATGTTGTGGAACGGATTCCACTGTTCCTCGGGCAGCTCGTCGAGATCCAGGATGGTGTTGAGCGGAAAGATCAGCCGGTGGTGCGGGCCGAAGGAATCGAACACCGTGCAGTTGCTGCGCGCGATGGTGGCGAACGTCTGCTGATGGACGGTGGCGAAATGGTAGTTCTCGGCGAAGGTGTCGATGGCCAATTTCCAGTTGATCGGGGTGTCGAGCACCTTCTCGCCCAACGGCGACCAGCGCCCGATACCCCAGGAATCGAGTTCGTCGGCGAGCGGTCCCAAGTGCGCGGCCACGTCCAGCGTCGTACCGGGATCCAGTGAGACCCAGAGGAATCCGGCGAATTCTGTGGCCGGGAGTTCGGCTAGGCCGTCGGAGCGCAGTGTTACGTCCGGGAAACCCTCACGGCCCGGCAATCCCACCAACCGCCCGGTGTTGTCGTATGTCCACGCGTGGTAGGGACAGGTGAACCGCTTGGCGGTGCCGCATCCCGTGACCACCTGCGACTGCCGATGCAGGCACACGTTGTCGAACGCCTTCACCGATCCGTCGGAGGTTCGGGTCAACAGGATCGACCGTCCCATCACCGTCTTGGTGCAATACGCCCCCGGGGCGGGAAGTTCGGACACGTAGCCGACCAATTGCGGGCTGGCCAGCAGCATGTCCCGGTCGAGGTCGTGGCGTTCGGGACTGGTGTAGTCCCGCGCGTCGACCCGGTGCTCACTCGGTGCGAGGTCGGTTGTCTTGTCGCGCGCCAACTTCAGGGCGCGGCGGGTCAGGTCAATGAGCTGGTCGCGTTCCATCTGAACTCCGGTTGCAGTTGCGCTCGCGGTAACTCTGCTAACTTTATAGTGATAATAAATTAAGGTCCACGCGCTAGCGAGAACCGATGTAGGCAAGCAACTGCGGGTGCTGCTGCGCGATCGCGCGCAGCCGCAGATCGCTGTCGAGACCGTGCAGGTAGTCGGCGGTGCCCGGGTCCGCGGGAAAGAACGACTCGATGATGAGGCTTTCCACGGAGATGTCGAGCGGACTGCCAAAGGTTGCGATGGTGCTGACGAATCGGAGCTCGGCGTCGTCCAGCGTGAGCATCCGAAACGGCACGTATAGCTCGCCGGTCGCCTCGCCGCGGTCGGCTCCCGCGGGCGCCGGATAACTCGAGAGTTCCTCGTAAAGACGGCGGATGTCGGGTGCCGCGGTGCCCTGCGCGTGCCGGCGGACCCGGCCCAGGATGGCCGCGTGCACCTCGGCCCGGTTGAGCAATCGCTGCGCCAGTCCCCGCGGGTGCAGACACAATTTCATGACGTTGATCGGCGGGCGCAGCAGCTCCGGGTCGACCCCTTCGGCGAGCACGACGCACCCCACGTTCCCCGCTATCAGGTTCCAGCAGGCATCGGTGACGATGGCCGGGTACGGGGCGTGGCCGGCCAATACCGAGTCGACGGCCGCCTTTACCGGCCGCATGCTTTCGGCATCCAAGGTGTGCTCGCCGAACATGGGCGCGTAGCCGCCGTCGAGCAGCAGTCGGTTGCGCGCGGCCAGTGGGAGATCGAGGGACTCGCCGATGCGCAGCAACAGCGCACGGCTGGGGTTGGCTCTGCCGGTCTCGACAAAACTGAGATGGCGGGGCGAGACATCCACCCGATGGGCGAGTTCCATCTGGCTCAATCGCCGACGGGTGCGCCACTCGCGCACCGCCGTTCCCGCTATGTCCCCAGGCATCTTCGGAACCTAACGCCGTTGCGTAGACCTAAACCACTACCTGGAAGGTAATCGACGTACTTACCTGGGCGGCGAAGACTGCAATCATGACCATCACATCGAAACCAGCCTCACCGCCGCAGCCCGCGGGCCTGCGCCGCGCATTCGCCGCGGCCGCCGTCGGCCGGATCCTGTTGGGCGCCACCGCGTTTGCCTACCCGGCATCCCAGACCCGCATGAACGGGGTCCCAGACCACCTGCTGTCCACCGAGCTCAAGTACTTGATCCGCATTTTCGGTGCGCGCGCCCTGGCCCTGGGCGTGGGTTATCTCAGCAGTGACGAGCCCAACCGCCGGCGGTGGCAATACATCGGCCTGATGGTCGACACGCTGGACAACGTCAACGCCCTGATGGAGCTGAGACGTCTCCGGCGCGGCGATCCCAGGGTGCGCTCCCTGCTGAGCCTCATGGCGGTCACCGGCCCGTATGCGGTGTTGGGTGCCGCGGGCGCGCTGCAGCGCCGATGTGGCACTGTGACACACCTGTGACCAGTGTGATCAATGTGTCATATGGGGTTTGTGTCGTACCCTGTGGCTTGTGTCATCGGTTTCGCGGCGCGACCTGTTCAAATACGCGGTGGCGCCGGCCCTCGTGGGTCTGGGCGTTGCGGGTACGTCGTTGCGCGCCGCGCCGGCCTCGGCGTCACTAGGCACCCTGCTCGACTATGCGGCCGGGGTCATTCCGGCCAGCCAGATCCGGGCCGCGGGCGCCGTGGGATCGATCCGGTACGTCTCGGACCGGCGGCCCGGCGGCAAGTGGATGCTGGGCAAGCCGATCCAGGTCGCCGAGGCGCGCGACCTCCACAGCAACGGACTCAAGATCGTCTCCTGCTACCAGTACGGCAAGGGGAACACCGCGGACTGGCTCGGTGGCGCCAACGCCGGCCTGCAGCACGCGCAGCGCGGCATGCAGCTCCACGCCGCGGCCGGCGGCCCCGCCGCCGCGCCCATCTATGCGTCGATCGACGACGACCCCTCCTACGAGCAGTACAAGAGCCAGATAGCGCCGTACCTGCGGTCGTGGGAGTCCGTCATCGGTCATCAGCGCACAGGCGTGTACGCCAATTCGAAGACCATCGACTGGGCGCTGCACGACGGTTTGGGCTCCTACTTCTGGCAGCACAACTGGGGCTCACCCAAGGGATACGCGCATCCGGCCGCCAACTTGCACCAGGTTGAAATCGACAAACGCAGCGTCGGCGGGGTCGGCGTGGACATCAACGAGATCCTCAAACCCCAATTCGGGCAGTGGGCCTAGCGGCCCACTTCGCCGTCCCGCCTGACCGGGCGCCGGACTCTTAGAAAGCCCAGCAAACACTCGTTCGCTCATTTCCGGGCCGGGCGGACGCGCGTACTCGGCGGACGGTGTCGCTTAAGTCGCCCGGACGGCGCTGCACGACCCAAAATTTTTATGTAACGATTCGATAACAAAACTGCTTTGATCTGCGCAGTTATAGCTACTCGACCGTAACCACCTGCATGCAGCAGGTTTGTGAATCGCGTGCGCGCCGCCGGTCAAACCGCGTGTTACCCACGACACGGTTACCCATGCGTAGAACTCGCCAGTAACCGATCACCTCGCAAAACGGGGGTCGAATCTTATGACACTCTTAGTACAGCCGATGAAGTCCGTCGCACCGCCCAGCGCCATCCGGGCGGTCCGCCGACAACGCACCGGCCGCCGTTTCCCGGCTGTGATTCGACGCTGAACCACGCCGCATCGAGGAGCCCGGCGAGTGCCCACCCTCTGGTGGTGACCGCCCACACGAACCGATACGTAAAGACGCATACCAGGGGAGACAGAGAAGGTGACGATTCACGAGCATGACCGGGTGTCCGCCGAGCGCGACGGGCAGGGCCCGCAAGGGGGCAAGCACCAAGCCGACACCCATGCTCTTGTCGACCGCCTGACGGCCGGTGAGCCCTACGCCGTGGCCTTCGGTGGCCAGGGCAGCGCCTGGTTGGAGACGCTCGAAGAACTGGTTTCGTCGGCCGGCATCGAATCGGATCTGTCCGCACTGGTCGGTGAGGTGGAACTCCTCCTCGAGCCGGTGGCGAAAGAGCTGGTCGTGGTCCGTCCCATCGGCTTCGAGCCGCTGACGTGGGTCCGCGCGCTGGCCGCTGAGGACCCGATCCCCTCGAACAAGCACCTGACCTCGGCCGCGGTCTCGATCCCGGGCGTGCTGCTCACCCAGATCGCGGCCGTGCGCGCGCTGGCGCGCCAGGGCATGGATCTGAGCGCGACGCCGCCGGTGGCCGTCGCCGGGCATTCCCAGGGCGTGCTCGCCGTCGAGGCGCTCAAGGGCGGAAGCGCCCGTGACGTCGAGCTGCTGGCGTTGGCCCAGCTGATCGGTGCGGCCGGGACGCTGGTGGCTCGTCGGCGCGGAATCTCCGTGCTCGGCGACCGGCCGCCGATGGTGTCGGTCACCAACGCCGACCCCGAGCGCATCAGCCAGCTGCTCGACGAGTTCGCCCAGGACGTGCGGACCGTGCTGCCGCCCGTGCTGTCCATCCGCAACGGCCGCCGGTCGGTCGTCATCACCGGCACCCCCGAGCAGCTGTCCCGCTTCGAGCTGTATTGCCAGCAGATCTCGGAGAAGGAAGAGGCCGACCGGAAGAACAAGCTGCGCGGCGGCGACGTATTCTCGCCGGTGTTCGACCCGGTGCAGGTCGAGGTGGGCTTCCATACCCCCCGGCTGGCCGACGGCATCGACATCGTCGGCAACTGGGCCGAGAAGGTGGGCCTGGACGTGGCCCTGGCCCGCGAACTGACCGAATCCATTCTGGTGCGCCCGGTCGACTGGGTGCAGGAAATCACCCGCGTCAACGACGCCGGCGCCCGGTGGATCCTCGATCTGGGCCCCGGCGACATCCTGACCCGGCTGACCGCGCCGGTGATCCGCGGCCTGGGGGTGGGCATCGTGCCCGCCGCGACCCGCGGCGGCCAGCGCAACCTCTTCACCGTCGGCGCCGTCCCCGAGGTGGCGCGGGCGTGGTCGAGCTACGCCCCGACGCTGGTGCGCCTGCCCGACGGCCGGGTCAAGCTGTCGACGAAGTTCACCCGCCTGACCGGCCGCTCGCCGATCCTGCTCGCGGGCATGACCCCGACCACGGTCGACGCCAAGATCGTGGCCGCTGCCGCCAACGCCGGCCACTGGGCCGAGCTGGCCGGCGGCGGGCAGGTCACCGAGGAGATCTTCGCCGATCGGATCGAGGAGCTCTCCGGGCTGCTCGAGGACGGTCGCACCTACCAGTTCAACGCGCTATTCCTGGACCCCTACCTGTGGAAGCTGCAGGTCGGCGGCAAGCGGTTGGTGCAAAAGGCGCGCCAGTCCGGCGCGGCCATCGACGGTCTGGTCATCAGCGCCGGCATCCCCGAGCTGGAGGAAGCCGTCGAGCTGATCGAGGAGCTGGGCGACGTCGGCATCAGCCACGTCGTCTTCAAGCCCGGCACCGTCGAGCAGATCCGCTCGGTCATCCGCATCGCCACCGAGGTGTCCACCAAACCGGTGATCGCGCACATCGAGGGCGGCCGCGCCGGCGGCCACCACTCCTGGGAAGACCTCGACGACCTGCTGCTGGCGACCTACTCGGAACTGCGGTCGCGCTCCAACATCACCGTCTGCGTCGGCGGCGGTATCGGCACGCCCGAGCGGGCGGCCGACTACCTGTCCGGGCGCTGGGCGCAGGCCTACGGTTTCCCGCTGATGCCGATCGACGGCATCCTGGTCGGCACGGCGGCCATGGCGGCCAAGGAGGCCACCACCTCGCCGTCGGTCAAGCGGATGCTCGTCGAAACGCAGGGCACCGACCAGTGGATCGGCGCCGGAAAAGCCTCCGGTGGCATGGCATCCAGCCGCAGCCAGCTCGGTGCGGACATCCACGAGATCGACAACAGCGCGTCGCGCTGCGGACGGCTGCTCGACGAGGTCGCCGGTGACGCCGACGCCGTCGCCGAACGCCGCGACGAGATCATCGCGGCGATGGCCACCACCGCCAAGCCGTACTTCGGCGACGCCGGCGAGATGACCTACCTGCAGTGGCTGCGGCGCTACGTCGAGCTGGCCATCGGCGACGGCGACTCCACCGCCGACACCGCCGCCCCGGGCAGCCCCTGGCTGGCCGACACGTGGCGCGACCGGTTCCAGCAGATGCTGCAGCGAGCCGAAGCGCGTTTGCACCCACAGGATTTCGGCCCCATCGAGACGCTCTACAACGACGAGGGCCTGCTGGAGAACCCCGAGGCGGCGATCGATCTGCTGCTCGACCGCTACCCCGACGCCGAGACCGTCCAACTGCACCCGGCCGACGTGCCGTTCTTCGTCACCCTGTGCAAGATGGTGGGCAAGCCGGTCAACTTCGTGCCGGTCATCGACAAGGATGTGCGGCGCTGGTGGCGCAGTGACTCGCTGTGGCAGGCTCACGACGCCCGCTACGACGCCGACCAGGTGTGCATCATCCCGGGCACCGCGGCCGTCGCGGGGATCACCCGAATGGACGAACCCGTCGGCGAACTGCTGGACCGCTTCGAGCAGGCCGCCGTCGACGAGGCGCTGGCCGCAGGAATCGAGCCGACGGCCGTCACGTCGCGCCGCACCGGCCGCGCGGATGTATCCGGACCGCTGGCCGTGGTGCTGGACGCCCCCGACGTGCAGTGGGCCGGCCGCACCGCGATCAACCCCGTCCATCGGATCGCCGACCCCTCCGAGTGGCTGGTGCACGGAGACTCTGATGGACCCGAGAGCCGCCGCGCCACGCATTCGTCCACCGGCGCGCGCCTTCAGGTCGAGGACGACCGGGTTGTGCTGAGCGTCCCGGTGTCGGGGGTCTGGGTCGAGATCCCATTCACCTTGCCGCCCAACACCGTTGACGGCGCGACGCCCGTGGTCTCCACCGACGACGCCGCCACGGCCATGCGTGCGGTGCTGGCGATCGCCGCCGGCGTCGACGGACCGGAATTCATGCCCCCGGTCACCGATGGGACAGCCACCGTCACGGTGGACTGGGACCCCGAGCGCGTCGCCGACCACACGGGGGTCACGGCCACCTTCGGGGAACCGTTGGCGCCCAGCCTCACCACCGTGCCCGACGCGCTGGTCGGCCCGTGCTGGCCCGCGGTCTTTTCCGCGATCGGCTCGGCGGTCACCGACGCCGGCGTCCCGGTCGTGGAGGGCCTGCTGAGCCTGGTGCATCTCGACCACGCCGCGCACATGGTTGGCGAGCTGCCGAAGGACCCGGCCCAATTGACCATCACCGCAACGGCTTTGGCGGCCGACGACACCGATATGGGGCGTGTCGTTCCCGTCACGGTCACCATCGCCGGCGCCGACGGTGAGGCGATCGCGACCCTCGACGAGCGCTTTGCGATCCTCGGGCGCACCGGCGCGGCCGAGCTGACCGACCCGGTGCGTGCCGGCGGCGCGGTCTCCGAAAACGCCACCGACACTCCGCGTCGGCGCCGCCGTGACGTCACGATCACCGCGCCCGTCGACATGCGCCCGTTCGCGGTGGTGTCCGGCGATCACAACCCCATCCACACCGACCGGGCCGCCGCCCTGCTGGCCGGCCTGGAATCGCCCATCGTGCACGGCATGTGGCTGTCGGCCGCTGCCCAGCACGCGGTGACCGCCACCGACGGTCAGGCCCGCCCGCCGGCGCGGCTGATCGGCTGGACCGCCCGCTTCCTGGGCATGGTGCGTCCCGGCGACGAGGTCTCCTTCCGCGTCGACCGCGTCGGGATCGACCAGGGTGCAGAGGTTTTGGAAGTCGCAGCCCGCATCGGATCGGATCTGGTGATGTCGGCGACCGCGCGCCTGGCCTCCCCGCACACCGTCTATGCGTTCCCCGGCCAGGGTATTCAGCACAAGGGCATGGGCATGGACGTCCGGGCCCGGTCCAAGGCCGCCCGCAAGGTGTGGGACAAGGCGGACAAGTTCACCCGCGACACGCTGGGCTTCTCGGTGCTGCACGTGGTGCGCGACAACCCGACAAGCATCATCGCCAGCGGTGTGCCCTACAACCACCCCGAGGGCGTGCTGTACCTGACGCAGTTCACCCAGGTCGCGATGGCCACCGTGGCGGCGGCGCAGGTCGCCGAGATGCGCGAGCAGGGCGCCTTCGTCGAAGACGCGATCGCCTGCGGGCACTCCGTCGGCGAGTACACCGCGCTGGCCTGCGTGACGGGCATCTACGAGCTGGAAGCGTTGCTGGAGACGGTGTTCCACCGCGGATCGAAGATGCACGACATCGTGCCCCGCGACGAGCTGGGCCGGTCCAACTACCGGCTGGCGGCGATTCGGCCGTCGCAGATCGACCTCCCGGATGACGAGGTCCCGGGGTTCGTTGCCGATATTGCGGCGAATACAGGTGAGTTCCTTGAGATCGTCAACTTCAACCTGCGCGGGTCGCAGTATGCGATCGCCGGCACCGTCCGCGGACTCGAGGCGCTGGAAGCCGAGGTGGAGCGGCGTCGCGAGATCACCGGCGGCAAGCGCTCGTTCATCCTGGTGCCGGGCATCGACGTGCCCTTCCACTCGCGGGTGCTGCGGGTGGGTGTCGCGGAGTTCCGGCGCTCGCTCGACCGGGTCATGCCGCGCGACAAGGATCCCGACGTCATCATCGGGCGCTACATCCCCAACCTGGTGCCCCGCCCGTTCACCCTGGACCGCGACTTCATCCAGGAGATCCGCGACCTGGTGCCGGCCGAGCCGCTCGACCCGATCCTCGCCGACTACGACACCTGGCTTGCCGAGCGTCGCATCGAGATGGCGCGCACCGTCTTGATCGAGCTGCTGGCCTGGCAGTTCGCCAGCCCGGTGCGCTGGATCGAGACCCAGGATCTGCTGTTCACCGAGGAGGCCGCCGGCGGTCTGGGTGTGGAGCGGTTCGTCGAGATCGGTGTGAAGTCCGCGCCGACGGTGGCGGGGCTGGCGACCAATACGCTCAAGCTGCCCGAATATGCCCACAGCACAGTCGAAGTGCTCAACGCCGAGCGCGACGCCGCGGTGCTGTTCGCGACCGACACCGATCCCGAGCCGGAGCCCGAGGTTGAAGAACCGGTCGAAGCGCCGGAGGCATCCGGCGCGCCGGTGGAGGCCGCCCCGGCCGCCCCCGCGCCGGCAGCCGCCCCGTCAGGCCCGCGCCCCGACGACATCGGATTCGACGCGGCCGACGCGACGTTGGCGTTGATCGCGCTGTCGGCCAAGATGCGCATCGACCAGATCGAGGAGCTGGATTCCATCGAATCCATCACCGACGGCGCGTCGTCGCGACGCAACCAGCTGCTGGTGGACCTGGGTTCGGAGTTGAACCTCGGCGCCATCGACGGCGCCGCCGAAGCCGACCTGGCCGGCTTGCGCGCCCAGGTGACCAAGCTGGCACGCACCTACAAGCCTTACGGCCCAGTGCTTTCCGACGCGATCAACGACCAGCTGCGCACGGTGCTGGGGCCGTCGGGCAAGCGGCCCGCCGCCATCGCCGACCGGGTCAAGAAGACCTGGGAGCTGGGCGAGGGTTGGGCCAAACACGTCACGGTCGAGGTCGCGCTGGGCACCCGCGAGGGCACCAGTGTTCGTGGCGGTGCCATGGGGCACCTGCACGAGGGCGCCTTGGCCGACGCCGCCGCCGTCGACAAAGCCATCGATGCCGCCGTCGCTTCCGTCGCCGCGCGCCGCGGCATCGCGGTGGCGCTGCCGTCTTCGGGTGGCGGCAGCGGAGGTGCCACCATCGACGCGGCCGCGTTGGGCGAATTCACCGCCCAGATCACCGGCCGCGACGGCGTGCTGGCATCGGCGGCCCGCCTGGTGCTGAACCAGCTGGGCCTCGACGACCCGGTCAGCGCCTCGCCCGCGGCCACCGACGCCGAGCTCATCGATCTGGTGACGACCGAACTCGGCGCGGACTGGCCACGTCTGGTCGCGCCGGTGTTCGAGCCGAAGAAGGCCGTGCTGTTCGACGACCGCTGGGCCAGCGCCCGCGAAGACCTGGTCAAGCTGTGGCTGACCGACGAGGGCGACATCGACGCCCGGTGGGTGAGCCTGTCCGAAAGGTTCGAGGGCGCAGGCCATGTCGTGGCCACCCAGGCCACCTGGTGGCAGGGCAAGTCCCTGTCCGCGGGCCGCCAGATCCACGCATCGCTGTTCGGCCGGATCGCGGCCGGCGCCGAGAATCCGGACCCAGGCCCCTACGCAAACGAGGTCGCCGTGGTGACGGGTGCCTCCAAGGGCTCGATCGCGGCATCGGTGGTCGCGCGGCTGCTCGACGGCGGCGCCACCGTCATCGCGACGACGTCGAAGCTCGACGACGAGCGGCTGGCGTTCTACCGCGGCCTGTATCGCGACCACGCTCGTTACGGCGCCGCACTGTGGGTGGTCGCGGCCAACATGGCGTCTTACTCCGACATCGACGCCCTGGTCGAGTGGGTCGGCACCGAGCAGACCGAAAGCCTTGGGCCGCAGTCGATTCACATCAAGGATGCGCAGACCCCGACGTTGCTGTTCCCGTTCGCCGCACCGCGCGTCGTCGGTGACCTGTCGGAGGCCGGCTCCCGCTCCGAGATGGAGATGAAGGTGCTGCTGTGGGCCGTGCAGCGGTTGATCGGCGGGCTGTCGAAGATCGGCGCCGAGCGTGACATCGCGTCGCGGCTGCACGTCGTGCTGCCCGGCTCGCCTAACCGTGGAATGTTCGGCGGTGACGGCGCCTACGGTGAAGCCAAGTCGGCGCTGGACGCGTTGGTGAGCCGTTGGCACGCCGAATCCTCCTGGGCGACAAGGGTCAGCCTGGCGCACGCGCTGATCGGCTGGACCCGCGGCACCGGGCTGATGGGCCACAACGACGCCATCGTCGACGCGGTCGAGGAGGCCGGTGTCACCACCTACTCGACCGACGAGATGGCGGCAATGCTGTTGGCGCTGTGCGACATCGAGTCGAAGGTGGCGGCCGCCGGTGCGCCGATCAAGGCCGACCTGACCGGTGGGCTCGGTGAGGCCAACCTCGACATGGCCGAGCTGGCCGCCAAGGCCCGCGAGCAATCCGCCTCGGCTGAGGACGACGACCCCGACGCGCTCGAGGCCGAGGGCAGCATCGCCGCGCTGCCGTCGCCGCCGCGCGGCTTCAGCCCGGCACCGGCCCCCGACTGGGCCGATCTCGACGTCGACCTGAACGACCTGGTGGTGATCGTCGGCGGCGCCGAGCTCGGGCCGTACGGTTCGTCGCGGACCCGCTTCGAGATGGAGGTGGCCGGGGAGCTGTCGGCGGCCGGAGTGCTCGAGCTGGCCTGGACCACCGGACTGGTCAAGTGGGAAGACGATCCCCAACCCGGTTGGTACGACACCGAATCCGGCGACCTGGTCGACGAATCGGAGCTGGTCGACCGCTACCACGACGCCGTGGTCGAGCGGTGCGGTATCCGCGAATTCGTCGACGACGGTGCGATCGATCCCGATCACGCCTCACCGCTGCTCGTCAGCGTGTTCCTCGACAAGGACTTCTCGTTCGTGGTGTCCAGCGAGGCCGACGCGCGTGCGTTCGTCGAGTTCGATCCCGAGCACACCGTGGCCCGGCCGGTGCCGGACTCCAGCGACTGGGAGGTGATCCGCAAGGCGGGCACCGAGATCCGGGTTCCGCGGAAGACCAAGCTGTCCCGGACCGTCGGCGCGCAGATCCCCACCGGGTTCGATCCGACGGTGTGGGGCATCACCCCGGACATGGCCAATTCCATTGACCGGGTGGCGCTGTGGAACATCGTGGCGACCGTGGATGCGTTCCTGTCCTCGGGCTTCACCCCGACCGAGCTCCTGCGCTGGGTGCACCCGAGCCTGGTGGCCTCCACGCAGGGCACCGGCATGGGCGGCATGACATCGATGCAGACCATGTATCACGGCAACCTGCTGGGCCGGGCCAAGCCGAACGACATCCTGCAGGAGGTGCTGCCGAATGTTGTTGCGGCCCATGTCATGCAGTCCTATGTCGGCGGCTACGGCGCGATGGTGCATCCGGTCGCGGCCTGTGCGACGGTCGCTGTGTCGGTCGAGGAGGGCGTGGACAAGATCCGGCTCGGCAAGGCCGAATTCGTGGTCGCCGGCGGGTTCGACGACCTGACCCTGGAGGCCATCATCGGCTTCGGTGACATGGCGGCCACCGCCGACACCGAGATGATGCGGGCCAAGGGCATCAGCGATGCGAAGTTCTCGCGCGCCAACGACCGGCGTCGCCTCGGGTTCCTGGAAGCCCAGGGCGGCGGCACCATCCTGCTGGCCAATGGTGCGCTGGCGGCCAAGATGGGCCTGCCGGTGCTGGCCGTGGTCGGCTACGCGCAGAGCTTCGCCGACGGTATGCACACCTCGATCCCGGCGCCCGGTCTCGGTGGCCTCGGCGCCGGCCGCGGTGGCAGGGACTCGCAGCTGGCCCGCTCGCTGGCCAAGCTGGGTGTGGGGGCCGACGACATCGCGGTCGTGTCCAAGCACGACACCTCGACGCTGGCCAACGACCCCAACGAGACCGAGCTGCACGAGCGGCTGGCCGACTCGATGGGCCGATCGCCCGGCAACCCGCTGTTCGTGGTGAGCCAGAAGACCCTCACCGGTCACAGCAAGGGCGGCGCGGCGGCGTTCCAGCTGATGGGCCTGTGCCAGATGCTGCGTGACGGCGTCATCCCGCCCAACCGCAGCCTGGATTGCGTCGACGACGAGCTGGCCACCGCCGGTCACTTCGTCTGGGTGCGTGAGCCTTTGGACCTGCGCGGCAAGTTCCCGCTCAAGGCCGGCCTGGTGACCAGCCTCGGCTTCGGACACGTGTCGGGCCTGATCGCGCTGGTGCACCCGGAGGCGTTCATCGCCGCGCTGGACCCGGCCGATCGGGACGGCTACCGCCAGCGGGCCGAGCAGCGCATGCTGGCCGGTCAGCGCCGGTTGGCGTCCGCGATCGCCGGTGGGCGTCCGATGTACGAGAAGCCGGCCGACCGGCGGTTCAACCACGACGAGCCGGAGAAGCGTCAGGAGGCGGCGATGTTGCTCAACGCCGACGCCCGCCTCGGCGAAGACGATCTTTACGTCGGCTAGGGTCGGTGCGTGGCGATCGTCGGAGTAGGCATCGATCTCGTCTCCATTCCTGATTTCGCCGAGCAGGTCGACCAGCCGGGAACTGTCTTCGCCGAGACCTTCACCCCGGGTGAGCGTCGCGACGCCTCGGACAAGAGTTCGTCGGCGGCGCGTCACCTGGCAGCCCGCTGGGCGGCCAAGGAGGCGGTGATCAAGGCCTGGTCGGGGTCTCGGTTCGCGCAGCGGCCCGTGCTGCCCGAGGACATCCACCGCGACATCGAGGTGGTCACCGACATGTGGGGGCGGCCCCGGGTGCGGTTGAGCGGCGACATCGCCAAACACCTGGCCGACGTGATCATCCACGTGTCGCTGACGCACGAGGCGGACACCGCCGCCGCGGTGGCGATCCTGGAGACTCTTTGACCGCGAGCACATCGCCCACCGCGACGCCAGCGTGACGTTCGGTGTGAGGCGATTAGCCTCGATCCCATGAGCGATCTCGTTGAGCGCGTCCGCGCGGTGCTGCCGTCGGTGCGGCGCGACCTGGAAGACCTGGTGCGCATCGAATCGGTGTGGGCCGATCCCGGCCGTCGTCCCGAGGTGCACCGCAGCGCCCAGACCGTCGCGGATCTGTTGTCGCAGGCCGGTTTCGGCGACGTGCAGATCGTCAGCGAAGGGGGAGCGCCCGCGGTCATCGCGCGCCACCCCGCGCCCCCCGGCGCGCCGACCGTGCTGCTGTATGCCCACCACGACGTGCAGCCCGAGGGCGACCGCGCCCAGTGGGCGTCGCCGCCGTTCGAGCCCACCGAACGTGACGGGCGGCTCTACGGGCGCGGCAGTGCCGACGACAAGGCCGGTATCGCAACACATTTGGCGGCCTTTCGCGCGCACGGCGGCATGCCGCCCGTCGGCGTGACGGTGTTCGTCGAGGGCGAAGAGGAATCCGGTTCGCCCTCGCTCGCCGCAGTGCTTGCGGCACACCGCGACACGCTGTCCGCCGACGTGATCGTCATCGCCGACTCGGACAACTGGAGTGCCGACACCCCCGCGCTGACCGTGTCGCTGCGCGGACTGGTCGATTGCGTGGTCGAGGTCGCCACCCTCGACCACGGGCTGCACTCCGGCCTGTGGGGCGGGGCGGTGCCCGACGCGCTCACCGCGCTGGTGCGCCTGCTGGCCAGCCTGCACGACGACGACGGCAACGTGGCCGTGGCCAGCCTGCACGAAACCGACATCGCCGCGCTGAACTACCCCGACTACCCGCCCGAGCGGGCCCGCACCGACTCCGGTCTGCTCGACGGCGTGTCCGAGATCGGCTCGGGCTCCGTGCCGCAGCGGCTGTGGGCCAAGCCCGCCATCACGGTGATCGGCATCGACACCACCCCCATCGACAAGGCGTCGAACACGCTGATCCCGCGGGCGCGGGCCAAGGTCAGCATGCGCGTGGCCCCCGGCGGGGACGCCGCCGCGCATCTGGACGCCCTGACCGCCCACCTGCGGAGCCACGCCCCCTGGGGCGCGCACGTCAGCGTCACTCGCGGCGACATCGGCGAGCCCTACGCCATCGAGGCCAGTGGCGACGTCTACGACGCGGCCCGCGCGGCGTTCCGGCGGGCGTGGGACGCCGAGCCCATCGACATGGGCATGGGTGGCTCGATCCCGTTCATCGCCGAATTCGCCGCCGCCTTTCCGCAGGCGAAAATCCTGGTCACCGGCGTGGAGGACCCGGGGACCCAGGCACACAGCATCAACGAGAGCCTGCACCTGGGGGTGCTCGAGCGCGCGGCCATCGGCGAGGCGCTGCTGCTGGCCAACCTGGGCTAGCGGTCGGGCGTCAGCACCACGACGGGAATCGGGCGCGACGTCTGCTCCTGGTACCTGGCGTACTGGCCCTTGTTGACCTTGTTGACGATCTTCCATAGCCGATCGTATTCGGTGTCGCCAGGCAGGACGGGACGCGCTGTGGCGCCGAAACGCCGTGGGCCGACGTTGATTTCCACCGCGGGGCGCGCCTTCACGTTGTGGTACCAGCCTGGCGAGCGCGCGGCGCCGCCGTTGGACGCGGTCACCAGGTAGTCCTCGCCGTCGCGGCCATAGGCCAGCGCGGCCGTGCGTGGCGCGCCTGTTTTCGCGCCAACCGTGTGCAGCAACAGGCTGGGAATCCACATCATCCGGTGCCCGATCCAGCCGTGAGTTCCCCGATACACGCGATCGTGGAACCGGATGAACCCGGCGAGCGCTTTCTCGGCGAGGGAACTCATGGCGGTCAGTATCGCCTAGTGGACAAGATCTCTGCCAGATGAGCCGACAAGCCGCCAGAATGCTTAACGAGACCGGCAGTCTCGCTGCATACTGCTTCTATACGCAGCCACTCGTCCGCAGGAGAGGCCACTGTGAGTACGGAAAGCGTCAGCAAGACCCACCGTTACCACTTCGATCGCCACACCCCCGAGTACCGCGAGCGGTTCACCGCGATCACCGAGGAGATGCACGCCAGGTGCCCGCTGGCGTGGACCGACACCTATGACGGGCACTGGGTGGCCGCGGGCAACCGGGAGGTCTTCGAGCTCGCCCGCTGCCCGCACGTGTCCAACGATCACGACGTCACTGGCGAGGGCACCGGCTACAAGGGCA
The DNA here is from genome assembly GCF_010731675.1 of Mycobacterium marseillense. Classification (NCBI taxonomy): domain Bacteria; kingdom Bacillati; phylum Actinomycetota; class Actinomycetes; order Mycobacteriales; family Mycobacteriaceae; genus Mycobacterium; species Mycobacterium marseillense. The sequence goes on from NZ_AP022584.1 coordinate 5,393,423, forward strand.
TCACCATTCCCACGCTGCCGCAGGCCACCGGCGTCCGCGGCGGCATGCTCGAGATGGATGAACCCGAGCACTCCGCCTACCGCGGCGTCCTCAACCCCTACATGTCGCCGGCGGCCATCAAGCGCTGGAAGCCCTTTGTCGACGAGATCGTGCGGGCGAGCATCGACGAGAAGATCGAAGACGGGCGGATCGACTTCGTCGACGATCTCGCGAACGTCGTGCCCGCCGTCCTGACACTGGCCATGATGGGCGTTCCGCTGAAGAAGTGGCAACTGTATTGCGAGCCGGCCCACGCCAACGTCTACACCCCCGTCGATTCCCCGGACGCCCCAAGGGTTTTGGAGCAGACGATGGCGATGGGGGCGGACCTGTTCAACCACCTCCTCGAGATCCGGGAGAACCCGCGCCCCGGCATTGTGGACGCGTTGGCGAGGCTGAAGATCGACGGCGAACCCGCGCCCGACGCCGAACTGCTCGGAATGCTGGGCCTGATCATCGGCGGAGGTTTCGACACGACGACGGCGCTGACGGCGCATGCACTCGAATGGCTGGGCGAAAATCCCGAGCAGCGCGAGCTGCTGAGGCGGGAGTCGGACACGCTGCTGGATTCGGCGACCGAAGAATTCCTGCGTTACTTCACGCCCGCTCCCGGCGACGGACGCACGATCGCCGCCGATCTCGAAATCGCGGGCACACGGTTCAAGGAGGGCGATCGCCTGTGGTTGTCCTGGGCGATGGCCAACCGCGATCCCGCGGTGTTCCCCGATCCGCATCGACTCGACCTGAACCGAAAGAACAACCGGCACTTCAGCTTTGGGCTCGGCGTCCACCGCTGCATCGGCTCCAATGTCGCGCGGATCGTGTTCAAGTCGATGCTCACGGCGGTGCTCGAGCGGATGCCCGACTACCGCTGCGACCCCGACGGCACCGTGCACTATCCGACGATCGGCGTAATCCAGGGCATGCAGCACCTTCCGGCGACGTTCACCCCCGGCCGGCGGCTTGGCCCGGGAATCGACGAGACGCTGGAGAAGCTGCAGCGGGTGTGCGACGAGCAGGGGGTCGCGCGGCCGATCACCGAGTACACGGAGGCCGCCGTCATCGGCGACTGACTAGACCGGAGAGTGTCGACCCGCTGCGCCCGGCTTCGCCGCGCTTGCGATCGCCACTAGACCGGATGGTGGCGACCCGCTGCGCCCGGCTTCGCCGCGCTTGCGATCGCCACTACACGGACAGGTCGCGGCGCAGCTTGGCGACGTGTCCGGTCGCCTTGACGTTGTACTGCGCGACGGCGATCTTGCCCTTCTCGTCGACCACGAACGTGGAGCGGATGACGCCCGTGACGGTCTTGCCGTACATCTGCTTTTCGCCGTAGGCGCCGTACGCCGTCAAGACCTTGCGGTCGGGGTCGGACAGCAGCGGGAACGTCAGCCCCTCGGCATCACGGAATTTGGCGAGCTTCTCGGGCTTGTCGGGGGAGATGCCGACGACGTCGAGGCCGGCGCCGTTGAGCTCGGCCAGGTTGTCGCGAAAGTCGCACGCCTGCTTGGTGCATCCCGGTGTCGAGGCGGCCGGATAGAAGTAGACGACGACCCGGCGACCCTTATAGTCGGCCAGCGACACCTTGTTGCCGTCGGCGTCGGGCAGGCTGAAGGAGGGCGCTTTGTCGCCCGGTGCAAGCCGCGTGGTCTCGGTCAAGGTGGGTCCCTTTCTGTTCACCGGAGCGTCGGGGTTACCGCCAGCTGATCTAGGGTAGTTCGGGCAGGTGCATGAGCCGGATAGTGGGCGACTTGGAGGACACAGTGGCGGACCGCGACCCCGAAGCCATCAAGCGAGACATCGACGTCGCCCGTGACCAGCTGGCGGCCACCGTCGACTCCCTGGCCGAGCGGGCGAACCCGCGTCGCCTCGCCGACGACCTCAAAGCCCGGGTGATCGGGTTCGTGCAGAAACCTGTGGTGCTGGCGTCGCTGGCCGGTGTCGGGGCGCTGGTCGTGGTGGTGACGGTGCACCGCGTCAGGAACCGCTGACGCGGTCGCTCTGGACGTAGACCGGAATGTCGTCGGCCCAGGGCTGATTCACGACCATGTCGGCGACGTCGCAGTAGCCCCGTTCGAATTCCCCGGTCGCCGCGTCGACCAGCCGGTACTCCTGTCGCTGCCGGTGGATGGGCTGGGCGTCGAGGATCACGACCCGCACCTCGCCGGGTTCGAATCCGCACCGCTGCTGCAGCGCCTCGATGAGGCACTCGTTGTGCATGTGCCCGTCGCCGAAATTCCAGCCGAGAACCATCGAGCACAGGACTTCGCCCTCGCACAGGTTGTAGTCGTCCTCGTCGTAGTCGGCCATGGCGCGGTGCGCGAGGGTAAGCAGCGCGCGTCCGTGGGTGTTCATGCCCCGGAACGCGAGCGCGAGGTGCAGCGGGACCAGGGTTTCCTCTTTGCTGCCGTACAACCGCTCGAGCTGCAGGTGCTGCATCGGGCCGAGCGCGCGGGAGCCGATGCGGAACTTCTCGTCGGCCGACGGGCGGACGCACCACAGGGTGGTGTCCCAGTTGCCGGCGTAGTAACGCATGCCGGGCAGGAAGGAGACCTTGCGCGGGTAGAGGTTTCCCGCGACGACGGTCCCGGCGATCACCGCGAACAGGAGGGCGATCGGCCACGGGTTGCTGATGTTCGACAGGCCCAGGTGCGCGTGCGTGACGAACAGCCACAGCACGCCGAAGATCATGAACACGTTCCATTCCAGCGGCACGCCCATCGGGAAGGCCAACAGGATGTTCAGGTGGAACACGATCATCACGAACGCCGCCAGCGCCGTCGGCCAACCGCCGTGCGAGAACAACAGCACCAAAGGCACCAGCCCTTCGACCGCGGTCGAGAAATGGGCGATGAAACCGGCCAGCGCGCTGGGCCGCAGGTCGTCGGGATAGCGCTTGAACATCGACCGCTTGAGGGGCCCCGACGGGATGAACGGGTTGTTGGCCAGCATGGTCGAGATCACGAAGGGGAAGTGTTTGTTGAGCTTGGATGTCGCCGCGCCCAGCCAGATCACCATGAAGACGACCTTGGCCCCGACGATGATGTCGGCCCCGGCGAACAGGAACGTCAGCGCCAGCGGCGCGTACACCTCGCCGCGCGCGGCCAGGAAGATCACCTTGTCGCGCAAGCTGATCAGGGCCAGGACTGCCAGCACGGCGGCGGTCTGCCACCGCGGCAGCACGCCGATCGCGGTGTCCAGGGCGGGAATTGGGCCAGTGCCGTCGGACAGCAGCGCGAACACCAGCAGCACCAGCAGGACGCCGTAGAGCAACGCGTCGAGCGGAGTTCTGTTGCCGCCCTTCGTCAGCGGCACCCGATCGGGCCAGGGCGGCAGCCGGATGGTGCCGGGGCGCAGCCAGTACAGGATCGACCCCATCGGCGGGAAGTAGCGCCCGGCAAGCGGCCCGAAGCAGCAGCCGAGGCCGACGACTTCGAACAGCATCGTGTAGAGCACGGCCTTCTGGAACACGATCGGCTCGGCCCACCAGGCGCTGACCTGGGTGAAGCCGCCGATGCCGCGCGTAGACCACACGAACAGCCAGCCGCCGAGGATGTACAGCGCGATCTTCACGCCGTACATCACGTGCATCACCAGCGGGGTGCCGAACCCGTGCTGGGCGATGTGGCGCGCCATCGGCACGATCCGTTCGGCGCGTGGTCGTGCGCTCCAGTCGGCCACGTCGACGACGGGCAGATTGGGCCGGATGAACCCCATTGCAGCTCCTTCGACGCAGCAAGACCAATCGGCGCCAGCAAGAAATTACCTGTACGAAGGGTTTTGGTGGGGGGATATGACGGCAACTGGTTGATCAGCGACGCCGGCTACTCCCGCCCGGGCGGGTCATTTTCGGCCATGTACGTCTCCCACGCCGCGCGCCGCATCGCCCGCGTGTGCAGGTCCTGGCAGATCGCCTGCGCCTCGGCGGCACCGGCTGCGCGGCCGAGATCGTGGTGCACGAGGCCGTCGTCCACCCGTTCGGCGCGGAAGCCGCCCGTGGAGACCGCGTGGACGCGGTACTCGCTGCGGTCGTCGATGTTGGCGTGGAAGTGGCCCTCGTGGGGTTCGACCCACTTCAGCTCGGTTTTCACAGGTCCCCTCTGGACAGACACCGTCGCAGCGATGGTAGGTCGCCCCGGGGGCCGCTGGGAAGGGAGTTCCACGACACTGGCGGCCAGTGCGGAAGCAAAAAAGCCACCGAACGATGAAACATTCGGTGAGCTGTGCGCCGTCAGGGTTTCGAACCCCGGACCCGCTGATTAAGAGTCAGCTGCTCTACCAACTGAGCTAACGGCGCTTGTGGTCGGCCGAGACCGCGTAGGCGACAATAACAGGCGTTCCGCCGCGGAGTGAAATCCCGACCGTTGACCAGGATACCGTCTCGGGGCACGTGAGCGCCCAGACGTGCCCGTTCCATCGGGCGGCGGTCGTCCCGCCTTCCCGCGCGCGAACGAAAGACTTTGCCGCGCAATGTCTTTGCGCGTTGGTCACAACACCGTGCCGCAGAAGGGCGCCCGGTCGGTGGCGAAGGCGGCGTCCAGCTCGGCCAACGCGCCCGCGCGCGCTTCGGTGATGCGGCCGGCGCGCGCCAGCTGGGAAGCCCGGTGTGCCCCCATGTAGATGGTGGCCAGGTCGGCCAGGCCGATCTCGATGTCCGCGGGCCCGTCAGTGGGCGTGCACTTCCCGGCGCCACCGCGGGCTTGCAGCTGAAACCGTCCTCCCGCGAGCTGCAGCGGGTCTGTGACTTCCAGCACGATGTCGGCGTCGTCGGCGTAGGCGCGGGCGCCCAGCACCTCGGGAACGTCGTTGATCCGCACCCAGAGGAAATCGCTCACGCCCTTGATCTCCGCGGCGCGTTGATCGGTGAGTTTGAGCGGGAGCGGATCGTCGCCTGGCACATCGATCTCGATGCGATAGAACATCTCCAGCACCAACAGCGTCTGCAACAGCTCGGTGTGCGCCTCATCGGTGACCGGGCAGAAGTCCTCGACCACCACGGTGCCCAGGGGCGGGCGAAACGCGTGCTGTTGCGACCCGACGACCCGATACGTCAGGAATCCATCGGGATGGATCGTGTACTGCAGCGCCGACCCGTTGCCCCGCTGCGTTTCCCGGTCGTCCATGTAGTCGGTCCACCACGCGTCGCCCCGGCTGATCGCGCCATTGGTTGCGGCACACCATCTTTCGTAGATTTCGGGCAGATGTCGCCTGGCCTCGGCGGCGTTGACCTCGCGCGCCCGGATGCCGTCCGGCGCGGCCCGCAACTTCGCGAAGCGGCGGTCGATCGAATAGGTGTGGCTGTAGCTGGCCACCCCGGCGCCGAAGCCGTCGTACATCGCGGTCTGCGTCGGGACGCCGCACACGAGCGGATAGCCGCGGTCCAGCAGAATTCCGAGTCCCTTGGCGCTGAGCTGCGCCCAAAGCCCCTTACCCTGATGCGTTGCCGCGACGGCGATCATCGTCAGCCACGCGGCGCGCAGGGTGGCCCCACCCGGCACGGTGAGCTGCGCGCGGTAGATGATCGACGTTCCCACCAGAAACGGACGCTCGGGATCGGAAACATCCTCGGCGAGGAGAATGTCGTCGAGGTTGACGCGGCGTTTCCACGCTTCGAGATCCTCCGGGCCAACCGGATCGCCGAATGTGCGAGCCTGATTTTCGAAGACCGCCTGCCAGTCGTTTTCGGTTGGATGCCGAATGTTGGTGCCGTCGTCCGTCGTGTTCATTGCACATCCAATCCGCTTGTAGCCCAGGCAAACCGGCACTGCGCACACCGAATCCACGCGCTGAGTGTGCTTTTACGTTCGATACCCGAGTACCAGAAGGTCAAACCTCAACGGCCGCCCGATCGAACACGTGACCGATGCGGACAATCGGTGCTGGGCGGGTCAAAAAGTGTGGTTTCGGGTAGGCGATACGCCATGCTGCAGGTAATCACCCGGCTTGCCATTGCCGCCCCGCGCCGCATCGTCGGGATCGCCTTCCTGGTGCTGGTGGGAGCCGCAGTCTTCGGGCTTCCGGTGGTAAACAGCCTTTCCGGCGGCGGCTTCCAGGACCCGACCTCGGAGTCCGCGCGCGCCACCGAGGTCCTCCGCGACAAGTTCAACCAGACCGATCAGCAGATGTTGATCGTGGTGACGGCCCCGAACGGCGTCCGCAGCGATCAAGCGCGGCGGGTCGCCACCGACATCGTCGACCAGCTAAAACGCTCGCCGTGGGTGCTCAACGTGTCGTCGGCGTGGACCATGCCACCCGACCGGGCCCCGGCCGCGGCCCAGCTGATCAGCAAGGACAACAAATCCGGGATGATCGTCGCCGGCCTGAAGGGCGGCGAGAACGACGCCCAGAAGTACGCCAGCACGCTCACCAGCGACCTGGTGCACGACCGCGACGGCGTCACCGTGCGCGCCGGCGGCATGGCCGTGGCATACGCGCAGATCAACGGGCAAAACCAGCGGGACCTGTTGCTGATGGAGTCCATCGCCATCCCGCTGAGCTTCGCCGTCCTGGTCTGGGTGCTCGGTGGTGTGGTGGCGGCGACGCTGCCGATCGTCCTCGGCCTCCTGGCCATCGTCGGCACCATGTCGGTGCTGCGGTTGATCACCTTCGCCACCGACGTGTCGACCTACGCCCTGGACCTGAGCATCGCCATGGGCCTGGCCCTGGCCATCGACTACAACCTGCTGATCATCACCCGCTACCGCGAGGAGCTGGCGCGGACCGAGGACCGAGACCGGGCGCTGTACCGCACCATGGCAACCGCCGGCCGGACGGTGCTGTTCTCGGCCACGACCGTCGGGCTGTCGATGGCGGTGATGGCGCTGTTCCCGATGTACTTCTTGAAATCGTCCGCCTACACCATCGTGGTCACCGCGATCATCGTGGCGATCGCCGCGGTGGTGGTCACCCCGGCGGCGATCGTGCTGCTGGGGCCCCGGCTACACGTGCTGGACGCCCGGCGGGTGATGCACCGCATCCTGCACGGGCAGCGGTCGTTCCGTGACCACGCGCACCAGCCACTCGAGGAGCAGTTCTGGTACCGGTCGACCCGGTACGTGCTGGGCGACGCCATGCCGGTCGGCCTGAGCGTCGTGGCGCTGCTGGTGTTGCTGGGGGCGCCGTTCCTGGGGGTCAAATGGGGCTTCCCCGACGAGCGCGTGCTGCCCGAATCAGCGTCGGCGCGCCAGGTCGCCGACATGCTGGACGACGACTTCGCGAACGGGTTCGGCACCGGGGTGTCCGTCGTGGTGCCCGACACCCGCGGCGTGAGCCCCGCCGACCTGCAGCGGTACGCGGCCGAGCTGTCGCGCGTGCCCGACGTGTCGGCCGTCAGCGCACCGGCCGGGACGTTCGCGGACGGGAATCGGGTGGGGCCGCCCGTCGGGCCCACCGGCGTGGCCAACGGCAGCGCGTTTCTGACCGTCTCCACCACCGCGCCGCTCTATTCGCAGGCCTCCAACACCCAGCTCGACCGGCTGCATCAGGTCGCCGGGCCGGGCGGGCGCTCGGTGCAGATGACCGGGCTGGCGCAGATCAACCGCGACAGCGTCGACGCGATCACGAACCGGCTGCCGATCGTGTTCGCCCTGATCGCCCTCATCACGTTCGCGCTGCTGTTCTTGCTGACCGGGAGCGCGGTGCTACCGCTGCAGGCGCTGGTGTGCAACGTGTTGTCGCTGACGGCGGCGTTCGGCGCGATGGTGTGGATCTTCCAGGACGGCAACCTGGGCGCCCTGGGCACCACCCCCAACGGGACGTTGAACGCGAACATCCCCGTGCTGCTGTTTTGCATCGCCTTCGGGCTGGCGATGGATTACGAGGTCTTTCTGGTCTCGCGCATCCATGAGTACTGGCTGGCCTCGCAGGCCATGCGGGAGACGCCGCCGACCGCCGCCGAGGCGCGCGCCGCCACCGACGAGAGCACGGCGCTGGGCATCGCGGGCATCGGCCGCGTCGTCACGACCGCCGCGGTGGTGATGTCGATTTCGTTCGCCGCGCTGATCCCGGCGCACGTGTCGTTCATGCGGATGCTGGGCCTGGGCCTGACGCTCGGCGTGCTCGTCGACGCCACCCTGGTGCGCATGGTCCTCGTTCCGGCATTCCTCCACCTGATGGGCCGCTGGACGTGGTGGGCGCCGCGGCCGTTGGTCAGGTTGCGGGAACGGTCCGCGATCGGGGAGGACGGCGAGATCGCGGTGGGACGCGGCCGCTGGGCACGCGACGCGCCCAACGTGGGGCGGGCATTGATCAGAAGGTGGCCCACCAAGGCCGCGACCGGACGCGGGTGATCCGAGATGTGTTGTGCGGCAATGATGTCGACCAGTATCGCGGCGCCGGCGCCGGACGGGACGGGGTAAGCCTCATGGGCCGAACCGATATCGCCGCCCTGCTCGCCTTGAGCTCCGCGCTGTGCGTCGCGGTCGGCGACGTCCTGCAGCAACGAGCGGCGCACTGCATCACCGACAGGGCGGTCGGGTCCGTCGAGCTGTTCGCCAATTTGCTTCGCAGCCAACGATGGTGGTGGGGCACCGTGCTGCTGGCGGCAAGCATCGGGTTGCAGGCCGCGGCCCTGGCCGGGGGATCGGTATTGCTGGTGCAGGCGCTGCTGATGTTTTCGGTGCTCTTCGCGCTGCCCATCAACGCCAGGTTGTGGCATCGCACCGTGACCGCCGGCGAGTGGACGTGGGCCGCGTTGTTGACGGCCGGGGTCAGTGTGGTCGTCATCGTCGGCAATCCGCGGGCCGGTCATTCGGGCGCCTCGCTGGGAACCTGGGCCGCGGTGGCCGCCGTCCTGGGACCGCTGTTGGTCGGCTGTGCGGTGGCCGGACGGATCCGCGGCGGGGCCGTGGCGGCCGTGCTGTTCGCCTTCGTGTCGGGGTCGCTGTGGGGCATCTTTGCCGTGCTCACCAAGGAGGTCGTCGCCCGGCTCGGCGACGGCGTCGGGGCGCTGACCCGCACCCCCGAGCTGTACGCCTGCATCCTGGTCGCGCTCGGGGGCGTGGCGTGGAGCCAGTCGGCGTTTCGGGCCGGGCCGCTGACGGCGTCCATGCCCACGTTGCAGATGTCCCAGCCGGTGGTGGCCGCGGTGTTGGGCGTCGTCGTCCTCGGCGAGGTGCTGGACACCGGTCGCACCGGGATGATCGCCCTGGTGGCAGCTGCGTTGGTGATGACGGCGGCCATCATCAAACTCGCCCGCGTCGAGGCCGTCGCGACCCGCGACGGGGTCGAGGCCCGCCGCCACGAGGAAGCAGGCCAGCCCGCGTAGCGGGCGTGCGGCGACGCCGCTGACCCCGCCCGAATGACGAATTCATTGCGGCCGAGACACCGAACGGCCGCCCGCGCCGGTGTGGGCATGTCGAGTCGGCAAAACCCTCTAGAATGCCTGCAGCTAGGTCAGCGGTGACCGACTTCGAGAATTGAATGGAAGGTCACTGGATGACGCCTTTGCGTGGACGCCGATTGTGGCTGGCCGCCGCGATCGCCGCGATTGCTGTGTTTGCCGTCGGCTGCGGTGGCAACCACGCGGCCGCGCCGGCGAAGGTCATCTTCGACAAGGGCACCCCGTTTGCCGACCTGCTGGTCCCCAAGCTCACCTCCTCGGTGACCGACGGCGCCGTCGGCGTGACGGTGGATGCCCCGGTGACCGTGAGCGTCGCCGATGGCGTGCTCGCCTCGGTCACCATCGTCAACGAAAACGGCAGGTCGATCAGCGGGAAGCTGAGCCCCGACGGCCTGCGCTGGTCGACCACCGAGCAGCTCGGTTACAACAGGCGCTACACGCTGACTGTCAAGGCCACCGGACTGGGCGGGGCGGCCAGCAAGCAGATGACCTTCGCGACGAGTTCACCCGCCCACCTGACCATGCCGTACGTCAGTCCCGCCGACGGCGAGGTGGTAGGCATCGGTGAGCCGGTGGCGATCCGCTTCGACGAGAACATCGCGGACCGGGCGGCCGCCCAGAAGGCCATCACCATCACCACGAACCCGCCGGTGGACGGCGCGTTCTACTGGCTCACCAATCGCGAAGTCCGTTGGCGCCCAGAACATTTCTGGAAGTCGGGAACGGCCATCGACGTGGCCGTCAACACCTACGGGGTGGATCTGGGCGACGGGATGTTCGGTGAGGACAACGTCAAGACGCACTTCGCCATTGGCGACGAGGTGATTTCGACCGCCGACGACACTACGAAGACCGTGACCGTGCGGGTCAACGGTGAAGTCGTCAAGACCATGCCGACGTCGATGGGCAAGGACAGCACGCCAACCGCCAACGGCGTCTACATCATTGGCGCGCGGTTCAAGCACATGATCATGGATTCCTCGACCTATGGGGTTCCGGTCAACTCGCCCAACGGATATCGCACCGAAGTCGACTGGGCCACCCAGATGTCCTACAGCGGAGTCTTTGTGCACTCCGCGCCGTGGTCGGTCGGCGCCCAGGGCCACACCAACACCAGCCACGGATGCCTGAACGTCAGCCCCAGCAACGCCGAATGGTTCTACGACCACAGCAAGAGCGGTGACATCGTCGAGGTGGTGCACACGGTTGGCCCGACCTTGCCGGGCATCGAGGGGTTGGGCGACTGGAACATCCCATGGCCGGAGTGGAAAGCGGGCAACGCCAACACCTGACCGGTCCGGTCAGTCGATCTTGTGCCAGCTCCCGCAGCTTCTGGTCATGAACGCGGTATCGGTCGGCAAGATCCGAACCACCTGAGGGCCGTCGCCGACGTTGTTGTCGATGATGTCGTTGGTGTCGAAACTGCGCAGCCTCGCCCAATAGCAGCCGTATTTGCCGCCGTCGGTGCGATAGGTGCCCGCCGCGATGTCCTTGTTGACGATGTAGGTGCCGTTGGCCTCGATGGACGTCTTCGGTCCCGGCGGGGGCGGTGGCGCGACGGTCTTCGTCACTGTTTTGGTCTCCGCCGGCGGGGTCGATATGACGGTGGTCGCGGTGTGGCTCGAGCCGCCGCAGCCCGCGAGCATCAGCGCGACGGCCGCGGCGGCAGTCGCCATCGTGGGCGAGGCGAGACGTTGTCTGTTCACTGCTTTCCACTCACCGGTGCAACAGCGGTGCGCGGGAGTCGCTACCACCGTAAAAGGTCAGGGAGCGGAGATGCTCCCTGACCAGTGGGGTGAGTGACGGGACTCGAACCCGCGACATTCAGGATCACAACCTGACGCTCTACCAACTGAACTACACCCACCATGGCTGTGTGCCGACCCGCAGGCCTGCACGAGCAGCGACTGTAGATACTAGCGGCTCGGCGGCGCGCTGGCCGAATCGCTTGGTCCCGGTGCGTCTTTTCCGCCGTCAAGGGAGGTCACGACCGCCTCGATTTCGCTGGTAGACGGTCCCGGTGGGGAGACGAACGCGGTGCGCCGATAGAACTGCAATTCGCGGATCGATTCATGGATGTCGGCCAGTGCGCGGTGGGCGAGTCCCTTGGCGGGCTGCCCGAAGTAGATCCGTGGATACCAGCGCCGGCAGAGCTCTTTGATCGAACTCACATCGATCATGCGGTAGTGCAGGTAGGTATCCAACGCAGGCATGTCGCGCACGATGAACGCGCGATCGGTGGCGATCGAATTCCCGGCGAGCGGCGCCGTCTTGGGTTGCTTGACGTGTTGGCCGATGTAGTCGAGCACCATCGCCTCGGCGGTCGCCAGGTCGACGGCGGATGCCCGCACCTCGTCGATGAGCCCGGAGCGCGAATGCATTTCGGTCACCACGTCACCCATCGCCTCGAGGGCGGCGTCGTCGGCGTGAATCACCACGTCCACACCGTCGCCGAGGATGTTCAGGTCGGCGTCGGTGACCAGGGCCGCGATTTCGATCAGCTTGTCCGAACCGAGATCGAGTCCGGTCATCTCGCAGTCGATCCACACCAATTCGTCTCGCACAGCGCTCAGACTAGTGGCGATCGCAAGCGCGGCGGAGCCGGGCGCGGCGGGTCGTCACCATCGGGCTAGTGGCGATCGCAAGTGCGGCGGAGCCGGGCGCGGCGGGTCGCCACTGGGTCTCGCCCCCGGATCCGCCCGAGAAGTAGGGTGAGCGTTGTCGAACTGCATGCCGAATCACTGGGGAAGAGGGGCGCAGCACGATGAGCACCGATTCAGCGGCAACACCGGCGAGCCGGATCGCGGACGGCTACGCGGTCGACGGCCAGGCACTGGAATTGGGCACCGTCGTGGTCGACGGCGCCGCCGACCCGACGGCGCAGATCCGCATTCCGCTGGCGACCGTGAACCGGCATGGGCTGGTGGCCGGCGCCACCGGTACCGGCAAGACCAAGACGCTGCAGCTGATCGCCGAACAGCTCAGCGCCGCGGGTGTCCCCGTGCTGATGGCCGATGTGAAGGGCGACCTGTCCGGGCTGTCCGCGGTGGGGGAGGGTAACGACAAAACCGCGGCGCGTGCTCGCGACACGGGAGACGACTGGACCGGGACGGGCTTCCCGGTGGAGTTCCTGTCGTTGGGTACCGGCGGAATCGGCGTGCCGGTCCGGGCCACCGTCGACAGCTTCGGCCCGGTTCTTTTGTCAAAGGTGTTGGGGCTCAATGCGACTCAAGAGTCGACACTGGGCCTGATCTTCCACTGGGCCAAGGAAAGAAGCTACCAGCTGGTCACCCTGGCCAACCTGCGCGACGCCATCACCCACCTGACCAGCGAGGAGGGCAAGGCCGACCTGAAATCCCTTGGCGGCGTGTCGTCCACGACGGCGGGCGTCATCCTGCGCGCGCTGGTGAACCTCGAGGGCGAGGGCGGCGACACGTTCTTCGGTCAGCCGAAGCTCGACCCGCACGATCTGCTGCGCGTCGAGGGGGGCCGCGGCATCATCTCCCTGCTGGAGTTCGGCGGGCAGTCGTTGCGTCCGGTCATCTTCTCCACCTTCCTGATGTGGTTGCTGGCCGACCTGTTCACCGTCCTGGACGAGGTGGGCGACATCGACAAGCCCAAGCTGGTCTTCTTCTTCGACGAGGCACACCTGTTGTTCGCCGACGCGTCCAAGGCGTTCCTCGAGCAGGTCGAGCAGACCGTGAAGCTGATCCGCTCGAAGGGCGTCGGAGTGTTTTTCTGCACCCAGTTGCCCACCGACCTGCCCAACGACGTGCTGTCCCAGTTAGGCGCGCGGATTCAGCACGCGCTGCGGGCGTTCACGCCCGACGACCAGAAGGCGCTGTCCAAGACCGTGCGCACGTACCCGAAAACCGATGTCTACGACCTGGAGTCGGCGTTGACGTCGCTGGGGATCGGTGAGGCGGTCGTGACCGTGCTCTCCGAGAAGGGCGCACCCACTCCGGTCGCGTGGACCCGCATGCGGGTGCCCCGCTCGCTGATGGCGTCGATCGGCAACGACGCGATCAAGGCTGCGGCCAAAGACAGTGCCCTGCAGGCAAAGTACGGCCACACCGCTGAGCAACCGGCGCAACCTCAGGATGTGCACCCCCCGTCGCAGCCGCCACAGGCCCAGTCCGACTACCCGCCGGTCCCGCCGAACGACCCGGTCCCGCCGATGCCGGAGCCTGCCGAGCCCAAAGGCGCCAAAGGGCCGTCGATGTGGGAGGAAGTGCTGCAGAACCCGACGGTGAAAAGCGGCATCAATACGGCGATACGCGAAGCGGTGAGAAGCATTTTCGGCAGCGGCAGTCGCCGCCGCCGAAAGTAACGAGCCTTCGTCGCGGCTGCCGATCGCGGGCGTAACGCCACGGCGAAGAATCGCGCGCGAAACCGCCGCTGCGTTACGCCCGCGAGCGAAGGGGCTCGCCGCCGCCAGGTGCTTACCCGCCGCCGAGCTTTTTGTAGAACGCGCCCACGATGGGCGCCACGATGGCGCGCGGCGCGTAGCCACTCGCCACCGACATGGCCTTGGACGTCAGGCCGGGGACGACGCGCATTTTGTTGCGGCCCAACGCATCCAGCGACACCCGAGCGGTGTGCTCCGTCGATATCCACAGAAAGTCCGGCACCAGCCGCTCCACGATCGACGCTTCGGTGTCGGCAGGCAGGTCGGTGCGGACCGGCCCGGGCGCCAGCAGCGTCACGTTGACCCCGGACCCGCGTAGCTCGCCCCGCAGCGACTCGGTGAAGGTGTTCACGAATGCCTTGGTGGCGGCGTAGGTGGCGTTGTAGGGGATCGGCGAATTGCCCGCCGCCGAACCGGAAATCAGGACGCCCCCGGCCCCGCGCTCGACCATGCCGGGCAGTACCGCCAACGTAAGGTCGTGCACCCCAAGGACATTCAGTTGCAATTGCGCCTTTTCGCCGGCCGGATCGAGCGTGGCGACCGGACCGAAGGTCGCGGTGCCCGCATTGGCGCACAGGATCGAGATGGGGCGGGCGGCCAGCTCGTCGCACAGTTTCGCGCGGTCGCCCGGATCGGCCAGATCGGCGGGTCGCACGTCGACGGTGACGTGATGCTGGGCGGCCAGGCGGGCGGCCAGATCCTTGAGCAGGTCCTCGCGTCGCGCGGTGACGATCAGATTGTGTCCACGGGCGGCGAGTTCGGTGGCCAGCGCTTCACCGATGTTCTGCGAAGCTCCGGTGACAACGGCGCGCGCCTCGGGGCTTGGAGCGGGTATCGGCATGCGCCAATCGTAGACAGCCGGCGAAACGCGATCCGCAGCCGATCGCGAGGCGCCGCTAGAGTGCCGGGCATGAGTCAGCCGGAGTTGCGTTCCGCCGCCCCCGTGCGATCCCGCGTCGTCGCGTGGGCGCTGTGGGACTGCGGCTCGACCGGCCTGAACGCGATCGTGGCCACCTTCGTCTTCGCCGTGTATCTGACCAGCAGCGTCGGGGTGGGCATCGGGGGCAGCACCACGCCGGCGAGCTGGCTGGGCCGGGCCGCGGCCATCGCCGGGCTGACCGTCGCGATCCTGGCGCCCGCCGTCGGCGTGTGGGTGGAGTCTCCGCACCGCAGGCGGGTGGCCCTGAGCGTGCTGACCGCCGCGGCGGTGACGCTGACCTCGTTGATGTTCTTCATCCGCGACCGGCCCGGCTACCTGTGGGCGGGCTTGGTGCTGCTGGGGGCGACGGCGGCCTGCGGCGACCTGGCCAGCGTCCCGTACAACGCCATGCTGCGCCAGCTTTCGACGCCGCAGACGGCCGGCCGGATATCCGGATTCGGCTGGGCGGCGGGTTACGGCGGCAGCGTCCTGCTGTTGCTAGTGATCTACACGGGGTTCATCTCCGGATCTGACTCGGGACAGGGCGCGACGCGCGGACTGCTGCGAATTCCCTTGCAGGACGGGCTTTATGTCCGCGAGGCGATGCTGGTGGCCGCGGCCTGGCTCGCGGTGTTCGCACTGCCGTTGCTGTTCGTGGCACAACGACTCAGCGACCCGGCCGAGGCGTATCAGCCCACCAGCATGTTGGGCGGTTATCGCAAGCTATGGAGCGAGGTCTCCGCGGAATGGCGCCGCGACCGCAACCTGGTGTACTTCCTGATCGCCAGCGCGCTGTTCCGGGATGGGCTGGCGGCGATCTTCGCCTTCGGTGCGGTGCTCGGCGTCAACGTGTACGGCATCTCGCAGGCGGACGTGCTGATCTTCGGGGTGGCGGCCTGCGTGGTCGCCGCGGTGGGCGCGGTGCTGGGCGGGTTCGTCGACCACCGGGCGGGATCGAAACCCGTCATCGTGGCCTCGCTGGTCGCGATCATCACCCTGGGGCTGACCCTGATGGCGTCGTCGGGGCCGGTGGCCTTCTGGGTGTGCGGGCTGCTGCTGTGCATGTTCATCGGGCCGACGCAGTCGTCGTCGCGCGCCCTGCTGCTGCAGATGGCCAAACACGGCCGAGAAGGCGTCGCGTTCGGCCTCTACACCATGACCGGGCGGGCGGTGGCGTTCCTGGCGCCGTGGCTGTTCTCGGTGTTCGTCGACGTCTTCGGGGCCGTGCGCGCCGGCCTCGGCGGGATCTCGCTGGTCTTGATCGCCGGATTGGTGGCGATGCTGGGGGTCCGCGTTCCGCAGCGCGGGGTTTCGGTCACCGAACCCGTGGCCGAGCCTTCGTAACCGACTCGATCGGGATAAGAGGGCCTCAGCCCCGGGCGTCGCAGATCGTCAGCCCGCCGCCGACGCGCTTGCTCACCTGGACCCCGTCGACGGTGACGGTGCAGGTGACGCTGTGCCCGATGTTGACGATCGTGACGTTGGCGGGGTGGGTGGCCGATTTCGCCAGGCTGACCTGCTTGCTCCACGGCATTGCGACGTTGAATTCGGTCTGGATGAGGTCGCCGGTGTCGATGTACATGATGCTGATCGCGCGGCCTTCGCCCGTGACGGTGTAGACGACGTCTTGCATCGCCGCCGGACCGGTGGTCGGGCCGGGCAGCTGTGTGCCACTCGTCGGGGGTATCGGCGCCGGGATGAGGGTCGGCGACTGACGCGCCGACGTGGTCGGACTCTCCGGGCTCGGCTCCGGCATCGCCGGCAACGGCGGGACGGCGGTCTGGGTCTTGATCGCGTCGTTGGCGAGCGCCAGCGCAATCACCAAAGCGACTACCAGCAGCACCGCCGCACCGGCGGCGATCCACAGCCAGCGCGGCGATTTCGGTCCCCCGGGCGGTGGGGGAGCCATGCCCTGCGCGTGCGGGTCGTCCGACGGAGGAAGGTCTTGCCGCCAATACGCCGGCAACCGCTTGGTCGTGTTCGTCTCGTTGGCGGTGGGCGCCCAGGGCGACGTCGTCCCGCCATAGGCGGGGGCGTACGGCGTCTGATCGGCGTATGCGGGATCGGCCGGCGGCGCATACCCGCGCTGCTGCGGCCCCGGTAGCGATGGACCAAACCGCTCGGTGGGACGTGAATCGTTCATGTCCACCTCATGGCTTGCAGGGTACCTGGGCGGGGCGCTGAAGCGCTTACTCACCTTGTGACGGGGAGCTCAGGGGCACTGATTGCCGGCCGCGAGCGCGGCGATCGTCATCGCCCGCATGACGGCGCGCGATCGCGCCGCGCGCACGCTCTTACTGCGCGACGTGTCGGCGGATTTCATGCTGTGCGGCGTCGAATTCAGCAGGCCGAACACGGCGTGCGCGGTCAGCCGGGCGTCGGCCTCGGCCAACTCGGGGCTCAGCTCGCGCAGTACCCCGACCCAGACCTCCACGTATTGGCGCTGCGCTTTGCGCACCTGCTTTTCTGCCGCCCCGGGCAGGTACGCCAGGTCGCGATCCTGGATGCGGATCAGGTCGGGTTCGGTCAGGGCGAAGTCGAGATGGAAGTCGATCAGGCCGTCCAGCGCGGCGGCGGCATCGGAACTGTGGGCCCGCACCTGCCGGGCGCCAGCGAGCAGCCGGGTGCTGATGCCCACCAGCAATTCGACCAGAAGCGATTCCTTGTTGGGGAAATGCCGGTAGATGGCGGGACCGCTGACGCCCGCCGCGGCGCCGATGTCCTCCAGCCGCACCGCGAGAAATCCGCGCTCGGCGAACAGCCGCTCGGCGGCGGACAGCAGTTGTAGGCGGCGGTCGGATTTCAACTGGCTCCGACGATTTGGGGTGTCAGCACCAGCCGCCTGGCCTTCGGAGGCAGACGTTGTCATGACGGACCTCCGTGTGATGAATCGCCACCAACGTAGCACGAGTTATTCGCAATTAACTCGCATTATTCGGCACGCACGAAGCCCTCTGGACCGGCAACGCCGGCAATGGTATTCTCAGGCCCCGAGTTAATGAGCATTAACTCAAAAGCTGGACCGCTCGACGGCAAGGAGGCTGCTGCGGCGATGGACGACGTGATGACCTCGCCCGCGAAGGCTCCGGAGGCTTCGTTCGCCGATGAGCACCGCCGGCTGGTCGGCGAGCTGAACACCAGGCTGGCCGCGGCGGCGCTCGGCGGCAACGAGCGCGCGCGGGAACGCCACGTCAGCCGCGGCAAGCTGTTGCCGCGCGAACGGGTGGACCGCCTGCTTGACCCCGGCAGCCCGTTCCTGGAGCTCTCACCGCTGGCCGCCGACGGCATGTACGACGACGAATCCCCCGGAGCCGGCATCATCACCGGGATCGGCCGGGTGTCGGAGCGCGAGTGCGTGATCGTCGCCAACGACGCGACGGTCAAGGGCGGCACCTACTACCCGATGACGGTCAAAAAGCACCTGCGCGCGCAGGAGGTGGCGCTGCAGAACCGGCTGCCCTGCATCTACCTGGTGGACTCCGGCGGCGCCTTCCTGCCGCGCCAGGACGAGGTGTTTCCCGACCGGGAGCACTTCGGCCGCATCTTCTTCAACCAGGCGACCATGAGCGCCAAGGGAATTCCGCAAGTCGCCGCGGTGCTGGGCTCGTGCACCGCGGGCGGGGCCTACGTGCCGGCGATGAGCGATGAGGCCGTCATCGTCCGCGAACAGGGCACGATCTTTTTGGGCGGCCCGCCACTGGTCAAGGCGGCGACCGGCGAGATCGTGTCGGCCGAGGACCTCGGCGGCGGCGACCTGCACTCACGGGTTTCGGGCGTCACCGACCACCTCGCCGACGACGACGAACACGCGTTGCGGATCGTCCGCTCGATCGCGGCCACCTTCGGCCCGCGTGAGCCCGGCCCGTGGGAGGTGCGATCCCCCGTCCCGCCGATGTGCGCGCAGACCGAGCTCTACGACGTAGTGCCCCCGGACCCGCGGGTGCCCTACGACGTGCACGAGGTCATCGTGCGCCTGGTCGACGGCGGCGAATTCAGCGAATTCAAGGCCAACTACGGCAAGACCCTGGTGACCGCGTTCGCCCACATCCACGGCCACCCGGTGGGAATCGTGGCCAACAACGGCGTGCTCTTCAGCGAATCCGCCTTGAAGGGAGCGCATTTCATCGAATTGTGCGACAAGCGCAAGATCCCCCTGCTGTTCTTACAGAACATCGCCGGGTTCATGGTCGGCCGGGATTACGAGGCCGGCGGCATCGCCAAGCATGGCGCCAAGATGGTCACCGCCGTCGCGTGCGCCCGCGTGCCCAAACTGACCGTCGTGATCGGCGGATCCTATGGGGCGGGCAACTATTCGATGTGCGGCCGGGCGTACTCGCCGCGGTTCTTGTGGATGTGGCCCAACGCCCGGATCTCGGTGATGGGCGGCGAGCAGGCCGCCTCCGTGCTGGCCACCGTGCGCGGCGAGCAGCTCAGCGCGGCGGGCAAGCCATGGTCGGCCGACGAGGAAGAGGCGTTCAAGGCGCCCATCCGCGGGCAGTACGAGGACCAGGGCAACCCGTACTACTCCACCGCCCGGCTGTGGGACGACGGGATTATCGACCCGGCCGACACGAGAACATTTGTCGGGCTTGCCCTTTCGGTGTGCGCGCAAGCACCGTTGGAACCCGTCTCCTACGGCGTCTTCCGGATGTGAGTGCAGTGTTCGAGACAGTCTTAGTGGCAAACCGCGGCGAGATCGCGGTGCGGGTGATCCGGACGCTGCGCCGTCTGGGCATCCGGTCGGTGGCCGTCTACAGCGACCCCGACGCCGGCGCGAGGCACGTCCTCGAGGCCGACGAGGCGGTCCGGTTGGGACCCGCCGCGGCGCGCGAGAGTTACCTGAACATCGACAAGGTCGTCGACGCGGCCGTGCGCACCGGGTCTCAGGCGATCCACCCGGGATACGGATTCCTCTCCGAGAACGCCGATTTCGCGGCGGCGTGCGAGCGTGCCGGTGTCGTGTTCCTCGGGCCTCCCGCGCAGGCGATTCAGGTGATGGGCGACAAGATCACCGCGAAGAACGCGGTCGCCGCCTTCGACGTTCCGGTGGTCCCCGGCGTGGCCAAACCGGGGCTGAGCGACGACGCGCTGGTCGCAGCCGCCGACGAGGTCGGATACCCGGTCTTGATCAAGCCCTCGGCGGGCGGCGGCGGCAAGGGCATGCGCCTGGTAGAGGAGCCGGCGAAGCTGCGCGAGGCGCTGGTCAGCGCCCGGCGCGAGGCCGCCTCCGCGTTCGGCGACGACACGCTGTTTTTGGAACGGTTTGTGTTGCGCCCCAGGCATATCGAGGTGCAGGTGCTCGCCGACACGCACGGCAACGTCGTGCACCTCGGCGAGCGGGAGTGCAGCCTGCAGCGGCGCCACCAGAAGGTCATCGAGGAGGCGCCCTCCCCGTTGCTCGACGAGGTCACCCGGGCACGCATCGGGGCGGCCGCCTGCAACACCGCGCGCAGCGTCGACTACGTCGGCGCGGGCACGGTCGAGTTCATCGTCTCCGCCGACCGCGCGCAAGAGTTCTTCTTCATGGAGATGAACACCCGCCTGCAGGTGGAGCATCCGGTCACCGAGGCGGTCACCGGGCTGGACCTGGTGGAGTGGCAGTTGCGGGTCGCCGCCGGCGAGAAGCTGACGTTCGCCCAGGACGACATCGAACTGCGCGGGCACGCGATCGAGGCGCGGGTGTACGCGGAGGATCCGGCGCGCGGATTCCTGCCCACCGGCGGTCGGGTGCTGGGTGTCTTCGAACCCTCCGGCGACGGCGTGCGGGTCGACTCGTCGCTGCTGCCCGGCACGGTCGTCGGCAGCGACTACGACCCGATGCTGAGCAAGGTGATCGCCTACGGCGCCGACCGCGACGAGGCGCTGGAGAAACTCGACCGGGCACTGAGCCACACCGCAATCCTGGGCGTGCAGACCAATATCGAATTCCTGCGGTTCCTGCTCGCCGACGAGCGGGTGCGCGCCGGCGACCTGGACACCGCCCTGCTGGACGAGCGGCTGGCGGACTTCGCCCCGCTGCCGGCCCCCGATGACGTGCTCGCTGCGGCCGGCCTCTACCGGCAATCGGCCTTGGCATCTCGGGCGCGCCACTTCGCCGGCAATCCGTGGGCGGCACCCACCGGATGGCGCGTGGGCGGCAGCGCGGCTCCGGTTCGCACCGACATGCGCACCCCACTGCGCAGCGAGACGGTGTCGGTGTGGGGGCTTCCCGAGTCCGCCACGGTGCAGGTCGGTGACGGGGAGACCTGTTCGGCCGCTGTGCATGTCGAGCCGGCGCGGATGAGCGCGGTGATCGACGGCCTGCGCCGCGACTACCGCTGGGCCGAGGCCGACCGCCACCTGTGGATCGCCGACGAGCGGGGCACCTGGCACCTGCGCGAGGCCGAGGAGAACAAAATCCACCGTGCCGCGGGCGCGCAGCGGGCCGAGATCCTCAGCCCAATGCCGGGCAGCGTGATCGCCGTCCAAACCGCCTCCGGCACTGAGGTTTCCGAAGGCGACGTGGTGGTCGTCGTCGAGGCGATGAAGATGGAACACTCGCTGGCCGCACCGGTTTCCGGACAGGTGGAGGTGCTGGTCTCCGTGGGCGATCAGGTGACCGTGGATCAGGTGCTGGCCCGGTTGATCCCGGAAGAAGAAAGCAAGGACGAGACATGACCACATCCATCACCGCGGGGGCGCTGCCCAAGGAATACGAAGACCTTCGCGATACCGTCGCCGAGTTCGCGCGCACCGTCGTGGCACCGGTGTCGGCCAAACACGATGAGGAGCACAGCTTCCCGTACGAAGTCGTCGCCAAGATGGGGGAGATGGGCCTGTTCGGCCTGCCGTTCCCCGAGGAGTACGGCGGCATGGGTGGCGACTACTTCGCGCTGTCGCTGGCGCTCGAGGAGCTCGGCAAGGTCGACCAGTCGGTGGCGATCACGCTCGAGGCCGGCGTGGGATTGGGCGCGATGCCGATCTACCGGTTCGGCACCGAGGAACAGAAGCAGAAATGGCTGCCCGACCTGACCGCCGGCCGCGCGCTGGCCGGCTTCGGGCTCACCGAGCCCGGCGCGGGCTCCGACGCGGGGGGCACCCGTACCACCGCCCGCCTCGACAACGACGAGTGGGTGATCAACGGCAGCAAGCAATTCATCACCAATTCGGGGACCGACATCACCTCACTGGTCACTGTCACCGCCGTCACCGGCACCGTCGGGGCGGACAAGAAAGAGATCTCGACGATCATCGTGCCCAGCGGCACACCGGGATTCACCGTCGAGCCGGTCTACAGCAAGGTGGGCTGGAACGCGTCGGACACCCATCCGCTGAGCTTCGCCGACGCCCGGGTCGCGGAGGAGAACCTGCTGGGTGAGCGCGGACGGGGGTACGCGAACTTCCTGTCGATCCTGGACGAGGGTCGCATCGCGATCGCCGCGCTCTCGACCGGTGCGGCGCAGGGTTGCGTGGACGAGAGCGTCAAGTATTCCAAGGAGCGGCAGTCGTTCGGCCAGCCGATCGGCTCCTACCAGGCGATCAGCTTCAAGATCGCCCGCATGGAGGCGCGTGCTCACGTGGCCCGCACGGCGTACTACGATGCGGCTGCAAAGATGTTGGCGGGCAAGCCTTTCAAGAAGGAGGCGGCCATCGCGAAGATGATCGCCTCCGAGGCGGCGATGGACAACGCCCGCGACGCCACGCAGATCCACGGAGGGTATGGCTTCATGAACGAATATCCGGTGGCGCGTCACTACCGCGACAGCAAGATCCTCGAAATCGGTGAGGGCACCACCGAGGTGCAGCTGATGCTCATCGCTCGCTCGCTGGGCCTGTCGTGAGCGCGCCGGATCAAGCGGGCAAATCCGTTGAACAGCGGGGCCTGTGGTTCGAAGAGTTCGAGATCGGCACCACCTACCTGCACCGGCCCGGCCGCACAGTCACCGAAGCCGACAACGTCTTGTTCACCACGTTGACCATGAACACCCAGTCGCTGCACCTCGACGCGGCCTGGGCGGCCGAGCAGCCAGGCTTTCGGGGCGAGCGGCTGGTGAACTCCATGTTCACCCTCTCCACGGTGGTGGGGCTCTCGGTGTCGCAGCTGACGCTCGGCACCATCGTGGCCAACCTCGGCTTCTCCGAGGTGTCCTTCCCCAAGCCGGTCTTCCACGGTGACACCCTCTACGCCGAAACCGTGTGCACGGCCAAGCGCGAGTCGAAGAGTCGCCCGGGTGAGGGCATCGTCACCCTCGAGCACACCGGGCGCAATCAGCACGGCGACGTCGTCGCGCGCGCCGCGCGCACCACGCTGGTCCAAAAGCGCCCGGCCGACCAGGAGGCCCAGTGAACCTGCACGCCGCCGGCCCCGGATGGCTGTTCTGCCCGGCCGACCGTCCCGAACGTTTCGCGAAGGCCGCCGCCGCGGCCGACGTGGTGATCCTCGACCTCGAGGACGGGGTGGCCGAGGCGGACAAGCCCGCCGCCCGCAAGGCGCTGCAGGAGACGCCGCTGGACCCCGAGCGCACCGTCGTGCGCATCAACGCGGCCGACACCGCCGAATACCCCCGCGACCTCGAGGCCCTCGCCGGGACCGCCTACACCACGGTGATGCTGTCCAAGACGGAATCGGCGGCCCAGGTGGAGGCGTTGGCCCCGCGCGACGTGATCGCGCTGCTGGAGACGCCGCGCGGCGCGGTCTTCGCCACCGAAATCTCGGCGGCGCCGGGGACGGTCGCGCTGATGTGGGGCGCCGAGGACCTGGTCGCCACGCTCGGCGGTAGCTCCAGCCGCTGGGCCGACGGGACGTACCGCGACGTCGCGCACCACGTGCGGTCGACGGCGCTGCTCAACGCATCGACTTTCGGCCGGCTAGCGCTCGACGCCGTCCACCTGGACATCCGCGACCTCGACGGCTTGCGGGCCGAGGCCCAGGACGCCGTCGCGCTGGGGTTCGGCGGGACCGTGTGTATCCACCCCAGCCAGATCCCGGTGGTGCGCGAGGCGTATCGCCCCAGCGAGGACCGGCTGGACTGGGCGCGCCGGGTGCTGGTGGCCGCGCGCAGCGAGCGCGGGGTCTTCGCGTTCGAAGGGCAAATGGTTGACTCGCCGGTGCTCAAGCACGCGCAAATGACGTTGCGCAGGGCGGGCGAGACCCTCCCCGGCTGACCGTTGCGCCGTTCGGCGGCCCCGTCGCCCGGGCGCGCCGCTCGCTCGGCCGCGACACGCTCCGCAGTCTTCGCAATCAACGCGGTCTCTTCTCATTTGAGGGCATAATGGTGAATACGCCAGTGTCGCGGCGAGCGAAGCCTTTCGTGTAGCTGGCGATCGACTTCCGCTCGCGGTAGGTCTCGGCTGACCGTTTGCTGTGACCCGCTGTGGCTCGCGGGGCCACGCGGCACCCAGCGAGGGAGGCGGTGTGGCGCAGATGACTTTGATGCCCATGGCTGTCGACCTCGAACCGGTCCAACTCGTCGCCCCCGACGGCTCGCCGACGTCCGAACGCCGTTGCGGCCGTGACCTTCCCGCGGAGACGCTGAGCTGGCTCTACGAGTTGATGGTGGTGACTCGGGAACTCGACACCGAATTCGTGAACCTCAAGCGGCAGGGCGAACTGGGGCTCTTCGCGTCCTGCCGCGGTCAGGAAGCCGCCCAGATCGGCGCGGCGGCGTGCCTGCGCAAGACCGACTGGTTGTTTCCCCAATATCGGGAGCTGGGCGCCTTTTTGGTGCGCGGCATCCCGCCTGGGCACGTCGGGGCGGTGTGGCGCGGAACCTGGCATGGCGGCCTGGAATTCACCAAGAAGTGCTGTGCCCCGCTCTCGATTCCGATCGGCACCCAGACACTGCATGCCGTGGGCGCGGCGATGGCCGCCCAACGGCTGGGCGAGGATTCGGTGACGCTGGCCTTCCTCGGTGACGGCGCCACCAGCACGGGAGACGTGCACGAGGCGCTGAACTTTGCCGCCGTGTTCACCACGCCCTGTGTGTTTTTCGTGCAGAACAACCAGTGGGCGATCTCGACCCCGATCCACAAACAGACCGCCGCGCCATCGCTGGCGCACAAGGCCGTTGGCTATGGCATGCCCGGAATCCGGGTGGACGGCAATGACGTCCTGGCCTGCTACGCCGTGACGACCGAAGCCGCTGCGCGCGCCCGCGCCGGGGGCGGTCCGACGTTGATCGAGGCGATCACCTATCGCATGGGCCCGCACACCACCTCCGACGACCCCAGTCGATACCGGACGCAGGAAGAAGTCGATCACTGGGCGGCGCTGGATCCGATCCCGCGGTACCGCACCTACCTGCGGGCCCAGGGCGTGTGGTCAGAACGCTTGGAGGAACGAGTCATCGCCCGCGCGCAGCGGATGCGCACCGAACTGCGTGACGCGGTGGTCGATGCGCCCGATTTCGACATCGACGAGGTATTCACCGCGGTGTACGCCGACATCACGCCGGAACTACAGACGCAACGACAGCAGCTGCGGACCGAACTCGACCGAAGTGATTGAGAGGCGTCAATGACTCAGCTCGCTGATCGTCCCGCCGGCCACGACGAAACACTGACCGCGGCACTGGAAAACGTTGCGTTCGGTTCGCAGTCGTTGACCATGGTGCAGGCGCTCAACCGCGCCCTGCACGACGCGATGGCCGCCGACGACCGGGTGCTGGTGTTCGGCGAGGACGTCTCGGTGGCGGGCGGGGTGTTCCGTGCGACAGAGGGACTGGCCGGGGCGTTCGGCGAGAGCCGCTGCTTTGACACGCCACTGGCGGAGTCCGCCATCATCGGGATCGCGGTGGGGCTGGCGTTGCGCGGCTTCGTGCCCGTGCCCGAGATCCAGTTCGACGGATTTTCCTACGCGGCCTTCGACCAAGTGGTCAGCCACTTGGCGAAGTACCGCACCCGTACCCGCGGCGAGATCAACATGCCGGTAACCGTCCGCATCCCGTCGTTCGGGGGAATCGGTGCCGCGGAACATCATTCGGATTCGACCGAGTCGTACTGGGGGCACACCGCCGGATTGAAGGTGGTGGTGCCGTCCAACCCCGCCGATGCGTACTGGCTGCTACGCCACGCGATCGCCTGCCCGGATCCGGTCATGTACCTGGAGCCCAAGCGGCGTTACCAGGGCCGCGGCCTCGTCGACGTCACTCGGCCCGAACCGCCGATCGGGCGAGCGATGGTGCGCCGGCCGGGCACCGACGTCACCGTGGTGACCTACGGCAGCCTGGTCGGTACGGCCGTGGGTGCCGCCGAAGAGGCCCAGCGCCAACGCGGTTGGAGCCTGGAGGTCATCGACCTGCGGTCATTGGTGCCCCTGGACTTCGACACCATCGCCACGTCGATCCACCGGACCGGGCGCTGCGTGGTGATACACGAGGGGCCGCGCAGCCTGGGGTTCGGAGCTGAGCTGGCCGCCCGCATTCAAGAGGAGATGTTTTACGAGCTGGAGGCGCCGGTGTTGCGCGCGTGCGGATTTGACACTCCCTACCCGCCGGCCCGGTTGGAGAAGTGGTGGTTGCCCGGCCCCGACCGGCTGCTGGATTGCGTCGAGCGCGCATTGGAACAGCCATGACCGGCCCGGCCGCGGAAGAGCGGGTCAAGCCGTTTCGGGTCCCCGACCTCGGCGAGGGACTGGAAGAAGTGACGGTGACGCACTGGAACGTCGCGGTGGGCGACGACGTCGAACTCAACCAGGTGTTGTGCACGGTGGAGACCGCCAAGGCCGAGGTGGAGATTCCCAGCCCGCACGCCGGTCTGGTCGTCGAAATCAACGGCGCCGAGGGTGACGTGCTCGAGGTGGGAGCGGTACTGGTGCAGATCGATACGGCACCGCGCAGCGGCGCGTTGCCGGCAGCCGAGGTGCAGCCGCCCACACTCGTCGGTTATGGCGCCGATGCTGGCGTCGACAGCAGCCGGCGGGCTGGCCGTCCTCGGGCCGCCCCTCCGGTGCGCAAACTGGCCAAGGAATTGATGGTGGACCTGGCCTCGTTGCCGCACAGCGCCGGCGCCATCATCACCCGCGAGGATGTGCTGTCGGCGGCTGGCGGGACCGGAAACGGGGCCGATGTCCGATCGGTTCATGGTGTGCAGGCCCGGATGGCGGAAAGAATGATCCTGTCGCACAAGGAGATTCCCGCGGCGAAGGTCACCGTCGAGGTGAACTGCGCGGAGTTGGTGCGGCTGTCCGACCGGCTCCGCGCGACGGATCAGAATATTACGCCTTTCGTACTGACGCTGCGACTGCTGGTCATCGCGTTGCGCCACAACGAGATTCTGAACTCGACCTGGGTCGACTCCCCGCAGGGCCCGCAGCTGCGCGTCGACCACCGCGTGCACCTGGGCATCGCTGCGGCCACGGAACGGGGCCTGCTCGTCCCAGTGCTCGCCGACGCTCACACCAAAGCGTTGCGCGAACTAGCTGCTCGCGCAGGCGAATTGATCGCCGGCGCGCGTGCGGGCACCCTGACCCCGGCGGAGCTGAGGGGTTCGACGTTCACCGTGTCGAACTTCGGAGCGCTGGGGGTGGACGACGGCGTGCCGGTGATCAATCATCCCGAGGCGGCCATCCTCGGATTGGGAGCGATCAAGCCGCGGCCGGTGGTTGCCGGCGCCGAGATCGTGGTGCGCCCGACGATGTGGCTGACCTGTGTGTTCGATCACCGCATCGCCGACGGCGCACAGGCGGCCCGATTCACCTGCGAGTTAAGGGATTTGCTCGAGTCACCCGATACCGCGCTGCTGGATTTGTAACCCCGCTACTTGCGTTGCGCCGCGGCCAATCGCTGCGCGAATTCGGGTGATTGGATCGAGTGGGCTTGCGGCCCGAGCTCGGCGCGCATGGCCTGCTGGTGTTGCTCGTGATCGAGCGACCCCGGACTGATCGTGGCGCGCATGGTCGCCTTGGTCGCCAGCACCACCTCGCGCGGCGCCGCCGCGGGCCCGGCGGCCAGTTCCAGCGCCGCGGCCACCGGATCGTCGGCGACACTGAGCGCCAGGCCATGGCGCACCGCGGCGTCAGCATCGAAGCGCATGCCAAAGAGCAGGGCCGCGCGGGCGACCTGTGGGCCCACCCCGCGCTGCAGCATCCAGGTCGCGCCCCCGCCTGGGTGGAGCCCCAGCTTCTGGAACCGCGCATCGAACAGCGCGGCGGGTCCGGCGATGCGCACGTCGGCCGCCAGGGCCAGATTCAGACCAGCGCCGACGGCCGCGCCGTTGACCGCGGCGATGGTGGGGAGCCGGCAACTACCGATGGCCATGAAGCCGTCGTAAAGCTGCTGAAGGCCGGTCTCGGCAGCCCCGCCGCCCGCGGCCCCCAGGGCACTGAGGTCTGCGCCCGCGCAAAACGCCTTGCCGGCTCCCGTGACCACCACGGCGTGCACGCCGGGATCGGCTTCAACCCGCTCGACGGCCTCGCGCAGCAGCCCCGACATCTCGGCGGTCACCGCGTTGCGCCGGTCGGGATCGTTGACGGTGACGAGCGCGACGCGGTTGTCGACGTCGAGCAAGACCAGATCGGACTGGGCCATATTGGGCACCTCCGGCATTGGGTTGGGGTTGCGGGTCCGCCTGAGCCGCCGGTTCGTTCGGCGGCGGCGTGACGGGCGAGGTAAGGGTACTGCGCGGCCTGTTGTGTGGCTCGGCCGGTGTGAACGCCATTAGCGGGGGACGCAGGAAAGGGCTCCACAGACAAACATCGGCGATCGGTCGTATTGGACATCTCCGCGGCCGGCCGCCATTCACCGCCGACCTGAGTTCCCGCGGACTGAAGTGGCGCAACGCGCCAATCCTTGCGGGTGCGCGAGGGAAGTCGGAACCTACAACGAATGCTGTGTTTATCAAAACGTTATGTGCGACTTTTGGGACTCGTCGTCTAATCTGCGGAAAGACCTGCGCAAACGCGTGACCTGCCGACCCCGGCGCGGATCCGGGCAGCGTCCGTCACCGGCTCGCTCGGGACTAGCGCGGATGTGCGAAAGACTTAGGACTCCGGTTTCGCCAACTTCTTAGCCAGCTCATTGAGTTCGGCCTGACGCTCACGCACCGCACACGCCCGCTGATCGAAGCCCGCCCCCTGCAGGACGGGCCTCGGCAGCGCATTGCTACGCAACTTGATGTTCGCGTAATGAATTGCAGCATCGATCATTTCGATGTAGTGCTCCGCATCATGCTCCGAGCACGAGCCCTCGATCCGCTGGACTTCGTCCCAGCACGGATAGGAGGAGTAGCGGGCGTCAAGTTGCTGCTGCGATACCTGAGATCCGAAGTAACATCGCCAGTCTCGGCTCAGCCAGCCTCTCGTCTTCACTTCGACTTTGATTCGACTACCCACGCCGGCTATGAACCTCGGCTCTCCGACACGGACTACCGGCTGCCAGTCATTCGACGCCATATATCGCCAACCCCTCGAAGAGAAGACGCCCTAACTAATGATCTCCCCGAGGGCGTCAACTGCTCGTCACGACACGCTGTTCCCAGAATACTGAATCTGCAAACTTTGGATAGTCACTTTGGGTGATCCCGGGATCCCGACCGTATGCGGGCCAGCCGAATGGTCATTACCGCCGGTTCTAAGGGTGCGCTTTGTGGCCGTTTGATTTCGCCTCGGAATAGCGCCGTGACCTGCATCACTACGCCATTCTGCGCGCGTTGCCGGGCGCGCCGGCCCCTCGGCCGCAGCGTGCGTAGCGGGCCGCCGCGAGACGCGCGACCAAGGATCCATACAGATTCCGCCAAGGCCCACACCGCACGCTCATTTCGGCTCGCGAGAGCACCCATTCGGCATCGACGCCAGGAGCAAAACCATGAGGACTGCGGCAGACAAACGGACAGACGATCGGCGGCTCGGATACCTGCGCCTGATGCTGGTCTCCGCCACGACGGCCGGGCTTATCGGTCTGGGCGTCGGCGTTGCTCACGTCCATCGACCGGCGGGCGGCCGGCCCTGTTCCGTGCCGAGTGCGACGACGCAGGACGCGTCCGGCGTGGTGCTGTCGTGCAATCCGGCGCGGACTGGAGATGGAGAAGCGATGTGGCAGTATGTCGCGGCGCACTGAGGTCACAACGACAACTGGCGCAACAGGTTTTGATGCTCACGGTTGGTTCGACGACCGCCTGGACAACGACGAACGGGCGCCACCAACCGGCGACGCGCCGCGGCCGACCTCGGCGCCGCCGCGGATTTTCTGCTGTTTCCGCGGACACCGTCACGGGAAAAGCCGGCCGGGCTTACGCTCTCCAGCTATGACCAGGGGGAAGAAAATCGTGTTCGCGCTGGTGCTCGCGTTCGCCGTCTCGACGACGTCGGTGAGCTGCATACCTATTGACATACCGACCTGCCCGGCGGGCGGCGGTCCGGTGGGCTGCTGATCACCAGCGCAGTAGGGCGGAAACGATCCGTCCTCGGCTGCCGGCGTCATGGCGGGATTCCCACGCCGCCCGCGGATTTGGCCCTGCCGGCGCCCCCGGCAGGATTCGAACCTGCGACCTAGGGATTAGAAGGCCCTTGCTCTATCCACCTGAGCTACGGAGGCAACGTGCAGGTCAGTCTATCCAACCGCACCCGCCGGCCCGATTACCCGGCGCCACGCGCGCGAAAAGCCTTCCCGCGCCGCGTTTATCGGTTATCGTGATGGACCTCGACACACGTACAACATCGGCCGGCAATCGGCCGTTAACCGCAGCGAGGCGTGTGCCTAACGTCGAGGGGTGACGTTGTCATGAGCGTGGCCAGTGACCTGACTTCGCGCTGTTCGTGGGCCGGCGCCCAGGCATCACGCCTGGCGGCCGACGCCCGGGTCGCCTATCAGGCCGGCAGCCTGCTGCTGCGCGGCGGCCCACTCGCGCTGGGCTTTTTCACCGGCTGGCTTTCCACGGAGTTTCCGCCGCACGTCGTCACCGGTCACGCGCTGTCGCGGGTCGCGCATCCCTCGATCGGCCGGGTCGGCAAGACGTGGGCCGCCCAGCGGGCGGATCAAACCCTCACCACCGCGCTCGAGGAGTCGTTCGGCCCCGACTTCCGTGAGCAGGTATGTCACCCGACCACCGTGGGCACGGTATGCGCCCCGCGCGGTGGCCTGCTGGGCAGGCCGGGCCCGCACCGCCGGTATGCGGCACAGACTTCCGACATCTCCTACGGCCCCCGCGGCCGCGACAACCTGCTCGACATCTGGCGGCGCGACGACCTGGCGCCCGGGTGCCGGGCGCCGGTGCTGATCCAGGTGCCGGGCGGGGCGTGGGCGTTGAACGGCAGGCGCCCGCAGGCCTACACGCTGATGAGCCGCATGGTCCAACTCGGCTGGATCTGCGTGTCGATCGACTACAGCAAGAGCCCGCGCAGCGCCTTTCCCGCCCATCTCATCGACGTCAAGCGGGCGATCGCTTGGGTCCGGGAGAACATCGCCGACTACGGCGGCGACCCCGACTTCATCGCGATCACCGGCGGGTCGGCCGGCGGGCACCTGGCCTCCCTGGCGGCACTCACCCCGAACGATCCCGATTTTCAGCCCGGTTTCGAAGACGCCGACACCACTGTCCAGGCGGTCGCCCCCTACTACGGCGTCTACGACTTCACCGACTTCGAGAACATGCACGAACTGATGCTGCCGTTCCTGGAGCAGTTCGTGGTCAAGGCCTGCTACGCCGACGAGCCCGAGCGGTTCACCGCGGCGTCGCCCATTTCCTATGTGCACCGCGAAGCGCCGCCGTTCTTCGTGCTGCACGGCGAGAAAGACGAACTGGTTCCCAGTGGTCAGGCCCGCGCCTTCTGCGCGGCGCTGCGCGCGGCCGGTGCCGCCACGGTGGCGCACGCCGAACTGGCCAACGCGCATCACGCTTTCGACATCACCCCGACGGTTCGGTCGCGGCTGGCCGCCGACGCCGTCGCCGATTTCCTGGGTGTCGTCTACGGGCGGCGCGTCAGCTCGGTCCTGGATTCGCTGCCGCTGTCGGCCACTTCCGCGAGTTGAGAGCGAGTTGACGGCCGGCTGAGCGCGCGGCCGAAGTCCTCGCCGCTCCTTTCACCAGCGGGGTAACCCGGCTAGCGTTGTGGTGACCATCAGGGTTCGCGGAGCCGAGGCGGGAGGCGTGATCGACGGTGACAAGGTTGGTTCGTCGAGTTGATGACCATGACTGAGTCCGTCGAGGCGATCAGATTGTCCGACGAACTCGGCCCCGTCGACTACCTCATGCATCGGGGTGAAGCGAATCCCCGCACCCGGTCCGGGATCATGGCGCTCGAGCTGTTGGACACCACCCCGGACTGGCAGCAGTTCCGGGCCCGGTTCGAAAACGCCTCCCGGCGGGTGTTGCGTTTGCGGCAAAAGGTGGTCGTGCCGACCTTGCCGACGGCGGCGCCGCGCTGGGTGGTCGATCCCGATTTCAACCTGGATTTCCATGTGCGCCGGGTGCGCGTGTCCGAGCCCGGCACGCTGCGTGACGTCTTCGACCTCGCCGAGGTCATCCTGCAATCACCGATGGACATCTCCCGGCCGCTGTGGACGGCCACCCTGGTCGAAGGCTTGGCCGACGGGAAAGCGGCGACCCTGCTGCATGTCAGCCACGCCGTCACTGACGGCGTGGGCGGGGTCCAGATGTTCGCCGAGATCTATGACCTCGAGCGCGATCCGCCCGCCAAGCCGACGCTGCCGCTGCCCATCCCGCAGGACCTGTCGTCGAATGACCTGATGCGCCAAGGCATTAACCACCTACCGCTTGCTGTGGTCGGTGGTGTGCTGGGTGCGCTGTCCGGGGCGGTGTCGGCGGCGGGGCGAGCGGTGCTGGAACCGGCGGCCGCCGTCTCGGGGATCGTCGGGTACGCCATGTCGGGCATGCGGGTGCTCAACCGGGCTGCCGAACCGTCGCCGCTGCTGCGCCGGCGCAGCTTGACCACCCGCACCGAGGCGATCGACATTCCGCTCTCCGACTTGCACAAGGCCGCCAAAGCCGGTGGCGGATCGATCAACGACGCTTACCTCGCCGGGCTGTGTGGGGTGTTGCGCCGCTACCACGAGGCATTCGGCGTGCCGATCAGCACGCTGCCGATGGCGGTGCCGGTCAACCTTCGGGCCGAAGCGGACAACGCCGGCGGCAACCGGTTCACCGGTGTCAATCTGGCCGCGCCGATCGGTACCGCCGACCCGGTCTCCCGGATGAAGAAGATCCGCGCGCAGATGACCCAGCGTCGCGACGAGCCCGCGATGAACATCATCGGTTCGATGGCGCCGGTGCTCAGCGTCTTGCCCACCGCGGTGCTGGAAGGACTCACCGGCTCGGTGATCGGATCGGACGTGCAGGCCAGCAATCTGCCGGTGTTTCCGGGAGACACCTACCTCGCTGGCGCAAAAGTGTTGCGGCAGTACGGCATCGGCCCGCTGCCTGGGGTGGCGATGATGGTGGTGCTGATCTCGCGGGGCGGGTGGTGCACCATCACGGTGCGCTACGACAGGGCTGCGGTGCGCAACGACGCGCTGTTCGCCCAGTGCCTGCTGGACGGTTTCGACGAAATCCTGGCGCTGGCCGGCGATCCGCCCCCGCGCGCGGTGCCCGCGTCGTTCACCGAGTCGGCCGTGTCGTCTCGATCGGCGTCGGGCTCATGAGCGCCTCCGAAGAGCGGGCCGACCGCACCCCGGACAGCGGGGCGGACATGCGGCTGCCCGGCTCGGTGGCCGAGATCATGGCCAGCCCCGCCGGGGCGAAGATCGGCGCGTTTTTCGACCTGGACGGCACCTTGGTCGCCGGGTTTACCGCCGTCATCCTGACCCAGGAGCGGCTGCTGCGCCGCGACATGGGCGTGGGGGAGTTGCTCGGCATGGTCCAGGCCGGTCTGAGTCACACCCTGGGGCGCATCGAATTCGAGGCCCTCATCGGTAAGGCGGCTGCCGCGCTGACCGGCCGGCTGCTCGACGACTTGGACGAGATCGGCGAGCGGATGTTCGTCCAGCGGATCGAGTCGCGGATCTACCCGGAGATGCGCGAGCTGGTGCGCGCTCACATGGCCCGCGGACACACCGTGGTGCTCAGCTCGTCGGCGCTGACCATCCAGGTCAACCCGGTGGCGCGGTTCCTAGGGATCCCCAACACGCTCACCAACAAGTTCGAGACCAACGAAGACGGCATGCTCACCGGTGGTGTCGAGAAGCCGATCCTGTGGGGGCCGGGCAAAGCCGCTGCGGTGCAACGCTTTGCCGCCGAGCACGACATCGATCTCAAGGACAGTTACTTCTACGCCGACGGCGACGAGGACGTCGCGTTGATGTATCTGGTCGGCAATCCGCGGCCGACGAATCCCGAAGGCAAGATGGCCGCGGTGGCCAAACGTCGCGGCTGGCCGATTCTGCGGTTCAGCAGCCGTGGCCCGGTGGGTCTGAGACGGCAGGTGCGCACGCTGGCCGGACTCGGCTCGATCGTCCCCGTCGGGGCCGGCGCGGTGGCGATGGGTGTGCTGACCGGTAGCCGGCGGCGTGGCGCCAATTTCTTTACCTCCGTGTTCTCCCAAACGGTGCTCGCGACCACCGGCGTACACCTCAACGTTGTCGGGAAAGAGAATCTGACCGCGCAGCGCCCGGCCGTTTTTATCTACAACCACCGCAACCAGGTCGACCCGGTCATCGCGGGTGCGCTGGTGAATGACAACTGGGTTGCCGTGGCCAAGAAGGAACTACAGAAGAATCCGGTCATGGCCCTGCTCGGTAAGGCGCTGGACGGGGTGTTCATCGACCGAGACGACTCCGCCTCGGCACTGGAGACGATGCGCACCGTCGAAGAGAGAGCCAAGAACGGGCTTTCCATTCTGATGGCTCCGGAGGGCACCCGGCTGGACACCACCGAGGTCGGCCCCTTCAAGAAAGGCCCGTTCCGTCTCGCGATGGCCGCGGGCATCCCGATCGTCCCGATCGTGATCCGCAACGCCGAGCTCGTGGCCGCGAGGAACTCGGCGATCATCAACCCGGGCACGGTCGACGTCGCGGTCTTTCCTCCGATCTCGGTGCAGCACTGGACACTTGACACGCTGGACGAGCGCATCGCCGAGGTGCGCCAGCTGTATCTGGACACGCTCGCCAACTGGCCCGTTAAAGAGCTAGGCGAACTGCCGGAGGTCGACCTCTACGCCGAGAAGAAGGCGGCCGCCAAAGCCCGCAGCCGGAGCACCAAAACCACCGCGAAGAAGGCGGCGGCGAAAAAGACCCCGGGCAAATCGGCGGGTAAGCCCCGCGCGAAAAAGGCTGCGCCCAAGTCGAATCCGAACGAATCCGAGGTTGCTCTCAAAGACGGTGAGGTACAACAGCCCACCGCGGACGGCACCCTCGGCGCCGAAGCACCGGAGTCGCCACCCCGAGGGCATTCGTGACCGAACCGGCGGCTGATACCAGCGCCATCCTCGCCGGAACCGACTCGCTGGTCTTGGCGTCGATGGCCTCGCCGGTCGAGATGGAACTGGTCACGACGTGGCTGGATCAGCAGCGTGCCGGCCGCCCGGGCGCGAACTTCGACCTGGTCACGCTGCCCGCGCTCGACTCGCCGCCGGAAACGATGACATCCCTGGCCGAGCAACTCGAGTCCGGAGACGACCGTTCGATCGTGCCGGTGCGGGTGTTCTGGCTGCCCCCGCCCGATCGCGGGCGGCTAGCGAGGCTGGCGGGGCTGCTGCCCGGCCGAGATCCTTACCACCCCAACGAACGCCTGCAAGCGCAGATCCTGCGCGACGCCCCCCAGCGGGCACGGGTGGTGGCCGGTGAAGCGGCCACGGTCTCCGAACTCCGCCGGCAGTGGCGCGACACCACCGTCGGCGACGACAAGAGCGACTTCGCCCAATTCGTGATCCGGCGCGCCATCTTGGCGATGGAACGCGTCGAGTACCGGATCCTCGGGCCGCAGTACAAGTCTCCGCGGCTGGTGAAACCGGAGATATTGGCCTCCAACCGGTTTCGTGCCGGTCTGGCCAGGATTCCGGGCGCAACCGTCGACGAAGCCGGAAAAATGCTCGACGAACTCGCCACGGGGTGGAGCAGGGCATCGGTCGACCTCGTCTCGGTTCTCGGCAGGATGCTCAGCCGGGGGTTCGATCCCGAAATCGACTACGACGGCTATCAGGTCGCGGCGATGCGTGCCGGTCTGGAAGCCCACCCGGCGGTGCTGTTGTTCTCGCACCGGTCTTACATCGACGGTGCGGTGGTGCCGGTGGCGATGCAGGAGAACCGGTTACCGCCGGTGCACGTGTTCGCCGGTATCAACCTGTCGTTCGGGGCGATGGGCCCGCTGCTAAGGCGTTCCGGCGTCATCTTCATCCGCCGCAACATCGGCAACGATCAGCTCTACAAGTACGTGCTGCGTGAATACGTCGGCTACATCGTCGAAAAGCGGTTCAACCTGAGCTGGTCCATCGAGGGAACCCGCTCGCGCACCGGCAAGATGCTGCCCCCCAAGCTCGGCCTGCTGGCCTACGTCGCCGACGCGTACCTGGATGGCCGCAGCGAAGACATTCTGCTGCAACCGGTCTCGATCAGCTTCGATCAGCTGCACGAGACCGCCGAATACGCCGCTTACGCTCGCGGTGGTGAGAAGACTCCCGAAGGCGTCGGCTGGTTGTACAACTTCATCCGGGCGCAGGGCGAACGCAACTACGGCAAGATCTACGTCCGGTTTCCCGAAGCCGTGTCGATGCGCCAGTACCTGGAGGCACCGCACGGCCCGCTGACGCAGGATCCTGACGCCAAAAGGCTGGCGCTGCAGAAGATGTCATTCGAGGTCGCCTGGCGGATCCTGCAGGCGACGCCGGTGACGGCGACGGGTCTGGTGTGCGCATTGCTGCTGACCACGCGCGGGGCGGCGTTGACCCTGGGCCAGCTGCATCACACCCTGCAGGACTCGCTGGACTACCTGGAGCGCAAACTAAACCCCATGTCCACCAGCGCCTTACGACTACGCACGCACGACGGCGTGCGTGCGGCCGTCGACGCGCTGTCCAACGGCCACCCCATCACCCGGGTCGACGGCGGCCGGGAACCGGTGTGGCGGATCGCGCCCGAGGAGCAACACGCCGCCGCCTTCTACCGCAACTCAGTGATCCATGCCTTCCTGGAAACTTCGATCGTCGAGCTCGCTTTGGCGCACGCCCGCCACGCCGAGGGCGACCGGATGGAGGCCTTCTGGACCCAGGCAATGCGACTGCGCGATCTGCTGAAATTCGACTTCTATTTCGCGGACTCGGCAACGTTCCGGGACAACATCGCCGAAGAGATGGCGTGGCACAACAATTGGGAAGCCCACGTCGCCGCCGGCGGTGAGGAGATCGAGGCGCTGCTGTTCGCCAAGCGTCCGCTGATGGCCGACGCGATGTTGCGGGTGTTCTTCGAGGCCTACGAGATCGTCGCCGACGTGCTGCGCGACGCCCCGGCGGACATCGGGCACAAGGAACTGACCGACTTGGCGTTGGGCGTCGGGCGGCAGTATGTGGCGCAGACCCGGGTCCGCAGCAGCGAATCGGTGTCGACGTTGCTGTTCGCCACCGCGCGCCAGGTTGTCGACGATCAGGACCTGATCGCCCCCGCCCCGGACCTGGCCGAACGGCGGGGGGCATTCCTGCACGAACTGCGCGACATCCTGCAGGACTCCAACTACGTCGGACGGATCGCGCGCGACCAGTTCGTGGCCCGCGAGCTCAAGGCTCGTCAGGACCGGCTGGACAGCCAAACGCTTTAGCCGGCGCACCCGCCCATACCCTGGGTGTATGACCGTCGCCCCGCCTGCCGGCAAGGCCCCGGCCGAGACCGCCCCCCAGCGCCGCGCGTTGGTGTGGCCGGTGCTGGCCGGCGTCGCCGTGCTGGCGGGCTGCACGGCGGCCGGTATCGGGACGCTCTCGCTGGCAAGCGCGTTGACCGCGACGGGCCTGCCCGACCCGGGCCCGGTCACGACCCTGGGGTTGCCGTTCGTTCGCGCGGCGGGGGAGATCGCCGCGGTGCTCGCGGTCGGGTCTTTCCTGTTCGCCGCCTTCCTGGTGCCGCCGCAACGCAGCGGTGTCCTCGACGCCGACGGCTACCGGGCGCTGCGGTTGGGGACCGTCGCGTCGGGGGTGTGGGCGGTGTGCGCCGCCCTGCTGGTCCCGCTGACCATCTCCGACGTGTCCGGTCACGCGGTCGTCGACATCAGCCCGGCGCGGATGTGGTCGTTGGCGGGCCTGATCGCTACCGCCTCGGCCTGGCGCTGGACGGCGATCCTGGCCGCCGCGATCACGGTCGCGAGCCTGTCGGTGCTGCGCTGGTCGTGGACGCCGGTGTTGGTCGCCGCGGCGGTGCTGACGCTGATCCCGCTCGGCCTGACCGGGCATTCGTCGGCCGGCGGCTCGCACGACCTGGCCACCAACGGCCTGCTGATCCACCTGGTCGCCGCCAGCCTATGGGCAGGCGGCCTGCTCGCATTGCTCGCCCACGCCCTGCGCGGCGGCGCGCATACCGCGCTGGCGGCGCGGCGTTTCTCGTCCATCGCCCTGTGGTGCTGGGTGGCGATGGCGTTGAGCGGGCTGGTCAACGCCCTGGTGCGCGTCCAGCCGGGCGACCTGCTCACGACCGGCTATGGGCGCCTGGTGGTCGCCAAATTCGTCGCGCTGTGCCTGTTGGGTGGCGTCGGCTGGCGCCAGCGGCGCGTGAGTGTGGTTGCGCTGCAAGCAGATCCGAGCCCGCCGCGGGGCCGTGCCGCGCTGGCGAGGCTGGCGCTGATCGAGGCCGCGCTCTTCGGCCTCACGTTCGGCATCGCCGTCGGGCTGAGCCGCACCGCGCCGCCACCGCCCCCGGCCCGGCTGCCGTCGATCCCCGAAGCCGAGATCGGTTACGACTTCGACGGGCCCCCGACCGTGGCGCGCATTCTCTTCGACTGGCGCTTCGACCTGATCTTCGGCACCGCGGCCATCGTCTTCGCCGCGCTGTACGTGGCCGGCCTGGTGCGGCTGCGCCGGCGCGGCGACAGGTGGCCGCCGGGCCGGACCCTTTCCTGGCTGCTCGGCTGCCTGACCTTGCTGTTCGTGACGTCCTCGGGTGTCGGCCGCTACATGCCGGCGATGTTCAGCATGCACATGGTGGTCCACATGTGCCTGTCGATGCTGGTGCCGATCCTGTTGGCGCTCGGCGCCCCGGTCACCCTGGCGTTGCGGGCGCTGCCCGCGGCCGGGCGTGACGAACCGCCGGGCATGCGCGAGTGGCTGCTGGCCGCGCTGCACAGCCGCTTCTCGCGGTTCCTCACCAACCCGGTGGTGGCCACCGTGCTGTTCGTCGCCGGGTTCTACGGGCTATACCTGTCCAATCTCTTCGACATCACCGCGAGCAGTCACGCCGGGCACTTGGCGATGAACCTGCACTTCCTGTTGAGCGGCTACCTGTTCTATTGGGTGGTGATCGGGGTGGACCCGACGCCGCGGCCGATCCCGCCGCTGGCCAAGGTGGCGGTGGTGTTCGCCTCGTTGCCGCTGCACGCGTTCTTCGGGGTGGTGCTGATGGGCACCAAGAAGGTGCTCGGCGAAGGCTATTACCGGTCGCTGGGTCTGAGCTGGCACACCGACCTGCTGGGAGATCAGCGACTCGGCGGCGGCATCGCCTGGTCGGCGGGGGAATTCCCGCTGGTGATCGTGATGCTGGCGCTGCTCGTGCAATGGGCTCGCAGCGACCGTCGCACCGCCAAACGCCTGGACCGAGCCGCCGACCGCGACGACGACGCCGAGCTGGCGGCCTACAACGCGATGCTCAGCCGGCTGGCGCGTGGCGAGGCGCCGGGACCACGTGCGGGTAAGCGGGATGAGGAATCCGCGACCGGCTAACCGTAGTGGTAGCGGGCCTGAGAATCTGCAGGTCATCGCCGACGACGCGGTAGACGTGTCGGTGTTCCTCGGTAATCCGCCGAGACCCTGCAGGTAGTCGTCCCCGCGCCATGCGGGCGGATCAATCCACAGTCGCGGGTTCTTCCACAGGGCCTATGGGCCGGCGGCCGTTGCGCCGTCGAGCCGTCGGTGCCGCCGCGCTTACTGGCAGCCACAGCCAGAAAGCAATCGGAAGGAATCAGCCCATGTTTGAAACATCACTTACCGTCGTCGGCCACATCGTCAATAACCCCGAACGTCGGCAGGTCGGCGCCCAGGAGGTCATGAAGTTTCGCGTCGCCAGCAATTCCCGGCGGCGCACCGCCGACGGCGGCTGGGAGCCCGGCAATTCGCTGTTCATCAACGTCAACTGTTGGGGCAAGTTGGTCACCGGTGTGGGTGCCGCGTTGGGCAAAGGCGCACCGGTGATCGTGGTGGGCCACGTCTACACCAGCGAATACGAAGACCGCGACGGCAACCGCCGCTCGTCACTGGAGATGCGTGCGACCTCCGTCGGGCCCGATGTGTCCCGCGCGATCGTGCGCATCGAGCGGCCGGGCTACACCGGCCCGACCCCCGGCGACGCCAACCCGAGCCAACCGGATGCGGCCGACGCCGCGGCCGACGGCGCCGGTGCCGAGGGCAGCGTCGAGTCCGACGAGGCAGCGCCGCTGTCGCTGTCGGCTTAGCTGCGGCGCCGGGCCCGCCGGGCGATGCCTAGGATGGTCCGCGAGCACTTCGCAAACCAGAAAGGCACAACCGCGGCATGGCTGAGTTCATCTACACGATGAAAAAGGTCCGCAAGGCGCACGGCGACAAGGTGATCCTGGACGACGTCACATTGAGCTTCTATCCAGGCGCCAAGATCGGTGTCGTTGGGCCCAACGGCGCCGGCAAGTCGAGCGTCTTGCGGATCATGGCTGGCCTGGACAAGCCGAACAACGGTGACGCCTTCCTGGCCAACGACGCGACCGTCGGCATCCTGCTGCAGGAGCCGCCGCTGAACGAGGAGAAGACCGTTCGCGGCAACGTCGAAGAAGGCCTGGGCGAGATCAAGGTCAAGCTCGACCGCTTCAACGAGGTCGCCGAATTGATGGCCACCGACTACTCCGACGAGCTGATGGAAGAGATGGGCCGGCTGCAGGAGGAGCTCGACCACGCCGACGCGTGGGACCTCGACTCGCAGCTGGAGCAGGCCATGGACGCGCTGCGCTGCCCGCCGCCCGACGAGCCGGTGACCAACCTGTCCGGTGGTGAGCGCCGGCGCGTCGCGCTGTGCAAGCTGCTCCTGTACAAGCCCGACCTGCTGCTCCTCGACGAGCCCACCAACCACCTCGACGCCGAGAGCGTGCAGTGGCTCGAGCAGCACCTCGCGTCGTACGCGGGCGCGATCCTGGCGGTCACCCACGACCGGTACTTCCTGGACAACGTCGCCGAATGGATCCTGGAACTCGACCGTGGCCGCGCCTACCCGTACGAGGGCAACTACTCCACGTACCTGGAGAAGAAGGCCGAACGGCTGGCGGTGCAGGGGCGCAAGGACGCCAAGCTGCAGAAGCGGTTGACCGAGGAGTTGGCGTGGGTGCGCTCCGGGGCCAAGGCGCGCCAGGCCAAGAGCAAGGCGCGGCTGCAGCGCTACGAGGAGATGGCCGCCGAGGCCGAAAAGACGCGCAAGCTCGACTTCGAGGAGATCCAGATCCCGGTCGGTCCGCGGCTGGGCAACGTCGTGGTCGAGGTCGAGCACCTCGACAAGGGCTTCGGCGGACGCACCCTCATCAAGGACCTGTCGTTCACCCTGCCGCGCAACGGCATCGTCGGGGTCATCGGCCCCAACGGCGTCGGCAAGACCACACTGTTCAAAACCATCGTCGGTCTCGAGGAACCGGACAGCGGCACGGTCAAGGTCGGCGAGACCGTCAAGCTGAGCTACGTCGACCAGACCCGCGCGGGCATCGATCCGAAAAAGAACGTCTGGGAGGTCGTCTCCGACGGGCTGGACCACATCGTCGTCGGCCAGACCGAGGTGCCGTCGCGGGCCTACGTGTCAGCATTCGGGTTCAAGGGGCCGGACCAGCAGAAGCCAGCCGGCGTGCTCTCGGGTGGCGAGCGCAACCGGCTGAACCTCGCGCTGACGCTCAAGCAGGGCGGAAACCTCATCCTGCTCGACGAGCCCACCAACGACCTCGACGTCGAAACATTGAGCTCGCTGGAGAACGCCCTCGAGCAGTTCCCCGGCTGCGCGGTGGTGATTTCGCACGACCGGTGGTTCCTGGACCGCACCTGCACGCACATCCTCGCGTGGGAGGGTGACGCCGACAACGAGGCCAAGTGGTTCTGGTTCGAGGGCAACTTCGGGGCATACGAGGAAAACAAGATCGAACGGCTCGGCGCCGAGGCGGCGCGGCCGCACAGAGTGACCCACCGCAAGCTGACGCGCGACTAGTGTCGGCTCTGCCCCCCGCCGCGCGGGAACGGGGCGTTTGAGCGCAGTGACAACCGTCGCCAGTTGGGAGCAGTCGGCATGACGATCGATCCCGGAGCCAAACAGGATGTCAAGCCATGGACGACCTTCACGCAGCAGCAGGACATTCCCAAGTGGATCTCGACGGCCTATGTGGAGAGCTATCGCGGTCCGCATAACGACCAGTCGGGGGGCGCCGAGACCCGGCCCGTCAACCTGACGGTCCCGGCGGCGATCGTCACCCCGGCGATGCTGAGCGCGCACTACCGGCTCGGCCAGCACCGCCCGGACGGCGAAAGCCGCGTCGCCGTCTACCCCGCGGAGGACCCCGCCGGGTTCGGACCGGCGCTGCAGGTCGTCACCGACCACGGCGGCATGCTGATGGATTCGGTCACCGTGTTGCTGCACCGGCTCGGCGTTCCCTATACGGCGATCATGACCCCGGTGTTCGACGTGCACCGCGATTCCGCCGGGGACCTGCTCAGCGTCGAAGCGAAACCCGAGGGCGCATCGCAATACGCCGGTGAGGCGTGGATCCACGTGCAACTCCTGCCGTCCGTCGACAGCAAGGGGCTCACCGAGGTCGAACGGCTGCTGCCCAGGGTGCTGGCCGACGTGCAACAGGTCGCCAGCGACGCGTCCTCCTTGATTGCCGCCCTCAACGACCTGGCCGCCCAGGTCGAAACCAACGCCGACGACCGCTTCTCGGCGCCGGACCGCGACGACGTCGCGGCCCTGCTGCGCTGGCTGGGCAACGGCAACTTCCTGCTGCTCGGCTACCAGCGCTGCCACGTGCACGACGGCCGGGTCTCCGGCGACGGGACGCCGGGCCTCGGCGTGCTGCGCACCCGCACCGGCTCGCGCCCGCGCCTGACCGACGACGAGCGGCTGTTGGTCCTGGCGCAATCCGTGGTGGGCAGCTACCTGCGGTACGGTGCCTACCCGTACGCCATCGCGGTGCGCGAATACGCCGACGGCGGCGTGCTCGAACACCGCTTCGTCGGGCTGTTCACAGTCGCCGCCATGAACGCCGACGTCCTGGAGATCCCCACGATCTCGCGCCGGGTCCGCGAGGCGCTGGCGATGGCCGACAGCGACCCGATCCACCCCGGCCAGCTGCTGCTCGACGTCATCCAAACCGTACCCCGCTCGGAACTGTTCACGCTGAGCGCCGAGCGGTTGTTGGCGATGGCCAAAGCCGTGGTGG
The DNA here is from genome assembly GCF_010731675.1 of Mycobacterium marseillense. NCBI lineage: Bacteria > Bacillati > Actinomycetota > Actinomycetes > Mycobacteriales > Mycobacteriaceae > Mycobacterium > Mycobacterium marseillense. The sequence goes on from NZ_AP022584.1 coordinate 5,436,614, forward strand.
ACCTGGGCCCGCGGCGAAATGCGTTGTTGTTCCTGCGTGCCGACAGCCTGCAGTACTTCGTTTCCTGCCTGGTGTATCTGCCCCGCGACCGCTACACCACGGCGGTGCGGCTGCAGATCGAGGACATCCTGGTCCAGGAATTCGGCGGCACCCGACTGGAATTCACCGCCCGGGTCAGCGAATCACCCTGGGCACTCATGCATTTCATGGTCCGCCTGCCTTCCGATGACCCCGGCGCTACGCCGGTCGACGTCTCCGAGGACAACCGGATCCGCATCCAGGGCCTGCTGAGCGAAGCGGCGCGCACCTGGACCGACCGGCTGATCGCCGCCGCCGCCGACGGGTCCGTCGGGCACGCCGATGCGGAGTACTACGCGGACGCCTTTCCCGAGGTCTACAAGCAGGCCGTCACGCCGGCGGATGCCATTGATCACATCGCGATCATCAAAGCGCTGCAGGACAATTCGGTCAAGCTGGTGTTCCTGGAAGGCGAGGACGGCTCCGCCCAGCTGACCTGGTTCATGGGTGGGCGGACCGCCTCGCTGAGCCAGCTGCTGCCGATGCTGCAGAGCATGGGCGTCGTGGTGCTCGAGGAGCGGCCCTTCACGGTCACCCGCTCCGACGGGCTGCCGGTGTGGATCTATCAGTTCAAGATATCCCCGCACCCGACCATCGAGTCGGCGTCAACGCAGGCCGAGCGCGACGAGATGGCCGAACGATTCGCCGACGCCGTGACCGCCATCTGGCACGGGCGCCTCGAGATCGACCGATTCAACGAGCTGGTGATGCGCGCGGGGCTGCGCTGGCAACAGGTCGTGCTGTTGCGCGCCTACGCAAAGTACTTGCGGCAGGCCAACTTCCCCTACAGTCAGTCCTATATCGAATCGGTGCTCAACGAGCACCCCTCGACCGCGCGGTCGCTGGTCGCGCTGTTCGAGGCGCTGTTCGACCCCGACCCGTCGAGTTCCTCGACAGGCCGCGACGCGCAGGCGGCCGCCGCCGCGGTCGCGGCCGACATTGACGCCCTGGTGGGGCTGGATACCGACCGCATCCTGCGCGCCTTCGCGTCGCTGGTGCAGGCCACGCTGCGGACCAATTACTTTGTGACACGCGAGGGTTCGGCAAGAGCCCGCAACGTGCTCGCCATCAAGCTGGACGCGCAGCTGGTCGACGAGCTGCCGCTGCCGCGCCCCAAGTACGAGATCTTCGTCTACTCACCGCGGGTCGAGGGCGTGCACCTGCGGTTCGGCCCGGTGGCCCGCGGCGGCCTGCGCTGGTCGGACCGTCGCGACGACTTCCGCACCGAAATCCTGGGGCTGGTCAAGGCGCAAGCGGTCAAGAACGCCGTCATCGTGCCGGTCGGGGCCAAGGGAGGGTTCGTCGTCAAGCGGCCACCGCTGCCCACCGGGGACGCCGCGGCCGATAGGGACGCCACCCGCGCCGAGGGCGTCGCCTGCTATCAGCTGTTCATCTCCGGCCTGCTCGACGTCACCGACAACGTCGACCACGCCACCGGAAACGTCAGTCCGCCACCGGAAGTGATACGGCGCGACGGCGACGACGCCTACCTGGTGGTGGCGGCCGACAAGGGCACCGCCACGTTCTCCGACATCGCCAACGACGTCGCCAAGTCCTACGGCTTCTGGCTGGGCGACGCGTTCGCATCCGGCGGGTCGGTCGGCTACGACCACAAGGCCATGGGCATCACCGCCAAGGGCGCGTGGGAGGCCGTCAAACGGCACTTCCGGGAGATGGACGTTGACACCCAGACCGAGGACTTCACCGTGGTCGGCATCGGTGACATGAGCGGCGACGTCTTCGGCAACGGCATGCTGCTGAGCAAGCACATCCGGCTGCTCGCCGCCTTCGACCACCGGCACATCTTCCTCGACCCCGACCCTGACGCCGCGGCGTCGTGGGACGAACGCCAACGGATGTTCGAGCTGCCGCGGTCCAGCTGGGACGACTACGACACGTCGCTGATCAGCGAGGGCGGCGGGGTGTACAGCCGGGAGCACAAGTCCATTCCGGTCAGCCCCCAGGTCCGCGACGTGCTGGGCATCGGGGGTGAGGTCACGGAAATGACCCCGCCCAACCTGATCAAGGCCATCCTGCAGGCGCCGGTGGACCTGCTGTTCAACGGCGGGATCGGCACCTACATCAAGGCCGAGTCCGAATCCGACTCCGACGTCGGCGACCGCGCCAACGATCCGGTACGGGTCAATGGTTCGGCGGTGCGCGCCAAGGTGATTGGTGAGGGCGGCAACCTCGGGGTGACCGCGTTGGGCCGCGTCGAATTCGATCTGGCCGGCGGGCGGATCAACACCGACGCGATGGACAACTCCGCGGGCGTGGACTGCTCCGATCACGAGGTCAACATCAAGATCTTGATCGACTCCCTGGTCACCGCCGGCAAGGTCAAGCCGGACGAACGCAAACCGCTGCTGGAGTCGATGACCGACGAGGTCGCCCAGCTGGTGCTCACCGACAACGAGGACCAGAACGACCTGATCGGCACCAGCCGCGCCAACGCGGCCAGCCTGCTGCCGGTGCACGCCAGGCTGATCCAGTACCTGGTGGACGAGCGCGGCGTCAACCGGGAGCTGGAGGCGCTGCCGTCGGAAAAGGAGATCCAACGGCGGTCCGACGCCGGCATCGGGCTCACCTCACCGGAGATGTGCACCCTGATGGCGCACGTGAAGCTGGGGCTCAAAGAGGAGATGCTCGAAACCGAACTGACCGAGCAGGACGTGTTCGCGTCCCGGCTGCCGCTGTACTTTCCGAAACCGTTGCGGGAACGGTTCACTCCGGAGATTCGCACGCACCAGCTGCGCCGCGAGATCGTCACCACCATGCTGATCAACGACCTGGTGGACGCCGCCGGCATCAGCTACGCCTTCCGGATCGCCGAGGACGTCGGGGTCGGGTCGGTCGACGCGGTGCGCACCTACGTCGCCACCGACGCCATCTTCGGCGTGGGAGGGATCTGGCGCCGCATTCGCGAAGCGAATCTGCCGGTCGCCCTGTCGGATCGGCTCACGCTGGACACGCGGCGGCTGATCGACCGCGCCGGACGCTGGCTGCTCAACTACCGTCCGCAGCCGTTGGCAGTGGGCGCCGAGATCAACCGGTTCGCCGCCAAAGTGAAGGCGCTGACGCCGCGCATGTCGGAATGGCTGCGCGGTGACGACAAGGCCATCGTGGAAAAGGAAGCCGCGGAATTCGCCTCCCAGGGCGCGCCCAAAGACCTGGCCTACACGGTGGCGGCCGGCCTCTACCACTTCAGCCTGCTCGACATCATCGACATCGGCGATATCAACGACATCGACGCCGCCGAGGTCGCGGACACCTATTTCGCCCTGATGGACCGGCTCGGCACCGACGGACTGCTGACGGCGGTGTCCGAGTTGCCCCGGCGGGACCGCTGGCACTCGTTGGCGCGCTTGGCAATCCGTGACGACATCTACGCCTCGCTGCGGTCGCTGTGCTTCGACGTGCTCGCCGTGGGCGAGCCCGACGAAAGCGGTGAAGAAAAGATCGCCGAGTGGGAGCACCTGTCCGCGTCCAGGGTCGAGCGGGCCCGCCGGACACTTATGGAGATCCAGGAAAGCGGGGACAAGGATCTGGCGACGCTGTCCGTCGCCGCGCGACAAATCCGACGCATGACCCGCACGAGCGGAAGAGGTTCATCGAGTTGAGCATCGGCTTCGTTGCGCCCGTGCTGGTGCGCTGGTCGGACATCGACATGTACCAGCACATCAACCACGCCACCATGGTCACGATCCTCGAAGAGGCACGGGTCCAGTTCCTGCGCGAGGCGTTCGAGGTGGACATCTTGACGATCGGGTTGCTCATCGCCGAAGTCAAGGTGACCTACAAGGGTCAGCTTCGACTGGTCGATTCTCCGCTGCAGGTGACGATGTGGACCAAGCGGTTGCGGGCGGTCGACTTCACGCTGGGCTACGAAGTGCGTTCGGTCAGCGCGGATCCGGAGTCCAAGCCCGCCGTCATCGCCGAGTCGCAACTGGCCGCCGTGCATATCGAGGAGGAGCGGCTGGTGCGGCTTTCGCCACAGCATCGGGAGTACCTACAGCGGTGGATCAGGTAGCCGACCGCGGCCTGTGGCTGGGCGCGCAATCCAGGGCTGAGCACCGCAGGGATTTGGCCGCGTTCCTCGATCGCGCGCTCCGACTCGACGAGTCGGCGATCATCCGCTTGCGGGCCCGATCCGAGGGCCTCCTGACCGCCTGGGTCGCAACGGGATTCGATGTGCTGGCCAGCAGGGTGGTGTCGGGCGAGGTGCGGCCCTCGGATCTGTCCGTGGGTGCGGACGCGCTGGCGCGTGGCCTGGCCTCGATGGACGACTCGGGCTACGTCGATCCCGGCTTCGCGATGGACTCGGCATGGCGGGGAGCACTGCCGCCGGAATCCGGCTTCACCCACCTCGATGACATCCCGGCCAAGGTGGTGCTCGGCCTGGCGCAAAGCGGCGCACGACTCGCCAAGGAGCACAGCAGTTCTCACGGTCCGCCGGTTTCGCTGCTCGACCAGGAGGTCATTCAGGTGAGTGCGGGCGACGTCGAGGTGGGCCTGCCTATGCGCTGCGTGTTCGCGCTGACCGCGATGGGTTTCCTGCCGCAGTCACCCGATGCGGTCGACGCCGACGAATTGATCCGGGTCCGCACCACGCCGACATGGCTGCGCCTGGACGCCCGGTTCGGTTCGGTGTATCGCCGCCGCGGCGACCCGGCGCTGCTGCTGGGCTGATTCGGGTGCTCGCCTCGCCCGACGAACGAAATCAGGCTGAGTTTAAAGCGGCGTCGGCGATCCGGCGGTCGCCGAGATCAGGGCCCGTAATGCAGCCATAGCGGCAGAACGCCATCGAGGTAGTCCATGAATTTCTTCAGCCCCACGCGGAATTGGCCGTACCCGTAGGGGTCTTGCGCATACTGAGGAAACGCGATGCCCACCCCGAACAGACCGGGAGCCAGGATTCCGTTGGTGCGGTTGTAGTCCAGCGGGCCCCACTGCGGTGTCTCGGGCAATCGTCTGCGTTCGAACCCGACGGTATAGACCACCCGGTCACACCGGGCCAGCTGCTCGGCGAACTCCGGGCTCGCTACCCAGCATCGCTCCAGTCGTTCCGGAAGCACTCCGTCGATGTTTTCCCGCGCCCACACCGCCGCCTGGCCCTTCAGCCCGGTGTCGTCGAACAGTATCCAATCATCAAAGTACACAGCATATTTCAGTGGGCTTCGGTAGAAATTGATCACCCGCTCGACGGGATGGCGCAGCAGATTCGGCAGCACGATCATCGACGAGTGCGATGAGCCGAACACGCCGATCGTCGCGCCCCGCAGCGGCTCCCGTGCCAGCTTCTCGGGATCGAGGGCGACGTCCACCGGAATCTCGTCGAGCTCGGGGTGGCGAAGTCTCTTGGCGACTGCGCCGACGGCCAGGATGACGTTGGTGGAGATGACGTCGTCGTCTTCGGTCTCGATGCGCCACCGCCGGTTTTCCAGGTACAGCGCGGTCGCGGTCGTCGTGAAGGTGGTGACCTGCTCGCGAAGATGCCCGGTGATCCACACCAGCGGCTCGGCGACCAGGCCCAGCGCGCAGGTTTCCTGGGGGTCGATTTCCCGCAGCGGCATGGGTGGGGCTTCGTCGAAGCGAAATGACTTGGAGCCGTTGAAGTATTCGAGGAACAGGCCCACGTGGGTATTGCTCGACACCGACCGCCACTTTTGGCCGATGTCGCCGCCCGCGAAGGCGGGGTCGATCCAGGCGATCTGTTCGGCCGCGACCCCGTGATCCAGCAGCCTCCCCACCGCGGCGACGCCCGCCGGCCCGGCACCGATCACTGCCCACGCGTAGGAAGTCATGCACAACATATAGAGCAGTCGGCGGCGAAACGCCCACCGGGACCCGGGCCGTAAGACCCGGCTACGCGAGCCAGGCCGCGGAGTCCGGGGGGAGTTTCCCGTCGAGCAGCGGCGCGCTTGCCAGGATGAGTTCCCCCGGCGGCAGCGGCACCGGTTGCGCGCCGGTGTTCAGCGCGCACACCAGGCCACCGGGACGCCGGAAGATCACCACATCGCCGCAGGCTTCCAGCCACTCGACATCGTCGCCGTCGAACTCGACGCGGCGCTTGCGCAATTCGAGCGCGCGCCGGAAAAACGACAGCGTCGAGTCGGGATCGGCGTCCTGCTTCTCGACGGTCAGCGCGGCCCACTCCGTCGGCATCGGCAACCAGGTGTCGGCAGCCGACGAGAACCCGAACGGGGGGTCGTCGCCGGACCAGGGGATCGGCACCCGGCATTTGTCGCGGCCGCGCTCGGTATGTCCCGACCGTTCCCACGTCGGGTCCTGCAGCACCTCGTCGGGCAGCTCGACGTCGGGCAGGCCCAGTTCCTCGCCGTTGTAGATGAACACCGCGCCCGGCAGGGCGAGCATCACCATCGCCATCGCGCGGGCCCGGCGCAGCCCGACGTCGCCGCCGCCGTAGCGGGTGACCTCCCGGCCGACGTCGTGGTTGGACAGCGTCCAGGTCGGGACGGCGTCCTGCAGGGCGGTGGCGGCCAGCGAGTTCTGGATCGCGTCACGAATCTCGGCGCCGTCGAAGTCGATCCTCGTCAGCCGGAAATTGAATCCGAGGTGCAGTTCGTCGGGGCGCAGGTATTCGGCCCAGCGGGCGTTGTCGGTCACCCAGACCTCGCCGACGGTCACCGCCCCGGGGTAGTCGTTGATCACCCTGCGGATGTCGCGGTGGATGTCGTGCACGCTCGGGTTGTTGAAGCGCGGGTCGTCGTCGGTGTGGTGCAACACCTTGGACTCGACGTCGGGCGAATCCGGCAGACCGGCAGGCTTGGCCATGCCGTGGGCCACGTCGATGCGGAAGCCATCCACGCCGCGTTCCAGCCAGAAGCGCAGCGTCTTCTCGAAATCGTCGAAGATGTCCGGGTGCTCCCAGTTCAGGTCGGGCTGCTCGGTGTCGAACAGGTGCAGGTACCACTGGCCGGGGTGGCCGTCGGGCTCGACCACCCGGGTCCACGCCGGGCCGCCGAACACCGAGGTCCAGTTGTTGGGCGGCAGCTCCCCGTCGGCGCCGCGGCCGTCGCGGAAGAAATACCGCTCCCGGGCGTCGGTGCCCGGCCCGGCGGCCAGCGCCGCCTGGAACCACGGATGGGCCGAGCTGGAGTGGTTGGGCACCACGTCCATGGTGATCTTCATGCCCCGCCGGTGCGCCGCGGCGATCAGGCGTTCGATGGCGGCCATCCCGCCGAACAACGGGTCGATGTCGCGCGGATCGGCGACGTCGTAGCCGTGGTCGGCCATCGGGGAGACCGTGACCGGGTTGAGCCAGATCGCGTCCACGCCGAGTCGCTCGAGGTGATCCAGGCGGGCGGCCACGCCGTCCAGGTCGCCGACTCCGTCGCCGTCGCTGTCGGCGAACGAGCGCGGATACACCTGATAGAACACCGCGCTCGACCACCACGCTGCCGGGCTCATGCTGCTCCGTTCGGTTCGCTGGGCATCAAAACGACGAGTTCACCAGGGAGTCGGCGGCCATCTCCAGATAGCTGAGCAACTCGCGGCGGTGCTCGTCGTCGAGGGTCGCCGAATCGATGGAGGCGACGGCCGTGTGCATGCAGCGCAGCCACGCGTCGCGGGCCAGGGGAGTGATCCGGAACGGGACGTGACGCATCCGCAGCCGGGGGTGTCCGCGGCGGTCGGAGTAGGTGCGCGGGCCGCCCCAATACTGCTCGAGGAACATCCGCAACCGCTCTTCGGCGCCCTCGAGGTCGTCGAGCGGATACAGCTCGCGCAGAATCTCGTCCTCGGGGACCTGAGCGTAAAAGCGCGCCACGATCGCGTGGAAAGTCTCGGCACCGCCGACAGCGTCGTAGAAGGACTGTCCTACCTCATCCATCGCCGTCCATTGTGGGGCATCGCCGCGACCGCGAGCCCAGGCGGCCCGCCGCCCCTCCCGCTGTTCACCGGTTGGACACGGCGTTTCACCTGCAATAGGGGTGCGATCGGCGACGAATCATGGTGGACTGTTCGCGGAGGATCTATGGCGCAGGGCAAAAGACGCCGCAGCCACCGCAGTCAGGTAGCCGCGGCAGGGTTAACCGGGCCCACAACCGTGTCGTCGCTGCACAGTGTTGAGATCCATCCGCCCGCCCGCCCGGAGAGCGCGTCCATCTGGAGCCGCCGACGGGTGCTGCTGCTGAATTCCACCTACGAGCCGCTGACCGCGCTGCCGATGCGGCGCGCGATCGTGATGGTGATCTGCGGCAAGGCCGACGTGGTGCACCACGACCCGGCCGGCCCGGTCATCCACTCCGCGACCAGCTCGATCGTGGTGCCCTCGGTGATCCAGCTGCGGTCCTATGTCCGCGTCCCGTACCGGGCGCGCGTTCCGATGACCCGCGCCGCGCTGATGCACCGCGACCGGTTCTGCTGCGCCTATTGCGGGGCGAAGGCGGACACCGTCGACCACGTGGTGCCACGCAGCCGTGGCGGCGACCATTCCTGGGAGAACTGCGTCGCCTGCTGCTCGACCTGCAACCACCGCAAGGGCGACAAGCTACTCAGCGAGCTCGGCTGGGCGCTGCGCCGGGCGCCGATGCCGCCGACCGGGCAGCACTGGCGGCTGTTGTCGACGGTCAAGGAGCTGGACCCGGCCTGGGCCCGATACCTCGGTGAAGGCGCGGCCTGAGCAACGATCTGGTGTCCGGGCGCGCCGGTAGATCCCTTGGTGGGATACGGTTTGCGTCGTGAGTCCTATGCATCTCCACCTGATCATCGTCGGAATACCGCTGTTGCTGGTGGTCGCCCTGTCGGTGCTGATCTGGTCCCGCAAGGGGCCGCATCCGGCGACCTACAAGCTGGGCGAGAAGTGGACGCATCCGCCGATCCTGTGGGCCGCGGTCGGTGAAGAGGTCGGCCACAGCCATGGGCACGGGGGGCACGGCACGTCGGAATTCTCAGTGGGAGGTGGCGCCAGTGGCACGTGGTGAGGTAGCGACGAAGGAACCCGCCGAACTGCCCTACGGCTCGGTGATCACCACCAGCGGACGGATCTCCGGGGTCACCGAGCCCGGCGAACTGTCGGTGCATTACCCGTTTCCGACCAAAGACCTCGTCGCCGTGGACGACGCGCTGAAATTCGGGTCACGGGCCTCCAAGACGCGGTTCGCGATCTACCTGGGCGACCTCGGCAGCGACACCGCCGCGCGGGCCCGCGAAATCCTGGCCGACGTGCCGACACCGGATAACGCGGTGCTGCTGGCGGTCTCGCCCGACCAGAAGGTCATCGAGGTGGTCTACGGTTCCGCGGTCCGCGGGCGCGGCGCCGAGTCGGCCGCACCGCTGGGTGTGGCCGCCGCGTCCTCGGCATTCGAGCGCGGCGATCTGGTGGACGGGCTGGTCAGCGCGATCCGGGTGCTGAGCGCGGGCATTTCGCCGGCCTGATTTCGTGGCGATCGCAAGCGCGGCGTAGCCGGGTGCAGTGGGTCGCCACCATCGACTTCGTGGCGATCGCAAGCGCGGCGTAGCCGGGTGCAGTGGGTCGCCACGTCACCCCCCGCCTCGAGCGTCCGCAGTTGTACGTCAGCTGTGGCGTGTCGGAGCACAAACACGCACGCTCGCCCTACTCGGCGGCGTCGAAACGGCGCGCCCGCAACGAACGCTTCACCCCGGCCTGGCCCTCGAGCACCAGCCGACGCAACGCGGCGGGCACCTCGGGGTCGGACAGGAACCGATCGGCAGCCGCGATGCCGTCGTCGCTGATGTCCCAGTGCGGGTACAGGCCGATCACCACCGTCTGCGCCACTTCGCTGGAGCGGCGCGCCCACACACCCGAGATCGCCTCGAAGTACCGCGTGGTGAACGGCTTGAGCAGCTCATGCTGCGCCGGCGGGGCGATGCCCGCGATGATCGCGCGGGCGGTGATGTTGGCCAGGGTGTCGTCCTCGACCACCGTCGTCCACGCCGCCTCCTTGACCTGCAGCTGGGGCCGGGCCGTCGCGGCCTGGGCGCCGTGCCGCTTGCCGGCCGCGGTCGGGTCGCGCTGAACTTCGGCGTCGATGAACGGGGTGGCAGGCCCGTCGGCGTCGATGTCGCCGGCGGTGGCCAGCGCGGTGACGATCCGCCACCGCAGGTCCGTGTCGATCTCGAGGCCCGGCAATCCCAGGTCGGCGGGGGAGCGGTCGAGCAGGTCGGCCAACGTCGCGACGTGGCCGGCCGACAGCACCGACGAGCACAGCGTGTTGACGAAGGCGAGCTGGTGGTCCGATCCGGCCTGCGCGGCGCGCGCCAATTCCAGCAACCGGTCGGCGAACTGCGGCCAACCCTGCTCGCGCGCCCAGCCGGGCTCGGCGTAGGAGGCCAGCGCCGTCTGCGCCTGCAGCAGCAGCCGCTGGGCCACCCCGACCTCGGTTTCGGCGTGCACGCCGCCCGCCACCAGGGCCACGAAATCGCGGGCCCGCAGTTCGGCCTCACGCGTCATCTCCCACGCCGCCGACCAGACCAGTGAGCGCGGCAACGGCTCGGCGATATCGGCGATGCGCCGCAGGGCGGTCCGCAGCGACTCGGCGTCCAGGCGCAACGAGCAATACGTCAGGTCGTCGTCATTGACCAGAACCAGCTGGCCCCGCGAAACCCCAACCAGCGCAGGCACTTCCGTTACCGGCCCCTCGACGTCGAGTTCTTCGCGTCGCACCCGGACCAACTTCCCCGACCCGTCATCGTCGTAAATGCCGATGGCCAGCCGGTGCACCCGGGTCTCGCCGGCGCCCGGGGCGGCCCCACTCTGGGTCACCGCGAACCGGGTGAACGTGCCGTTCGAGTCGACGTCGAAATCGGGCCGCAGCGTGTTGAGTCCGGTCGTCTTCAGCCACTGCTGACCCCAGTCGGACAGGTCGCGCCCCGACGCCTTCTCCAACGCGGCGACCAGATCGTCGAACGTGGCATTGCCGAACGCATGGGTGCGGAAATAGTCGCGTAGCCCGGCCAGGAAGTGCTCGAGCCCGACGTAGGCGACGAGCTGCTTAAGCACCGAGGCGCCCTTGGCGTAGGTGATGCCGTCGAAGTTGACCTCGACGGCGGCCAGGTCCGGGATGTCGGCGGCGATCGGATGGGTCGAGGGCAATTGGTCCTGGCGGTAGGCCCACGACTTTTCGACCGTCGCGAACGTCGTCCAGGCCTCGGTGAATTCGGTTGCCTCGCTTTGGCACAACACCGACGCGAACGTTGCGAAAGACTCGTTGAGCCACAGGTCGTCCCACCAGGCCATGGTGACCAGATCCCCGAACCACATGTGGGCCATCTCGTGCAGCACGGTCTCGGCGCGACGTTCGTAGGACGCCCGGGTGACCTTGCTGCGGAAGACGTAGTCCTCCAGGAAGGTCACCGCGCCGGCGTTTTCCATCGCCCCGGCGTTGAACTCGGGGACGAACAGCTGATCGTACTTCCCGAAGGCGTAGGGCAAGCCAAAGTTCTTGTGGTAGAAGCCAAATCCCTGCTTGGTCTGGGTGAAAAGCCGCTCGGCGTCCATGTACGGCGCCAGCGACGCCCGGCAATAGATGCCCAGCGGGATTTCGCCGTGTTCGTCGGTGTAGGCGTCCTTCCACTCGGCATACGGGCCCGCGATGAGGGCGACCAGATAGGTGCTCATCCGCGGGGTGGTGGCAAAGGTGTGCAGGCCGTCGTTCACCGACACGGTCGCGCCGTTGGAGATCACCTTCCAGTGCCGGGGTGCGGTCACCCGCACGTCGAAGGTCGCCTTGAGGTCGGGCTGGTCGAAGCAGGCGAACATGCGCTTGGCGTCGGCGGTCTCGAATTGCGAGTACAGGTAGGTCTCGTTGTCGACGGGGTCGACGAACCGGTGCAGGCCCTCGCCGGTGTTGGAGTAGCGGCAGTCCGCGTCGACCACGACGACGTTGCGGTCGGCCAGCCCGCGCAGGGGGATGCCCGTCGACTCGTCGTATCCGGAGACGTCCAGTTCGCGGCCGTTGAGCGTGGCGCTGCGGATGGTGTCGGCGGCGATGTCGATGACGGAGTCGGCGCCGGCGAGGGCGTCGAACACCACCGTGGTGACCGAGCGGAAGGTCCGTTCGCCGGGGCCGCCGTGGGAGTCGGTGAGATCGAGGTCGATCTGGTAGCTGGCGACGGTGATCAGGGAGGCCCGCTCGACGGCCTGGTCGCGGGTCAGGTTGGGGAGTGCCACGTGTCCAACTTACGGGTCGGGCCAACCGGGAACAGGAGCGAGAGGCCTACGGTTGTGCAGATCAGACTTTCAGCCGAAGAGAGGACCGGACATGCCTGACAACGCGCCCGCGAAGAACAAAGCCGATTTCTGGTTCGACCCGCTGTGCCCGTGGGCGTGGATCACCTCGCGCTGGATCCTCGAGGTGGAAAAGGTTCGCGACATCGAGGTGAACTTTCACGTGATGAGCCTGGCGGTGCTCAACGAAAACCGGGAAGACCTGCCGGAGAACTATCGCGAGAACATGAAGCGGGCCTGGGGTCCGGTGCGGGTGGCGATCGCGGCCGAGCAGGCCCACGGCGCCGAGGTACTGGGTCCGCTGTACACCGCGATGGGAACCCGGATCCACAACGAGGGCAACAAAGAACTCGAGGACGTGATCAAGCTCGCGCTGGAGGACGCCGGGCTGCCGGCGGGCCTGGCCGCGGCCGCCGAGAGCGACGCCTACGACGAAGCCGTGCGCAAGAGTCACCACGCCGGGATGGACGCGGTCGGCGACGACGTCGGCACGCCCACCATCCACGTCAACAATGTGGCGTTCTTCGGCCCGGTGCTCTCCAAGATTCCGCGCGGTGAGGAAGCGGGCAAGCTGTGGGACGCCTCGGTGGCCTTCGCTTCCTACCCGCACTTCTTCGAGCTCAAGCGCAGCCGCACCGAGAAGCCCGACTTCTCGTAGAGCGGTTGGGCGGCCGGGCGCGTCGTGCGGCTGTGTAAGGATTGCGGGCATGCGCGTCTACCTCGGCTCTGACCACGCCGGATTCGAGCTCAAGCAGCAGATCATCGAGCACCTCGCCAAGTCGGGCCACCAGCCGATCGACTGCGGCGCCTTCACCTACGACGCCGACGACGACTACCCGGCCTTCTGCATCGCGACCGCGACACGAACGGTCGCGGACCCGGACAGCTTGGGCATCGTGCTGGGCGGGTCGGGCAACGGCGAGCAGATCGCGGCCAACAAGGTTCCCGGGGCCCGGTGCGCGCTGGCCTGGAGCGTCGAAACCGCCACGCTGGCCCGCGAACACAACAACGCCCAGCTGATCGGCATCGGCGGTCGCATGCACACCGTGGCCGACGCGCTCGCCATCGTCGACGCCTTCCTGACCACGCCCTGGTCGAAAGCCGAACGCCACCAACGGCGTATCGACATCCTCGACGAATACGAACGCACTCACCAAGCCCCGCCGGTACCCGGCGCGGCGGGCTGACGCCGAAAGGTCCGCGCGTGCCCGAAGGGCATACCCTGCACCGGCTGGCCCGGCTGCACCAACGCCGTTACGCCGGCGCGCCCGTGTCGGTGTCCAGCCCGCAGGGCCGCTTCGCCGATGCGGCCGCGGCGGTCGACGGCCGGGTGTTGCAACGCACCAGCGCCTGGGGCAAGCATCTTTTCCACCACTACGCCGGCGGCCCGATTGTGCATGTGCATCTCGGGTTGTACGGCGCCTTCACCGAGTGGGAACGCCCGGACGACGGGTCGTTTCCCGAGGCGGTCGGCCAGGTGCGGATGCGCATGATCGGCGCCGACTACGGCACGGACCTGCGCGGCCCGACGGTGTGCGAAGTGATCGACGAAGGACAGGTCAGCGACGTACTGGCCCGGCTGGGTCCCGACCCGCTGCGCGGCGACGCCGATCCAGCGTGGGCCTGGAAGCGAATCGCCAAGTCGCGCAGGCCTATTGGCGCGCTGCTGATGGATCAGACCGTCATGGCCGGCGTCGGCAACGTCTACCGCAGCGAGTTGCTGTACCGCCACGGCATCGACCCGTTCCGCGCGGGCCGCGACGTCGGCGAGGACGAGTTCGTGGCCGCCTGGAGCGATCTGGTGGCACTGATGAAGGTGGGGTTGCGGCGCGGCAAGATCGTCGTGGTGCGGCCCGAACACGATCACGGCGCGCCGTCCTATCGCCCCGACCGCCCCCGCACCTACGTCTACCGGCGGTCCGGCGAACCGTGCCGGGTGTGCCAAGAGCCGATCCGCACGACCGTGCTGGAGGGCCGCAACGTGTTCTGGTGCCCGAAGTGCCAGAAGTGACGGCGAAAGCGTCGACTTTCCTGGTTTGAATTCAATCGGCGCGGGCATTGCAGTGTCCATGAACACTCTCGCTCGATCAGCTGCAACGATTTCCGCCATAGCAGGTCTCGGGCTGGCGGGGCTGGGCGTCGCGAGCGACGCGTACGCGCAGCCCGGACCGTTCCCGCAATGGTGCCCTGGGGATTTCTGGGACCCCGGCTGGGGCGACAACTGGGACAACGGGCATTGCCACGACAACTGGCGCGGGCCCGGACCTAACCCGTATATCGGCCCGGGGGGACCCGGTGGCCCGGGTGGGCCTGCCGGACCGGGCGGTCCCGGGGGGCTCGGCGGACCCGGCGGTCCCGGTGGACCCGGCGGTCCCGGTGGACCTGGCGGGGGCGGACACGGCGGCGGAGGCGGCGGCCACTGACGCCTGTCGCTAGATGACACCCAGCACGGAGTAGACCTCGTTCGACAGGACCAGGCTGCGCGGATCCGCGTTGGCCTTGGTGGGGTCGAAGTGGTTCGCCACGTAGGCATAGCCGATGCGGTGCTCGAGATCGACGAAGCCGAACGAGCCGCCCAGCCCGCCGTGGCCGAAGATCCGCGGGTTGGGTCCGTTGACGCAGCGCTGGTTGAGCATGTACCCCAGACCCCAGCCGTGGTCGGCGACCCGCGGGCCCAGCACCAAGTCGATGTCCAGCCCGCCCTGACAGACCCGCACCAGGTCCATGTGCTCGCGGCTGAGCACCTTCTCCTGGGCGAGCGCGTTGTAGAACGTCGCCAACCCCAGCGCCGACACCTGCCCGTTGGTGCCGGGGAACTCGAGTTCGCGCCACAGGCTCAGATCGTGGGAGCCGAGTTCGTCGTCGGGGGCGAATCCCATCGAGATCGACAGGCCCGCCTTGGGGTGCTCGGCCAGGCTGGTCGGATAGCCGGGGGCCTTCGCGTCGGCCAGCAGGTCCCGGGCGTGCGGCTTGTTGATCCGCTCGGCGCAGCGGTGCTGTTCGGCGAGCGGCAACCCGATGTGGACGTCGGCGCCGAACGGCTCGGCGATCTCGGTCCGCAGATAGTGGCCGATCGTGCGGCCGGTGACCCGGCGGAAGACTTCGCCCATGATGAAACCGAAGGTGGTCATGTGGTAGCCCTGGGCGGTGCCCGGCTCCCACCAGGGTTCGGCGGCGGCCAGCTGCTCGCAGACGTAGCCCCAGTCAGCCACCTGTTCCCAACGCATCCGGGTGCGCGGCCCGATCACGCCGGAGCGATGGCTCATCACCATCGCCAGCGTGATGTCTTGTTTGCCCGCCTGGGCGAACTCGGGCCAGTAGTGGGCCACCGGCGCCTGCAGGTCCAGCTCGCCGCGGTCGGCCAGTTGGTGCACGCAGGTGGCCGACAGGCCCTTCGTGCCGGACAACACCGTGGTCAGAGTGTTCTGTTGCCAGGGTCGGGTATGGGCGGCGTCGGCCCAGCCACCCCACAGGTTGACGACGAGAGACCCGTCCACCCATACCGCGACGGCCGCGCCGACCTCGTCGCCCTGAGTGAAATTGCGCTCGAACGCGTCGCGGACCCCGACGAAATCCGACGCGCATGAGCCATGGATCGACGCGTCCGTCGTCAGGTCGCTCATGGCGCCTCTCTATCGAGCAGATAGTTAGCCCGAGCGGGCGACGGGAATCGAACCCGCGTAGCTAGTTTGGAAGACTAGGGCTCTACCATTGAGCTACGCCCGCATGTAATTAGTCGAGCGTGACTGTAGCTGGCGACGAAGATCAAATCTAATCGACGCGGCTTTGTGATCACTCCGTGAGGTCCGCGAGGTCGCTGCCCAAGCCTGTGACGGACCCGGCGGTGCGGGGCCTTAGGATCATCGAGGTCAGCGCGGGGTGTAGCGCAGCTTGGTAGCGCATCCGCTTTGGGAGCGGAAGGCCGCAGGTTCAAATCCTGTCACCCCGACCAGCACGACCGGCCCGCGCGCAACGCGGCCCACCGACCACCAGGAACGAGCACCGAGGAGCACACCCGTGAAGAGCACCGTCGAGCAGTTGAGCCCCACCCGGGTGCGCATCAATGTGGAGGTCCCCTTCTCCGAACTCGAGCCGGACTTCCAGCGGGCCTACAAGGAGTTGGCCAGGCAGGTGCGCCTGCCCGGCTTCCGGCCGGGCAAGGCGCCGGCGAAGTTGCTGGAGGCCCGCTTCGGCCGCGAGGCGATGCTCGATCAGGTCGTCAACGAGGCGCTGCCCGCGCGGTACGGACAGGCGGTCGCCGAGTCCGAGGTGCACCCGCTGGGCCAGCCCGAGATCGAGGTCACCAAGAAGGAGTACGGCGAGGAGCTGGCGTTCACCGCCGAGGTCGACATCCGTCCCAAGCTCACCCTGCCGGACCCGGGTTCGGTGACCATCTCGGTGGACCCGATCGAGGTCAGCGACGACGACGTCGACGCCGAGCTGCAGTCGCTGCGCGCCCGATTCGGCACCCTGACCGGGGTGGAGCGCCCGGTGGCCGACGGCGACTTCGTCTCCATCGACTTGTCGGCGACCATCGACGGCGAAGAGGTGCCGGGCGCCGCCGCGCAGGGGCTGTCGCACGAGGTCGGCTCCGGCCGGCTCATCGCGGGCCTCGACGAGGCGCTGGTCGGTCTGTCCGTTGACGAGTCCAAAGAGTTCACCGCGCAGTTGGCCACCGGCGAGCACGCGGGCAAAGACGCGCAGGTGACCGTCACGGTCAAGTCGGTCAAGCAGCGCGAGCTGCCCGAGCCCGACGACGAGTTCGCCCAGCTGGCAAGCGAGTTCGACACCATCGAGGATCTGCGGTCGAACCTGCGCGAGCAGGTCGGCCAGACCAAGCGCGCGCAGCAGGCCGAAAACATCCGTGACGCCGCGATCGACACGCTGCTCGAGCAGGTCGACATCCCGCTGCCCGAAGCCATCGTGAAGGCCCAGGTCGACAGCGCGCTGCACAACGCCCTGCACAGCCTCAACCACGACGAATCCAAGCTCGACGAGGTGCTCGCCCAGCAAGGCAAATCGCGCGAGGAGTTCGAGACCGAGACGCGCACCGCCGCCGAGACGGACGTCAAACGGCAGCTGCTGCTCGACGCGCTCGCCGACGAGCTGGAGGTCCAGGTCGGCCAGAACGACCTGACTGAGCGGCTGGTGGCCACGTCGCGCCAGTACGGCATCGAGCCCCAGCAGCTGCTGGCTTACCTTCAGGAGAACAACCAGCTGCCCGCGATGTTCGCCGACGTGCGCCGCGCGCTGGCCATCGCCGAGGTGATCCGCGCGGCGACGGTCACCGACACCGCCGGAAACGCCGTCGACACCGACGAGTTCTTCGGCAAGCGCGGGGAGGCGGACGAGGACGCCGGTGACGTCGACGAATCCACGGAGACCGACGCCGAGGAGTGACCGTGCGATGACGCTGTGAGCGAACGCGCCCGTTTCAGGGGTGCGTGGCCGCGAAACGGCGGGCCCGGTTGGTTAGTGTCGGTGAAGACAGATCTGACAGAAAGCAGGTACCCCGGTCGTGACTGACATGCGTTCAAACTCGCAGGGTCTCAACCTCACGGACTCCGTCTATGAGCGCTTGCTGTCCGAGCGCATCATCTTCCTGGGTTCGGAGGTGAGCGACGAAATCGCCAATCGGCTGTGCGCGCAGATTCTGCTGCTCGCGGCCGAGGACTCCACCAAAGACATTTCGCTCTACATCAACTCGCCCGGCGGATCGATCAGTGCCGGCATGGCGATCTACGACACCATGGTGCTGGCGCCGTGCGACATCGCCACCTACGCGATGGGCATGGCCGCCTCGATGGGTGAGTTCCTGTTGGCGGCGGGCACCAAGGGCAAGCGTTACGCGTTGCCGCACGCCCGCATCCTGATGCACCAGCCGCTGGGCGGGGTGACCGGAAGCGCGGCCGACATCGCCATCCAGGCCGAGCAGTTCCACGTCATCAAAAAGGAGATGTTCCGGCTCAACGCAGAATTCACCGGGCAGTCGATCGAGCGCATCGAGGCCGACTCCGACCGCGACCGCTGGTTCACCGCGCAGGAAGCCCTCGAATACGGCTTCGTCGACCACATCATCACCCGCGCCGCCCACATCACCAATGGAGAAGCCCGATGAACCCCGAAACCCAACCCCAGGCGCGCTACATCCTGCCGTCGTTCATCGAGCACTCCAGCTTTGGGATCAAAGAGTCCAATCCGTACAACAAGCTGTTCGAGGAACGCATCATCTTCCTCGGCGTGCAGGTGGACGACGCGTCGGCGAACGACATCATGGCGCAGCTGCTGGTGCTCGAGTCGCTGGACCCCGATCGCGACATCACCATGTACATCAACTCGCCCGGTGGCGGATTCACCTCGCTGATGGCGATTTACGACACCATGCAGTACGTCCGCGCCGACATCCAGACGGTCTGCCTCGGTCAGGCCGCGTCGGCCGCGGCGGTGCTGCTGGCCGCCGGGACGCCGGGCAAGCGGATGGCACTGCCCAACGCCCGGGTGCTCATCCACCAGCCGTCGCTGCAGGGTGTCATCCAGGGGCAGTTCTCCGATCTGGAGATCCAGGCCGCCGAGATCGAGCGGATGCGCACCCTGATGGAGACCACGCTGGCCCGCCACACCGGCAAGGACGCCGCGACGGTTCGCAAGGACACCGACCGGGACAAGATCCTGACCGCCGAAGAGGCCAAGGACTACGGGATCATCGACACCGTGCTGGAGTACCGGAAGCTTTCCGCCCAGTCCGCATAGGCGATGCCGTCCGCGAGCGTAACCACACTGCGAAAACCTGGGCCGGAAATCGCAGCCCAGTTACGCTCGCGGGTTTGAAGCCGCCAGCTCTGCAATCTCGGCCGGGCCGACGCGGCAGCAGCCGCCGACGATGCGGGCCCCGGCCGCGATCCAGCGTGAGGCGAGGTCCGCGCTGAAACGAGAACGACCGATCCACTTGTGCCGCAAGGCATCCCAGCGTTCACCGCTGTTCGGGTAGACGATGACGGGCTTGCCGACGGCCGATGCCGCCGCGATCGCGGGCAACACATCGTCGGGTGCGCAGCAGTTGACTCCCACGGCCACGATCTCGTCGACACCGGCGGCCACCGCGAAGGCGTCGGTCAGCGGTTGGCCGGCACGGGTCCGGGCCCCATCGATGGTGTAGCTCAGCCACGCCGGCATCCCGACCGAGCGCACCAGGCCGACCAACGCCTCGGCCTCGTCGGCGTCGGGCACGGTCTCGCAGGCGAGGACGTCGGCCCCGGCGTCCGCCAGGGTCTCCAGCCGGGGACGATGCCAGCGCGCCAATTCCGCGACCGACAGGCCGTAGCGTCCGCGGTACTCCGAGCCGTCCGCCAGTGCCGCGCCGTACGGTCCGACCGAGGCGGCGACGAGCAGGCCCTCGAGTTCGCCGGGGCCGGCCTCGTCCCGCGCGGCCTTCGCGAGTTCTACGCTGCGGCGCAACAGCACGTCGGTTTCGCGCCGGTCCAGTCCGCGCGCCGCAAAACCCTCGAAGGACGCCTGGTAACTGGCCGTCGTCGCGATCGTGGCCCCAGCGCGAAAGTAGGCGGCGTGGACGGCGACGATCTCGCGCGGGGCGTCCGCGAGCAGCCTGGCCGACCACAACCGGTCGGACAGGTCATGACCGCGCGCTTCGAGCTCGGTGGCCAAGCCTCCATCGAGCAGCACGGTTTCGCTGGGCCAGGTGAAGGCCACGGCCAACCCCACGTCGCCACTGTAGGGTGATTTCGTGGGGGTTCGCCCAGGCTCCGGGTGATCGTTCGGGTTGGGTCGGCACCTCCGCCGGAGGCGGGATCGGGCGGCCGCCAGACTCAGTCGCATTACAACCGCGACACGCCAAAGACACGCAAAGCGCGTCTTTCGCGAGCGACGGGCACCGTCTGGCTATATCTTTCCTCCATACGGAAGCGGCATGAACTCCCGCAAATACCATCGGCGCGATTCGGCGTTTATGGTCGCGGCGGGCCCGATCAAGCGGGTAGCGTCGGTGAATACATGCGGGGACAGGGAAGACCAACGGCGAAGAGGAAGTAGGCGCTGAAGCACCATGGCACGCATCGGAGACGGCGGGGACCTGCTGAAGTGCTCGTTCTGCGGGAAGAGCCAGAAGCAGGTAAAGAAACTCATTGCTGGCCCCGGTGTCTACATCTGCGATGAGTGCATCGACCTCTGCAACGAGATCATCGAAGAGGAACTCGCCGACGCCGACGACGTGAAGCTCGATGAGCTTCCCAAGCCGATCGAGATCCGGGAATTCCTCGAGGGCTACGTCATCGGTCAGGACACCGCCAAGCGGACGCTCGCGGTCGCGGTCTACAACCACTACAAGCGGATCCAGGCCGGCGAGAAGGGCCGCGACTCGCGGCACGAGCCGGTCGAGCTGACCAAGTCCAACATCTTGATGCTCGGGCCGACCGGGTGCGGTAAGACCTACCTGGCGCAGACGCTCGCCAAGATGCTCAACGTCCCGTTCGCCATCGCCGACGCCACCGCCCTGACCGAAGCCGGCTACGTCGGTGAGGACGTCGAAAACATCCTGCTCAAGCTCATCCAGGCCGCCGACTACGACGTCAAGCGCGCGGAGACGGGCATCATCTACATCGACGAGGTCGACAAGATCGCCCGCAAGAGCGAGAACCCGTCGATCACCCGCGACGTCTCCGGGGAGGGCGTGCAGCAGGCCCTGCTGAAGATCCTGGAGGGCACCCAGGCGTCGGTGCCCCCGCAGGGCGGCCGCAAGCACCCGCACCAAGAGTTCATCCAGATCGACACCACCAACGTGCTGTTCATCGTCGCGGGGGCGTTCGCCGGCCTGGAGAAGATCATCTACGAGCGCGTCGGCAAGCGGGGCCTGGGCTTCGGCGCCGAGGTCCGCTCGAAGGCCGAGATCGACACCACCGACCACTTCGCCGAGGTCATGCCCGAGGACTTGATCAAGTTCGGCTTGATCCCCGAGTTCATCGGCCGGCTGCCGGTGGTCGCCTCGGTCACCAACCTGGACCGCGAGTCGCTGGTCAAGATCCTGTCCGAGCCGAAGAACGCGCTGGTCAAGCAGTACCTGCGGCTCTTCGAGATGGACGGCGTGGAACTCGAGTTCACCGACGACGCGTTGGAAGCGATCGCGGATCAGGCGATCCACCGCGGCACCGGCGCGCGTGGCCTGCGCGCCATCATGGAAGAGGTCCTGCTGCCGGTGATGTACGACATCCCGAGCCGCGACGACGTCGCCAAGGTCGTGGTGACCAAGGAGACCGTGCAGGACAACGTGTTGCCGACGATCGTGCCGCGCAAGCCGTCGCGCACCGAGCGTCGCGACAAGAGCGCCTAACTAGATCCTGGCGCGCCCCACCACGTCCCGGGACAGCAGTGACGTCGCCCCTCGGCGTCTTGTGCACGCCTGGACCTGCTGAACTTCCTCCTCGCCGACGCTCGTGACGGGCTCGGGTGGGCCGCTCTGGCGGGCGCCGGGTTCGTGTTGTATCTGGTGGCGATGCCGGAGACGGCGGCCAAACCCGGCGCCGAAAAGCGCGGCATCCGGAGACCGACACGGTAAGAACGACGGTTGATAACGCGCAAGACGTGACCAACGCCACAGTTTGCTGAGCTACTCATCAGTAGACAGGGCTGACGTCGTCTTTTGGCTGTGAACGCGGCCGAGATGACGCCGCAGAGACGGCCATGGCGATCGAAAATCAGTGCCATAATTGGTACCGCCAGTGACATAAAACCGTGATGGCCGGAGACTCCCTTCGCCGACGCGTAATCTGAAGCTGCGCGAACTGTCTGTCCGGTGAACAAAGTGGAGGGCAAGAACGTGGATCCGAACGGCAGCGGAGCCGGATCAGACTCACAGAACGGGGCTGCCCAGAACGGATCTGCCCGTCAGCGCCTCGAACAGGTCGTCATTCGCTTCGCCGGTGACTCCGGAGACGGCATGCAGCTCACCGGGGACCGGTTCACTTCCGAGGCAGCGCTTTTCGGGAACGACCTGGCGACCCAGCCGAACTATCCCGCCGAGATCCGCGCCCCCGCAGGCACGCTGCCCGGCGTCTCGTCCTTCCAGATTCAGATCGCCGACTACGACATCTTGACCGCCGGCGACCGGCCCGACGTGCTCGTCGCGATGAATCCGGCTGCACTCAAGGCCAATATCGGCGACCTGCCCCGCGGCGGCATGGTGATCGCGAACTCCGACGAGTTCACCAAGCGCAACCTGACCAAGGTGGGTTACGTCACCAACCCGCTCGAGACCGACGAGTTGTCCGACTACGTCGTGCATTCCGTCGCGATGACCACGCTGACGCTCGGTGCCGTCGAGACCATCGGCGCGACGAAGAAGGATGGCCAGCGCGCCAAGAACATGTTCGCGCTGGGCCTGCTGTCGTGGATGTACGGGCGGCCGATCGAAACCAGCGAAAAGTTCATTCGGGAGAAGTTCGCCCGCAAGCCCGAGGTCGCCGAGACCAACGTGCTGGCGCTGAAAGCCGGCTGGAACTACGGCGAGACGACCGAGGCGTTCGGCACCACCTACGAGGTGTCCCGGGCGACCCTGCCGACCGGCGAATACCGCCAGATCTCGGGAAACACCGCACTGGCGTACGGCATCGTCGCCGCTGGCCAGCTCGCGGACATCCCGGTCCTGCTCGGCAGCTACCCGATCACGCCGGCCTCCGACATCCTGCACGAGCTGTCCAAGCACAAGAACTTCAACGTCCTGACCTTCCAGGCCGAGGATGAAATCGGCGGCATCTGCGCGGCGATCGGCGCCTCCTACGGCGGCGCGCTGGGCGTGACCACCACGTCGGGGCCGGGCATTTCGCTCAAATCCGAGGCGCTCGGGCTGGCGGTGATGACCGAACTGCCGTTGCTCGTCGTCGACGTGCAGCGCGGCGGGCCCTCGACCGGGCTGCCCACCAAGACCGAACAGGCCGACCTGCTGCAGGCGTTGTACGGCCGCAACGGCGAGTCGCCGGTTGCGATCCTCGCGCCGCGGTCGCCGTCGGACTGCTTCGAAACCGCGCTCGAGGCGGCGCGCATCGCGGTCTCGTACCACACGCCGGTGATCGTGTTGTCCGACGGCGCGATCGCCAACGGCTCGGAGCCGTGGCGCATTCCGGATGTCAGCACGCTGCCGCGCATCACGCACGCCTTCGCCAAGCCGGACGAACCGTTCCAGCCCTACGCCCGCGACCCCGAGACGCTGGCCCGGCAGTTCGCGGTGCCCGGCACCCCGGGACTCGAGCACCGCATCGGCGGTCTGGAAGCGGCGAACGGCTCGGGCAACATCTCCTACGAGCCGGTCAACCACGACCTCATGGTCCGGTTGCGCCAGGCCAAGATCGACGGCATCTCCGTTCCCGATCTGGAGGTCGACGACCCGACCGGCGACGCCGAGCTGCTGCTGATCGGATGGGGCAGCTCGTATGGCCCGATCGGCGAGGCCTGCCGGCGGGCCCGGCGCAAGGGCATCAAGGTGGCGCACGCGCACTTGCGCTACCTCAACCCCTTCCCGGCCAACCTCGGCGAGGTGCTGCGGCGCTACCCGCAGGTGGTGGCGCCCGAAATGAACCTGGGCCAACTGGCATTCGTGCTGCGCGGCAAGTACCTGGTGGACGTGCAGTCGGTCAGCAAGGTGCAGGGTGTCGCGTTCCTGGCCGACGAGATCGGCCGCGTCATCCGCGCCGCGCTGGGCGGGACGTTGGCCGAAGTCGAGAACGACAAGACGATGGTCGCCAAGATGGCGGCGGCAACGGTTGGGGCCGGGGCATGATTCGCGCCGGCGCCAACGCAGAGCGAAGCGATGAGGAGGAGCGGCGCTCGTGACTGACCTGATCGGCAATTTGGCGGGCAAAGACCTCGGTGTGACCCCGAAGTTGACCAAGAACGACGGGGTCCCCACGTTGTCTGCCGAGGACCAGCCCCAGAAGTCCAAGGATTTCACCAGCGACCAGGAGGTGCGTTGGTGCCCGGGTTGCGGTGACTACGTCATCCTCAACACCATCCGCAACTTCCTGCCGGACCTGGGGTTGCGGCGCGAGAACATCGTGTTCATCAGCGGCATCGGCTGCTCGAGCCGCTTCCCCTATTACCTCGAGACCTACGGATTCCACTCGATCCACGGCCGCGCGCCGGCCATCGCCACCGGTTTGGCGCTGGCCCGTGAGGACCTGTCGGTATGGGTGGTCACGGGTGACGGCGACGCCCTGTCGATCGGGGGTAACCACCTGATCCACGCGCTGCGCCGTAATGTCAACATCACCATCCTGCTGTTCAACAACCGGATCTACGGGCTGACAAAGGGGCAGTACTCGCCCACCTCGGAGGTCGGCAAGGTCACGAAGTCGACCCCGATGGGGTCGCTGGACCACCCGTTCAACCCGGTGTCGTTGGCTCTGGGCGCCGAGGCGACCTTCGTCGGCCGCGCGCTGGACTCCGACCGCAACGGCCTGACCGAGGTGCTGCGCGCCGCCGCCGGGCACCGGGGCGCCGCCGTCGTCGAAATCCTGCAGGACTGCCCGATCTTCAACGACGGCTCGTTCGACGCGCTCCGCAAGGAGGGCGCCGAGGAGCGGGTCATCAACGTCCGTCACGGCGAACCAATTGTGTTCGGCGCCAACGGCG
This sequence comes from Mycobacterium marseillense, assembly GCF_010731675.1. Classification (NCBI taxonomy): domain Bacteria; kingdom Bacillati; phylum Actinomycetota; class Actinomycetes; order Mycobacteriales; family Mycobacteriaceae; genus Mycobacterium; species Mycobacterium marseillense. The sequence continues at coordinate 5,461,536 of NZ_AP022584.1, forward strand.
AATATTGCGTGGTGAAGTCCGGTTTCGGCCTGGAGGTGGCCAAGACCGCCGACGTGGCCGTCGACGAGATCGTGGTGCACGACGCGCACAGCGACAACTCGGCCTACGCCTTCGCCCTGTCGCGGCTGTCGGATCAGAACCTCGAGCACACGGTGCTGGGCATCTTCCGCAACATCAACCGGCCCACCTACGACGACGCGGCACGCTCGCAGATTCAGGCGGCCCAGTCGGCGAAGCCGTTCGACTCCGCGGCGCTGCAATCGCTGTTGCGCGGCCGCGACACCTGGACCGTCGACTGACGTGGCCGAGCAGGCGCCCGACCCCACAGTGTCACTGGCTGGAGTAGTGCTCGCCGGTGGCGAATCGCGGCGAATGGGCCGCGACAAGGCGACCTTGCCGGGTCCCGGCGGGGCCGCCACGCTGCTCGAGCACGTCGTCGGGGTGGTCTCCCAGCGCTGCGACCCGGTCTTCGTGATGGCCGCCCCGGGCCAACCGTTGCCCGAGGTGACGGCGAGTGTGCTGCGCGACGAGGTGCGCGGCCAGGGGCCACTGCCCGCGACCGGACGCGGCCTGCGTGCCGCGGCGGAAACCGGCGCCCGGTTCGCCTTCGTCTGCGCGGTCGACATGCCGCTGCTGTCAGCGGGTTTGATCGACGACCTGATTGGGCTGGCCACCGAGACCAACGCCGAAATCGTGCTGCCGTGGGACGGCCGCAGCCACTACCTCGCCGCGGTGTACCGCACCGATCTGGCTGAGCGGATCGACGGCCTGGTCGCCGCCGGTGCCCGTTCGATGCGCGCCCTGATCGACGCCTCCGACGCGCAACAGATCGTGCTGCCGGAATCGCGCTTCCTGGCCAACGTCAACTCCGAGAGCGACCTTCGCGCACTGGCGCAGCTTCAGGCCTGACGCCTACCGCCGCGCCAGCCCGGCGGTCCGCAGTAATCTGTTGGGGCACAGGCTATTTGAATTCCTCGTAGAGGATCCCTGGATGATGTGAATCCGTCCGGTGTGAACCCGTATCGAGGAAGTCGCGACCTGTCCGGCGAACTGCGCTTGCCCGACTGTTGGTGAAAAGTCTTGTCGCCGTGCGTGGTTTCGCTAAACACATTGCCGCAAAACGGAATACGCGACCATTTTACGTTGTGATGATGAATAGTATGGTAGGACAAGGCAATTCGGCACGGAACGATCGTTTCTTCCCATTCCGCATGGCGAACCGGGAAAGCGGATCGACTTGCGGTACCCTGCGCGCCCTCCGGCGCAGCGGCAGATCCGTTGTCACGGTGGCAAATCGGTAGCAATTCGTCCGAATAAACGTGCGCCAGCTCACAAAATGCGCGTGATTAGGCTCACCATTTGTTTGCGGACGCGCCCGGCGAGCCCGTGCCGAAAACTCGGCTGCGACCTGCATAAATAGCGTTGCTATCGCGGCGTGATCCGGTCGTTACCGAAACGAGATATCCGATTTCTGAAGATGACGAACGCTGCGGCGTTCTCTACGGTCCCTGGTAGCCCGCAACGGGTTACGGAAATGTAATCAACAAAATTGAATCCACGGACCCGCGTGTGAGCGGCGCCACGGACGGCGAGAGCCCGACCGTGGGCGGCGGGGACAACCCGCCGGGCATACCGGCCCGCCGCTGTCGTGCCTGACCCAGACGGCACGTTTCAAAGCAGGCACTCAACCAGAACCTTCAGCCCACCTTCGTGGGCTTGCTTTGGCGCGCGCGCACCGCGAAAGGAAAGATATTGAAGAACGTCCGTACGACGCTCGTTCTTGCCGCGGTCACGGGCACGCTTGTGACCATCCCGTCGGCCACCGCCCACGCAGACGAAGCGGTGGGCTTTGACCCGAACATCCCGGCTGCTGGCCCCGACGTCCCCGCTCCGGACGCGCCTCCGGCGCCGGACGCTCCGGACGCCCCGCCGGCCCCGGATGCCCCGCTGCCGCCGGCTCCGGACGCGCCTCCGCCGCCCGCCCCGGACGCTCCGCCGGCTCCGGATGCCCCGCCGGCACCCGTGGGCTTCGACCCCAACGTTCCGCCGCCTCCTGGCCCGGACGTCCCGCCGCCTGCGCCCGTCAGGGCGTACAGCGTCAACTGGGACGCCATCGCGCAGTGCGAGTCGGGCGGTAACTGGAGCATCAGCACCGGTAACGGCTTCTCCGGTGGTCTGCAGTTCACGCCGAGCACCTGGCGTTCCAACGGCGGCAGTGGCTCCCCGTCCGGCGCGAGCCGCGAGGAGCAGATCCGCGTCGCCGAGAACGTGCTGCACTCGCAGGGCATCGGTGCATGGCCGGTGTGCGGACGCCGCGGCTGATCGACGGCTTCTGGCATACATATAAGCCATACGTATAAGGAGTGCCGGGCCGCGTGCCCGGCACTCCTTGCTCCAGCCGTCGTCGCCCCCTGCGTCGGGTAGCGTCGGGCCCGTGACCGAAACGCCGCGCGAATTCGACATCGTGCTGTACGGGGCGACCGGCTTCGTCGGGAAGCTCACCGCCGAATACCTGGCCAGCTCGGCGCCGGACAAACGGATCGCCCTGGCCGGCCGGTCGCCAGATCGGCTGCGCGCCGTCCGTGACACCCTGGGCGACACCGCGCGGTCGTGGCCGGTCCTGAACGCGGATGCTTCGTCGCCCTCGACGCTGAACGAGATGGCGGCGCGCACCCAGGTCGTGATCACCACGGTCGGCCCCTACACCCGCTACGGGTTGCCGCTGGTGGCCGCCTGCGCCGCGGCGGGCACCGACTACGCCGACCTGACCGGGGAGGCGATGTTCGTCCGCGACAGCATCGACCAATTCCACAAGCAGGCCGCCGATACCGGCGCCCGCATTGTGCACGCGTGCGGATTCGATTCCGTCCCTTCGGACCTCAGCGTGTACGCGCTGTACCGCGCGGCCCGCGACGACGGCGCCGGCGACCTCGTTGACACCGACCTCGTGGTCCGCTCCTTCTCCGGTGGGGTCTCCGGCGGCACCGTCGCGTCGATGCTGGAGGTGCTGGACACCGCCTCGCGCGACCCCGAGGCCCGCCGCCAACTCGCCGACCCGTACACGCTCAGCAGCGACCGCGGCGCCGAACCCGACATCGGCCCGCAGCCCGATCTGCCCTTGCGACGGGGCCGTCGGATCGCGCCGGAACTGAGCGGGCTGTGGACCGCGGGCTTCCTGATGGCGCCCTACAACACCCGGATCGTGCGGCGCAGCAACGCATTGCTGGACTGGGCCTACGGCCGCCGGCTGCGCTACAGCGAAAGCATGAGCCTGGGCTCGTCGCCGATCGCGCCGGTGGCCTCCGCCGTCGTGGGCGGGGTGGGCGCCGCGACCTTCGGGCTGGGCAGCCGCTATTTCCGGCTGCTGCCGCGCGGGCTGGTGGAGCGCATCGTGCCCAAACCCGGCACCGGCCCGAGCCAGGCCGCCCGCGAACGCGGCTACTACCGGATTGAGACGTTCACCACCACAACCACCGGGGCGCGGTACGTGGCGCGCATGGAGCAGCGCGGCGACCCCGGCTACAAGGCGACCTCGGTGCTGTTGGGGGAGTGCGGGATGGCCCTGGCGTTCGACCGCGACAAGCTTCCCGACCTGCACGGCGTCCTGACACCCGCGGCCGCGATGGGCGACGCGCTGCTCGACCGGTTCCCCGCCGCGGGTGTGTCCTTGCAGGTTGACCGGCTCGCGGGGTGACCCGGCTCACGGTTCGGGCACTTACACGAGGGTAAACGGCGCTCCCTAGAATTGACGGGTGACCGCCAGCCGCAGCCCCGCCACCGACCTGCCCAAGTCGTGGGATCCCGCTGCGGCCGAAAGCGCGATCTACGAGAAGTGGGTCGACGCCGGATACTTCGCGGCGGACCCGACCAGCGCCAAGCCCGGCTATTCGATCGTGCTGCCGCCGCCAAACGTGACCGGCAGCCTGCACATGGGTCACGCGCTCGAACACACCATGATGGACGCCCTGACCCGCCGCAAGCGGATGCAGGGGTACGAGGTGTTGTGGCAGCCGGGCATGGACCACGCCGGCATCGCCACGCAGAGCGTGGTGGAAAAGCAGCTCGCGCTCGACGGCAAGACCAAAGAGGACTTCGGCCGGGAGTTGTTCGTCGAGAAGGTCTGGGACTGGAAGCGCGAGTCCGGCGGCGCCATCGGCGGTCAGATGCGCCGGCTCGGCGACGGGGTCGACTGGAGCCGCGACCGCTTCACCATGGACGAGGGCCTGTCGCGGGCGGTCCGCACGATCTTCAAACGGCTCTACGACGCCGGGCTGATCTATCAGGCCGAGCGGCTGGTCAACTGGTCGCCGGTGCTGCAGACCGCCATTTCGGACATCGAGGTCGACTATCTCGACGTCGAGGGCGAGCTGGTGTCGTTCCGGTACGGCTCGCTCGACGACGCGCAGCCGCACATCGTGGTCGCCACCACCCGGGTCGAGACGATGCTGGGCGACACCGCGATCGCCGTGCACCCGGACGACGCGCGTTACCGCCACCTGGTCGGCACCACGCTGCCGCATCCCTTCGTCGACCGCGAACTGGTCGTCGTCGCCGACGAACACGTCGACCCCGAATTCGGCACCGGCGCAGTCAAAGTCACGCCCGCGCACGACCCCAACGACTTCGAGATCGGGCTGCGGCACGGGTTGCCGATGATCTCGATCCTGGACACCAAGGGCCGAATCGTCGACACCGGAACGCAATTCGACGGGATGGACCGCTTCGAGGCCCGCGTCGCGGTGCGCGAGGCGCTGGCCGCCGAGGGCCGTGTCGTCGAGGAGAAGCGGCCGTACCTGCACAGCGTCGGGCACTCCGAGCGCAGCGGCGAACCGATCGAGCCGCGGCTGTCGCTGCAGTGGTTTGTCCGGGTTGAGTCGCTGGCCAAGGCGGCCGGTGATGCGGTGCGCAACGGCGACACCGTGATTCACCCGGCCAGCCTGGAGCCGCGGTGGTTCGCCTGGGTCGACGACATGCGCGACTGGACGATCTCGCGGCAGCTGTGGTGGGGTCACCGCATCCCGATCTGGTACGGCCCCAACGGCGAACAGGTGTGCGTGGGTCCCGACGAGACGCCGCCGGAGGGCTGGGAGCAGGACCCCGACGTGCTGGACACCTGGTTCTCCTCGGCGCTGTGGCCGTTTTCCACCCTAGGCTGGCCGGACAAGACCCCCGAGCTCGAAAAGTTCTATCCGACAAGCGTTCTGGTCACCGGCTACGACATCTTGTTCTTCTGGGTGGCCCGGATGATGATGTTCGGCACCTTCGTGGGTGACGACGACGCCATCACCCTGGACGGCCGCCGCGGCCCGCAGGTGCCGTTCACCGACGTCTTCCTGCACGGCCTGATCCGCGACGAGTCCGGCCGCAAGATGAGCAAGTCCAAAGGCAACGTCATCGACCCGCTGGACTGGGTGGAGCTCTTCGGCGCCGACGCCCTGCGGTTCACGCTCGCCCGCGGCGCCAGCCCCGGCGGCGACCTGGCAATCGGCGAGGACCACGTCCGGGCGTCGCGCAATTTCTGCACCAAGCTGTTCAACGCCACCCGCTACGCGTTGCTCAACGGCGCGCAACTGGCGCCCCTGCCCCCGACGACCGAACTCACCGATGCCGACCGCTGGATCCTCGGACGACTCGAAGAGGTTCGCGCGGAAGTCGATTCGGCGTTCGATAACTACGAGTTCAGCCGCGCCTGCGAAGCGCTCTACCACTTCGCCTGGGACGAATTCTGCGACTGGTACGTCGAATTGGCCAAGACGCAACTGGCCGAGGGGGTCGCCCACACCACGGCCGTGCTGGCCGCGACGCTGGACACCCTGCTGCGCCTGCTGCACCCGGTGATCCCCTTCATCACCGAGGCGCTGTGGCAGGCGCTGACCGACAACGAGACCCTGGTGCTGGCCGAGTGGCCGCAGCCGTCCGGGATAGAGCTGGATCAGGTTGCCGCGCAACGGGTTACCGACATGCAGAAGCTGGTTACCGAGGTGCGCCGGTTCCGCAGCGACCAGGGGCTGGCCGACCGGCAGAAGGTGCCCGCCCGGATGGCCGGTGTGGAGGAATCCGATCTGGGCACCCAGGTGAGCGCGGTGACGTCGCTGGCGTGGCTCACCGTCGCCGGGCCGGAGTTCCGCCCGTCGGCGTCGGTGGAAGTCAGGCTGAGCGGCGGCACCGTCGTCGTCGAACTGGACACCTCGGGCACCATCGACGTCGCCGCCGAGCGTCGCCGGCTGGAAAAAGATCTGGCCGCGGCACACAAGGAGCTGGCATCGACCACCGCCAAATTGGCCAACGAGGACTTCTTGGGCAAGGCCCCGCCAAACGTCGTCGACAAGATCCGGGACCGTCAACGCCTGGCCCAGGAGGAGACCGAGCGGATCAACGCGCGGCTAGCCGGGCTGGCATGACGGAGCCACCCGAGTGGGCTGAGGACCCCGACGTTCCCGGCGCGCTTCCCGCCCCCGACCCCACCCCCGACGAGATCGCAGCCCTGCTGCAGGTCGAGCACCTGCTCGACCAGCGCTGGCCCGAAACCAAGATCGAGCCGAGCCTGACCCGGATCAGCGCCCTGATGGATCTGCTGGGCTCACCGCAGCTGGCCTACCCGTCGATCCATGTCGCGGGCACCAACGGCAAGACCTCGGTGGCCCGGATGATCGACGCGCTGATCACCGCGCTGCACCGGCGCACCGGGCGCACCACCAGCCCGCATCTGCAATCGGCGGTCGAGCGCATCTCGATCGATGCCAAGCCGATCAGCCCGGCGCAGTACGTCGCGACCTACCGCGAGATCGAGCCGTTCGTGCAGATGGTCGACGCCCAATCACAGGCCGCCGCCGGGCCCGCCATGAGCAAGTTCGAGGTGCTGACCGCAATGGCCTTCGCCGCGTTCGCCGACGCCCCCGTCGACGTCGCCGTGGTCGAAGTGGGGATGGGCGGACGCTGGGACGCTACCAACGTGATCAACGCCCCGGTGGCGGCCATCACCCCGATCGCCATCGACCACGTCGACTACCTCGGCGACGACCTCGCCGGCATCGCCGGGGAAAAGGCCGGCATCATTACCAGGGCCCCCGACGGCGCACCCGACACCGTCGCGGTCATCGCCCGCCAGGCACCCGAGGCGATGGAAGTGTTGTTGGCCCAAACCGTGCAAGCCGACGCCGCGGTGGCCCGCGAGGATTCGGAGTTCGCCGTGTTGGGCCGCCAGGTCGCGATCGGCGGACAGATGCTGCAGCTGCAGGGTCTCGGCGGAGTGTATTCCGACGTCTACCTCCCGCTGCACGGAGAACACCAGGCGCACAACGCGGCGCTGGCGCTGGCCGCCGTCGAGGCGTTCTTCGGCGCCGGCGCGCAGCGTCAGCTCGACGTCGAGGCGGTTCGCGCGGGTTTCGCCGCCGTCGCCAGCCCCGGCCGGCTGGAGCGGATGCGCAACGCGCCCACGGTGTTCATCGACGCCGCGCACAATCCGGCCGGCGCGGCCGCGCTGGCCCAGACGCTGGCCGGCGAATTCGACTTCCGCTACCTGGTCGGGGTGCTCAGCGTACTCACGGACAAGGACGTCGACGGCATCCTCGCCGCCCTGCAACCGGTGTTCGACGCCGTCGTGGTGACCCACAACGGGTCGCCGCGGGCGCTCGACGTCGACTCGCTGGCCCTGGCGGCGCGCGAGACGTTCGGGCCTGACCGGGTGAGCACCGCCGAGACCCTGCGCGACGCCATCGACGTCGCGACCGCGCTGGTCGACGACGCCGCGCTCGACGGGGACGCCGAGGACTTCTCGGGGACCGGGATCGTCATCACCGGCTCGGTCGTCACGGCCGGCGCGGCGCGGACCCTGTTCGGGCGTGATCCGCAGTGACCGACCAGGACCGGCCCGACCCCTGGCGCAGCTTCGGCGCGGTGATGGCCCTGACGCTGTTTCTGGAAGCGATCGTGGTGCTGCTGGCGATCCCGGTGGTGGGTGCGGTCGGTGGCGGCCTGACGACGGCGTCGCTGACCTACCTGATCGGCTTGGCCGTGCTGCTGATCCTGATGGGCGGGGTGCAGCGCAAACCGTGGGCCATCTGGGCCAACCTCGGCGTTCAGGTGATCCTCCTCGCGGGCTTCGCGGTCTATCCCGGTGTGGGGTTCATCGGCGTGCTGTTCACCGGGCTGTGGGGTTTGATCGCCTACTTCCGGGCTGAGGTTCGGCGCCGTCAGCAGTGAGGACGGCGGCGCTCACCCGCCGCGTTCGCACCTGGTTATGTACGCTGTCCGCCGTGACCGAACGGACATTGGTACTGATCAAGCCGGACGGCGTCCAGCGACAGCTGGTGGGGGAGATCATCGCCCGCATTGAGCGAAAAGGCCTCACCATCGCCGCGCTGGAACTCCGGCACGTCAGCCAAGATCTCGCCGCCCAGCATTACGCGGAACATGAGGGCAAGCCCTTCTTCGAGTCGTTGCTGGAATTCATCACCTCGGGGCCCGTGGTCGCGGCCATCGTCGAGGGACCGCGGGCGATCGCGGCGTTTCGGCAGCTCGCAGGCGGTACCGACCCGGTCGAGAAGGCGATCCCGGGCACGATCCGCGGCGATCTCGGGCTGGAGACGCAGTTCAATCTCGTGCACGGCTCGGATTCGATCGAGTCGGCCAAGCGGGAAATCGCGCTCTGGTTTCCCGGCGCCTGAGCTGCGACGATCGGTCGCACGCCGCGGCGCTGACCGGATCCGCCCCAGCCGGGCTTCCTCAGGTGTGGGTTGGCCGCCTACGTGATGTGGGATACTGATCTCGGGTGAACGTCGCCGGACCGGCGTCAGACACCCGAATGAAGACTTAGACAAGCGCGACCATAGCCCCGTCGCCTTGGTTCGCTGCATGTCAGGCCGTCATTCAGCACGGCGCCGAGTGGGTTCTAACCTGAGCCGCTCGGGGCGAGACCATCACAAGCCCGGGAGAAGTGACCCGGGCCCATAGCGAAGCCCTCGCGTGGCCGCGTCGAAAAGACGCGCCCGGGGGCTTGAGGAGAATACGTGGTAGACGGTGCACCAACTGCAGACCCATCAGAAGAATCGACCCGGCCCGAGGAGTTGCCCGACCGGTTGAGGGTCCATTCGCTGGCCCGAACGCTGGGAACCACCAGCAAGCGGGTGCTGGACGCGCTCAGCGAACTGGACGGGCGGATCCGCAGCGCACATTCCACCGTGGACCGCGCCGAGGCGGTGCGGGTGCGTGACCTGCTGGCCGCCCAACCCCAGGAACCCCCGGAAAATGCCGGCGATACGGCCGCCGAGGTCGTCGCCGCCGAAAACGCTGGCGAACCCGAATCCCGGCTGATGCTGGAAACCCCCGACAGTGCCGCCGAGCGGCCGCATTACATGCCGCTCTTCGTCGCGCCCCAGCCGCTCGACAGCGACGACGACAGCGGCAACGACGACGAGGGCGCTGACTCCGACGATTCCGACAGCGACAGCGACGACGACGAGGACCAGGCCGATCGGTCGCCGAACCGGCGCCGCCGTCGCGGTCGTCGGGGCCGCGGCCGCGGGCGCGGCGAGCAGGGCGGACCAGAGGGCAACGACGGCGACGACGACGAGGCGCCGGGCCGGGGCAAGAAGGGCGCCCAGTCCGACTCCGGTGATTCCGATGACGCCGACGACGAGGACTCCGACGACGGCGACGACTCCGATGGCGGTGACGACGGTTCGGCCGATGGCGGCAACCGCCGCCGCCGCAGGCGCCGGCGGCGCAAATCCGGATCGGGCGACGACAACGACGAGACGTCATCGCCCGACGATCCGCCGAACACGGTGGTGCACGAGCGGCCGCCCCGTAGCGGCAAGAGCGGCGGCGCAGATGACTCCGCCAGCTCGAACAACGAGATCAAAGGCATCAACGGCTCGACGCGCCTGGAGGCCAAGCGGCAACGGCGCCGGGATGGCCGCGACGCCGGACGCCGCCGCCCGCCGGTGCTGACCGAGGCGGAATTCCTGGCCCGCCGCGAGGCCGTCGAGCGCGTCATGGTCGTCCGCGACCGCGTCCGCAGCGAGCCGCCGCACCAGGGCTCGCGGTATACCCAGATCGCGGTTCTCGAGGACGGCATCGTCGTCGAGCACTTCGTCACCTCGGCCGCGTCGGCCTCCCTGGTGGGCAACATCTACCTCGGCATCGTGCAGAACGTGCTGCCCTCGATGGAGGCGGCCTTCGTCGACATCGGCCGCGGCCGCAACGGCGTGCTCTACGCCGGCGAGGTCAACTGGGAAGCCGCCGGACTGGGCGGATCCGACCGCAAGATCGAACAGGCGCTCAAGCCCGGCGACTATGTCGTCGTCCAGGTCAGCAAGGACCCGGTCGGGCACAAGGGCGCGCGGCTCACCACCCAGGTGTCATTGGCGGGCCGCTACCTGGTCTACGTGCCGGGGGCGTCGTCGACAGGGATCAGCCGCAAGCTGCCCGACACCGAACGCCAGCGGCTCAAGGAGATCCTGCGCGAGGTGGTGCCGTCCGACGCGGGGGTGATCATCCGGACCGCGTCCGAGGGCGTCAAGGAAGACGACATCCGCAACGACGTCACCCGCCTGCAGGAGCGCTGGAAGCAAATCGAGGCCAAGGCCATCGAGATCAAGGAGAAGGCCGCCGGCGCCGCCGTGGCCCTCTACGAAGAGCCCGACGTGCTGGTCAAGGTCATCCGTGACCTGTTCAACGAGGACTTCGCCGGCTTGGTGGTCTCCGGTGACGAGGCCTGGAACACCATCAACGAATACGTGAATTCCGTTGCGCCCGACCTGGTTTCGAAGCTGAGCAAGTACGAGCCGCCCGCCGGGCCGGACGGCTCGGGCGGACCGGACGTGTTCGCCGTGCACCGGATCGACGAGCAGCTGGCCAAGGCGATGGACCGCAAGGTCTGGCTGCCCTCGGGCGGCACCCTGGTGATCGACCGGACCGAGGCGATGACCGTGGTCGACGTCAACACCGGCAAGTTCACCGGCTCCGGGGGCAACCTCGAGCAGACCGTCACCAAGAACAACCTCGAGGCGGCCGAGGAGATCGTGCGCCAACTGCGGCTGCGCGACATCGGCGGCATCGTCGTCATCGACTTCATCGACATGGTGCTGGAATCCAACCGCGATCTGGTGCTGCGCCGGCTCACCGAGGCGCTGGCCCGCGACCGCACCCGCCATCAGGTGTCGGAGGTGACGTCGCTCGGTTTGGTGCAGCTGACCCGCAAGCGGTTGGGCACCGGGCTGGTCGAGGCCTTCTCGACGTCGTGCCCGAACTGCGGAGGCCGCGGCATCTTGCTGCACACCGACCCGGTGGATTCGGCCCCGTCGAACGGCCGCAAGTCCGAGTCCGGGGGCCGCCGGGGCCGGCGCAAGAAGAACAAGGCCGAGGAGCCGGCGGTGGCCAAGGTGCCCGCCCACTCGCCCGGCGAGCACCCGATGTTCAAGGCGATGGCGGCCGGTTCGTCGACGCAGGCCGCATCCGACGACGACGAATCCGACGAGGCCACCGAGGACGCCACCGACGAGTTCGACCGGAAGAAGCGGGCGCGCGACGAGGACGTCGCCGACACCGACCAAGAGGACTTCGACGACACCGACGAGGATGCGGACGACGACGACTCGGACGACGACTCGGACGACTCGGATGACGACGACTCGGACGACGACGACTCGGACGACGACGACTCGGACGACTCGGATGACGACGACGACCTCGATGACGAGGAAGACCTGGGTGACGACGACGAGGATCTCGAGCTAGACGACGACGACCTGGACACCGAGGACTCCGACGATTCGGACGACTCGGACGGCGGGCAGGGTTCGGCTGCCGCGGGCCAGGGCGCTTCGGCCCCGTCTCGCCCCCGGCGCCGACGTGCGGCGGGCAGGCCCGCCGGACCGCCGATCCACGCGGACTGAGCGCTGACAGCCAGGTCGTGTCCGGTTTGACCCTGTAGCCGCTGGTCACGTACCCTTGGACAGTTGTCGTCAGGCCGGGCGACTAAGCTTTGGCCGGCGGCAGCGGGACTCCCGGGGAATCGGCGCAGACCCGCAACCCAGACCCACCACGTGCACCGCGGCTGGTTCGCGCGCGACGCGCCGAGCAGCGGCTAGAAGAAGGAGCAGAGCAACGATGGCGACCTACGCAATCGTCAAGACGGGCGGCAAGCAGTACAAGGTCGCCGTCGGGGACGTGGTCAAGGTCGAGAAGCTCGAGTCTGAGCCAGGTTCCAACGTGTCGCTGCCGGTCGCACTGGTGGTGGACGGCGCCAAGGTGACCACCGACGCGGCCGCGCTGGCCAAGGTCGCGGTCACCGGCGAGGTGCTCGAGCACACCAAGGGCCCCAAGATCCGCATCCACAAGTTCAAGAACAAGACCGGCTACCACAAGCGTCAGGGCCACCGTCAGCAGCTGACGGTCCTGAAGGTCACCGGCATCAAGTAGTAAAGGCGAAGACATGGCACACAAGAAGGGCGCTTCCAGCTCGCGCAACGGTCGCGATTCCGCCGCACAGCGGCTGGGTGTGAAGCGATTCGGCGGCCAGGTCGTCAAGGCCGGCGAGATCATCGTTCGCCAGCGCGGCACCAAGTTCCACCCGGGCGTCGGTGTCGGGCGCGGCGGCGACGACACGTTGTTCGCCAAGGAAGCCGGCGCCGTCGAATTCGGAATCAAGCGCGGCCGCAAGACCGTCAACATCGTCGCGGCCGGGCAAAGCACCGACTGAGCGCCCCGAGCGTGCACCCACTGCGATAATTCGAGGCAATTCTCGCAGTAGCCGCATGCTCGGCGAGCGAGACGGGTGAGAGGACCCACGATGCCTCGGTTCGTCGACCGCGTCGTCATCCATGCGCGCGCCGGTTCCGGGGGCAATGGTTGCGCCTCGGTCCATCGCGAGAAGTTCAAGCCGTTGGGCGGTCCCGACGGCGGCAACGGCGGACGCGGCGGCAGCATCGTCTTCGTCGTCGATCCCCAGGTTCACACCCTGCTGGACTTCCATTTCCATCCGCACGTCACCGCGCCGTCCGGCAAGCAGGGGATGGGCAGCAACCGCGACGGCGCCGCCGGTGCCGACCTGGAAGTCAAGGTCCCCGACGGCACCGTCGTCCTCGATGAGGACGGCAGGCTGCTGGCCGACCTGGTCGGCGCGGGCACCCGCTTCGAAGCCGCCGCCGGTGGTCGCGGCGGGCTGGGCAACGCCGCGCTCGCCTCGCGCGCACGCAAGGCTCCCGGGTTTGCGCTGCTGGGCGAACAGGGCCAGACCCGTGACCTGACGCTGGAGCTCAAGACCGTCGCCGATGCCGGCCTGATCGGCTTCCCGTCGGCCGGCAAGTCGTCGCTGGTGTCCACCATCTCGGCGGCCAAACCCAAGATCGCCGACTACCCGTTCACCACGCTGGTGCCCAACCTCGGCGTGGTGTCGGCGGGCGAGCACACCTTCACCGTCGCCGACGTGCCCGGTCTGATCCCCGGCGCCTCGCAGGGCCGCGGCCTGGGCCTGGACTTCCTGCGGCACATCGAGCGATGCGCCGTGCTGGTGCATGTCGTCGACTGCGCCACCGCCGAGCCCGGCCGGGACCCGATCTCCGATATCGACGCATTGGAGGCCGAGCTCGCCGCGTATACGCCCACGCTGCAAGGGGATGCCACGCTGGGTGATCTCGCCGAGCGGCCCCGCGCGGTGGTGCTCAACAAGATCGACGTCCCCGAGGCGCGCGAACTCGCCGAGTTCGTCCTCGACGAGATCGCCGAGCGCGGTTGGCCGGTGTTCCTCGTGTCGACGGTCGCGCGTGAAGGTTTGCAGGCATTGATCTTTGGGCTGTGGAAGATGATCGCGGAATACAAGGCCGCCCAGCCGGAGATCGTGCCGCGCCGCCCGGTGATCCGGCCGGTCCCCATCGACGACAGCGGTTTTCGCGTTGAGCCGGACCCGGAGCAGCCGGGTGCCTTCGTGGTCAGCGGTGCGCGGCCCGAACGCTGGGTGCGCCAGACCAACTTCGACAACGACGAGGCGGTGGGGTATCTCGGCGACCGCCTGGCGCGCCTCGGGGTTGAGGAGGAATTGCTGCGGCTGGGTGCCCGCCCGGGATGCGAAGTGACCATCGGCGAAATGACGTTCGATTGGGAGCCGCAAACGCCTGCGGGACAACAGGTTGCGCTGTCGGGCAGGGGGACCGACGCGCGCCTCGAGCGCAGCGAGCGCGTCGGCGCCGCGGAGCGCAAGGCCGCCCGCCGGCAGCGGCGCGCCGGCGACGATGCAGAGCGCGGCGATGCCGAGGAGCGGCGCAGAACCAGAGAGCGCGGTGAGGAGTCGTGACCGCCCAGCGCGACGCGATCCGGAAGGCGCGCAGCCTGGTGGTCAAGGTGGGCACCAACGCGTTGACCACCGAGGCCGGGGTGTTCGACGCCGGCCGGCTGGCCGGCCTCGCCGACGCGATCGAGGCGCGGATGAAGGCGGGCACCGACGTCGTCATCGTGTCCTCCGGTGCCATCGCCGCCGGCATCGAGCCGCTGGGATTGTCCCGTCGCCCCAGGGATTTGGCGACGAAGCAGGCCGCAGCCAGCGTCGGTCAGGTCGCACTGGTGAATTCCTGGAGCGCGGCGTTCGGCCGCTACGGCCGCACGGTCGGGCAGGTGCTGCTCAGCGCGCACGACATCTCGATGCGCGCCCAGCACACCAACGCTCAGCGCACGCTGGACCGACTGCGGGCACTGCATGCGGTGGCGATCGTCAACGAGAACGACACGGTGGCCACCAACGAGATCCGGTTCGGCGACAACGACCGGCTTTCGGCGCTGGTGGCGCACCTGATCGGCGCCGAGGCGCTGGTGTTGTTGTCCGACATCGACGGGCTGTACAACTCCGATCCGCGCAAAACCCAAGGCGCGCAGTTCATTCCGGAGGTATCGGGGTCGGCGGACCTGGTCGACGTGATCGCCGGGCCCGGCAGCGATCTGGGTACCGGCGGCATGACCTCGAAGATGTCGTCGGCGCTGCTGGCCGCCGACGCCGGCGTGCCGGTGCTGCTGGCCGCGGCGGCCGACGCCGCGACCGCGCTCACCGACGCGTCGGTCGGCACGGTCTTCGCCGCGCGCCCGGCGCGGATGTCGGCGCGGCGGTTCTGGGTGCGATACGCCGCGGAGGCGGCCGGCGCGCTGACGCTCGATGAAGGGGCGGTGCGCGCCGTCGTCGGGCAGCGCCGCTCGCTGCTGCCCGCGGGGATCACCGCGGTATCCGGCCGGTTCTTCGGCGGCGACGTCGTCGAATTGCGGGGGCCGGACGCGGCGATGGTGGCCCGCGGCGTGGTCGCCTACGACGTGACCGAACTCCTCACCATGATGGGCCGCTCCACCAGCGAGCTGCCCGGCGACCTGCGCAGGCCCGCCGTGCACGCCGACGACCTGGTGGCGGTGTAACGTCTGCTCGCGCCAGGGTCAGTGCGCCGAAGTTGGCTTGAGATACAGTGCGCCCCAGACGATCTCGGCGAGTGTGGCAGCCAGCTCGGCGTCGTAGTCGGGCGGTTGCACAGGTAGGTTCTGCTGGCAGGCGCGCTCGACCATCCAGGTCAGCGCGCTGGCCGTGGTCAGCGGCGCCAGCTCGGGGCGGATCGAGCCCTCGGCCTGGCCCGCTTCGATGACCCGGGTGAGCTGCTCGGAGATGCCGGTCAGCAGCTCGCGATACGTTTCCCCGGTCGGTGGGTCGTAGGCGGCCATCTCGTTGAGCGCGACCAGCACCGCTTGATGGCGTCGATAGGTGGCGATGATGCTGCTCATCGCCGTGCGCACGTCGTCGGGGTCGTGGCGCCCGGCGACGGTCCACCAGCGCCGTGCGCCGTCGGTCAGGTCGCCGAACACTTGGCCCGCGAGCCGGCGCAGCAGATGGCCCTTGTCCTCGAAGTAGATGTAGAAGCTGGCGCGGGAGATGCCCGCCTCCCCGGAGAGCCGATCCACGCTGAGCTCGGTAAAGCTCGCGCCGTCGCGCATCAGCCGTTCGGTGGCATCCAGCAGCCGGCGCTCCATCTGTTCGCGCCGCTGCTCGCGCGCCACGCTTCGGTGGCCCTGCGGCTTGCGAGTGAGCGACGGCATGCGCCGAGCATAACCGAGGTTCTGACATCTTGACTAGACATACTGTCTAGGCATATCGTCGCATGGAGTTTGTGACCGGCGTCATACAGGAGAGGATCAGCCGCCATGGCCGTGATGACGGGTACACCGGGGGCCGCGAAGTCGGGCCGCGCCTACGACGAGATCGACCTGTCCTCGCGGGCGTTCTGGTCGACGACGGCGGCGGATCGGGAACGGTCGTTCGCGGTGCTGCGCGCCGAGCGCCCGGTCAGCTGGCATCCGCCGGTCGAAGACTCGCTGATGCCCGATCCCACCGATCCCGGCTTCTGGGCGGTCACGCGGCGCGCCGACATCGTCGCGGTCAGCCGCAACAACGACGCCTTCCTGTCCGGCCAGGGGGTGATGTTCGAGAGCATTCCGGTCGAGCTGCTCGAGGCGTCGCAGTCGTTCTTGGCGATGGATCCGCCCCGGCACACCAAGTTGCGCAAGCTCGCCCACGCGGCGCTGAGCCCCCGGCAGGTGCGCCGCATCGAAGACTCGATCAAGGCCAACGCCAAGACCATCGTCGACGAACTGCGGGCCGCCGGCAGCGGCGCGGATTTCGTCGACCACTGCGCCAAAGAGCTACCCATCCGCACCCTCTCGGACATGATGGGAATTCCGGAATCCGAGCGCGAGCGCATGGCGCACGCCACCGACGCCCTGGTCTCGTGGGCCGACCCGGAATTCCTCAACGGACGCCCGGCGATGGAAGTCCTGGTCGAAAACCAGCTGTATCTCCACCAGGTCGTCGGCGCCCTGGCCACCGAACGCCGCGAGCACCCGGGCGACGACCTGATCAGCAGCCTGGTGACCGCCGAAGTCGACGGCGACCGCCTGGAAGACGCGGAGGTGGCGGCGTTCTTCGTGCTGCTCTCGGTGGCGGGAAACGACACCACCCGCCAGACCATCAGCCACACCCTGAAGGCGCTCACCGACTTTCCCGACGAAAGGACTGGCTGCTCGACGATTTCGACAACCGGATCGGCACCTCCATCGAGGAGTTCATTCGGTGGGCGACCCCGGTCATGACCTTCCGCCGCACGGCGGCAACGGATATCGAGCTGGGCGGTCAGACCATTCTGGCGGGGGAGAAGGTGGTGATGTTCTACCCGTCCGGCAACTGGGACACCGACGCGTTCGACCGCCCCGAACGGCTGAACCTGGCGCGCGACCCTAACCCGCACGTCGGTTTCGGCGGTGGCGGGCTGCACTTCTGCCTCGGGGCGCACGTCGCCCGCGCAGCTGCGGGCCATCTTCCACGAGCTGTTTCGTCAGCTGCCTGGCATCCAGTCGGCCGAGCCGACGTATCTGGCGGGCAATTTCGTGCACGCCGTGCGCAGCATGCCGTGCACCTTCTAATGCGTTGCCAGCGGTGATAACTCGTCGGCGAGCAGCGCAAGCAGTTCGGAGCACCCGCCGTCGACCTTGACGGTGGCCGCGTCGTCACCACGGGTGCGCCCGCGGTTGATGATGGCGATCGGGATGCCCAGGGCGACCGCGTGCCGCACGAACCGATAGCCGGAGAACACCGTGAGCGACGACCCGGCGACCAGCAGCGCGTCGGCCTGGTCGACCATGCTGTACGACTGCGCCACAACGTCTTTCGCAACGCTGTCACCGAAATAGACGATGTCGGGTTTGAGCATGCCGGCGCAGCGCACGCAGTCGAGGTAGCGGAACGACGCGGTGTCGGCGACGACGGCGTCGGCATCGGGAGCCACCGCCAGCCCACCGATCGCCTCGGCGCGCTCGATGAATCCGGGGTTGAGCGCCTCCAGCTGTTCGGCCAGCGCGGCGCGGCTCATGGTGTGGCCGCAGCTCAGGCAGATCACCCGCGCGTAGGTGCCGTGCAGGTCGATGACGTTGCGGCTGCCGGCCTTGGTGTGCAGCAGGTCGACGTTCTGGGTGATGACGCCGGTGACCACGGCCGCGTCCTCGAGCGCGGCCAGCGCGCGATGGCCCGCGTTGGGCAGGGTGTCGTCCATGTGCCGCCAACCGACGTGGTTGCGGGCCCAGTACCGTTGCCGAAACGCCGCATCACCGGTGAACTGTTGGATGGTCATGGGATTGCTGGGCGGTGAGTCGGGCCCGCGGTAATCGGGGATGCCCGAATCGGTGGAGATGCCCGCGCCCGTCAGCACCGCGATCCGGCGCCCGGCCAGCAGCGTGACCAGCTCCGGGGATTCTGCGCGGGCGACGGTCACCTGCCCAGGGTACGGATCACGCCGGGTCCAGGCAGTCCGCCGCGGTCGTGAGCTCGGCGGACATGTTTTGCTCCATCATCTTGCAGGCCGCCGCGCCCAGGTCGGGGTCGATGTGGGCGACCGCATCGGTGGGGATCACGACGGGGAAGTGCCGCACGTAGGCGTCCAGGGCGGTGTAGAGGATGCACTGCTCGGTGACCTGCCCGGTGATGATCAACCGCTTGGTGTCCAGCCGGCCGAGCAGGTACGCCAGCGCCGTGGAATAGAAGGCGCTGTGGCGGACCTTCGTCATCAGCCGGCTGCGTTCCGCGGGGGCGATCGGCTTCACCAGATCGGGCCGCGCGCCGTCGAGCGCCGAGCGGACGATTCCGGAGAACTCGGCGGTGAAATCGCCGTAGTTGTCGTTGACGTAGATCAGGTCGACCTTGTCGGATGCGCGTGCCCGCCGGACCAAATCGGTCAAAGGCTCGATGATCTTCTCGACATTGGGTATTAGATCTTCAGCGTCGGGATGTTGATAGGTATTCATCATGTCGACGACCAGGACCGCAGTGTCGCTCATGGCGTTGGGGATACCCGGCGGAGTGGAGTTGACACCCCCGAGGCGACAATGGAAGGGCGATGGACTTTTACAACGCTTACAGCCAGGGCTTTGCCCGCGTCGCCGCGTGCACGCACCACACGGTCATCGGTGACCCCGCGGCGAACGCCGAGTCGGTCCTGCGGATGGCCCGGGAGTGCCACGACGACGGCGTAGCGCTGGCCGTTTTCCCGGAACTGACGCTGTCCGGGTACTCCATCGAAGACATCGTCCTGCAAGACCTGCTGCTCGACGATGTCGAAAAGGCCATCGCGGACATCGTCGCGTCCTCGGCCGAGTTGTTGCCGGTCTTGGTGGTCGGTGCGCCGGTTCGCCATCGGCACCGCATCTACAACGCCGCCGTGGTCATCCACCGCGGCGCGGTGCTCGGCGTGGCGCCCAAGTCGTACCTGCCCACCTATCGGGAGTTCTACGAGCGCCGCCAGATGGCGCCCGGAGACGACGAGCGCGGCGCCGTCCGCGTCGCGGGGATCGAGGCGCCGTTCGGTCCCGACCTGCTGTTCGCCGCCTCCGACCTGCCCGGTTTCGTGCTGCACGTGGAGATCTGCGAGGACATGTTCGTGCCGATTCCGCCCAGCGCGGAGGCCGCGCTCGCGGGAGCGACGGTGCTGGCCAACCTGTCCGGTAGTCCGATCACCATCGGCCGCGCCGAGGACCGCTGCCTGCTGGCCCGGTCGGCCTCGTCGCGTTGTCTGGCCGCCTACGTGTATTCGGCTGCCGGCGAAGGCGAATCGACCACCGATCTGGCCTGGGACGGCCAGACCATGGTGTTCGAAAACGGAGTGCTGCTGGCCATGTCCGAGCGCTTCCCCAAGGGGGAGCGGCGCAGCGTCGCCGACGTCGACATCGAATTGCTCCGCTCGGAACGGCTCCGGATGGGCACCTTCGACGACAACCGGCGCCACCACCGGACGACGGCGGAGTCGTTCCGGCGCATCGAGTTCCGGCTGGACCCCCCGAGCGGCGACATCGGGCTGCTGCGGGAGATCGAGCGATTCCCCTTCGTGCCCGCCGACCCGCAACGGCTGGAACAGGATTGCTTCGAGGGCTACAACATCCAGGTCGCCGGTCTCGAACAACGGTTGCGCGCTCTGGATTTCCCCAAGATCGTCATCGGGATTTCCGGTGGGCTGGACTCGACGCACGCTCTGATCGTCGCCGCCCGCGCGATGGACCGCGAACAACGCCCGCGCAGCGACATTCTGGCGTTCACGCTGCCGGGCTTCGCGACGGGAGACCGCACCAAGCGCAACGCGATCGAGCTGTGCCGCACCCTGGGTGTGACGTTCTCCGAGATCGACATCCGCGAGACCGCGGAGCTGATGCTCAAGGAGATGGATCACCCGTTCGGACGCGGCGAGAAGGTCTATGACGTCACCTTCGAGAATGTCCAGGCCGGCTTGCGCACCGACTACCTGTTCCGGCTGGCCAACCAGCGCGGCGGCATTGTGCTGGGCACCGGCGACTTGTCCGAACTGGGCCTGGGCTGGTCGACCTACGGTGTCGGCGACCAGATGTCGCACTACAACGTCAACGGCGGCGTGCCCAAGACGCTGATTCAGCACCTGATCCGGTGGGTGATTTCCTCGCAACAGTTCGAGTCGGAGGTCAGCGAGGTGCTGCAGTCGGTGCTCGACACCGAGATCACGCCGGAGCTGGTTCCCAGCGGCGAAGAGGAAGAGCTGCAGAGCAGCGAGGCGAAAATCGGCCCGTTTGCGCTGCAGGACTTCTCACTGTTCCATGTGTTGCGGTTCGGATTCCGGCCGTCGAAGATCGCGTTTTTGGCCTGGCATGCGTGGAGCGATCCCGAGGAGGGCAACTGGCCGCCGGGCTTTCCGGAAGACAAGCGACCGTCCTACTCGCTCAAGGAAATTCGGCACTGGCTGCAGGTGTTCGTGCAGCGGTTCTACTCGTTCAGCCAGTTCAAGCGTTCCGCATTGCCCAACGGGCCCAAAGTGTCGCACGGCGGCGCGCTGTCGCCGCGGGGGGACTGGCGCGCCCCGTCGGACATGTCCGCGCGCATCTGGCTCGACGAGATCGAACGCGAAGTCCCCGAAGACTAGCGGGCGCGGTCCAAGCGGCTAGAACGCGTTCTGCAGCGCCTTGTCGATCGCCTCGGCGTCCGGTGCGCAGTCACCGGCGCCGGGGACCAGCGTCGCCAGCGCGCCCGCCGCGCAGGCTCGCCGCAGCGCGAGTCGCCGTTCATCCGGGGAGCCGGGATTGGGCGGCCAGTTCGCGGCCAGCACACCGGCGAACACGTCGCCGGCGCCGGTGGTGTCCACCGCGTCCACCGCGGGGGAGGGCACCGCGTACTCGCCGTCGGCGCCGACGTAGCGGGCGCCGCGCGAACCCAGGGTGACCACCAGGTGTGTTGGGCGCCAAGGCCATTCGTTGGCTTCCTCTTCGTTGGTGATCACCACGTCGGCGGCGGCCGCCAACTCGCCCAGCGAGTCGGGATCCCGGCCGGCCGGTGAGGCGTTCACGACGACGACCGCCCCGGCCGAACGAGCGTGTTGGGCCGCCGCGACCGCGGTGTCGACCGGAATTTCCAGCTGGGTCAACATCACATCGCAGTTGGCGACCACGCCGCGCGCCCGGTCATCGGTGAGCGTGAAGCTCCCGTTGGCGCCCGGCGCGACCACGATGGTGTTCTCGGCGTTGGCATCCACGACGACGATGGCGGTGCCGCTGGGCCCGGGGATCTCGACGGCCCCGTCGAGCCGACGCCGTTGGCGCGCAGGTGGGCACGCAACTGTTCGGCGGCCGCGTCGTCGCCGACCGCACCGACGAACTGCACGCGCGCTCCCGCGCGCGCGGCCGCCACCGCCTGATTGCCGCCCTTGCCGCCCGGAGCTTGGGTCAAAGACGACGCCAACACCGTTTCGCCCGGCCGCGGAAGGGCTCCGACACCCAGCGACAGATCGATGTTCACGCTGCCCACTACGCATACCCCTGCCATGGGGCCCGACGTTAGTCGTGTCGGGACGGCGATGCACACGTGGGTCACCAGCGGTTTTGACGCCCAATTGCGTCACGGCAAACGCTCAATATCTCGGTGTGCGCGCGCTAGTCTGCTGCGTTAGGAGCTGGATCCCGAGAAAAGGGGCAGGCAATTGACCACGAGCGAGCTAACCGAGGCCGCCCCCCGCATCGACCCCGCGCCGTCCCTCCAACCCGCAACGCGTACGCGCCCGCTGCGCAGCCGTTTCCGGTTCGGCATCCAATCCAAAATCCTGATCACCATGCTCCTCTCGAGCATTTTGGGCGTCGCGGTGATCGGTCTCATCGGAGCCGTGTCCGGCCGCACAGCGTTGCGTGAAGTCGAATCCGAACGGTTGATCGAGATGCGCGAGTCCCAGAAGCGGGCGGTGCAGGCACTGTTTCGGGAGCTGACGAGTTCGCTGATCGTGCAGAGCGGCGGTTTCGGCATCAACGAAGCAACGGCTAACCTCGCCACCGCCTTCTCTCAACTGGGCAATGCGAACATCACCCCGGCCCAAGAACAGACTCTGGTCAATTACTACGAGAACGACATGATCAAACCGATCAAAAAGGCCACCGGTAATGAGATCGATCTCAAGGCGGTGCTGCCGAGTTCCAACGCGCAGAAATACCTTCAGGCGCACTACACCGCGGCACCCAGGCCGACCGCCGACTCGCCGCCCGCCGAGGACGCCGGCGACGGCAGCGCGTGGTCGGCCGCCAACGCCCGCTTCGACTTTTCATGCGCGGTATCGTCACCCGCTTCGATTACCGGGATGCGCTCCTGCTGGACATGCAAGGCAACGTCGTCTACAGCGTCATGAAGGGTCCAGACCTGGGGACCAACATTCTCACCGGCCCCTATCGCGGATCCAATCTGCGCGGTGCCTACCAAAAAGCCGTGGCGTCCAACGATGTCGACTTCGTCTGGATCACCGACTTTCAGCAGTATCAGCCCCAGCTCGACACCCCGACGGCCTGGGTGGTGTCGCCCGTCGGCATGAACGGCAAATTCGAAGGGGTGATGGCGCTGCCGGTGCCGATCGGGAAGATCAACACGATCATGACCGCCAACAAGCATTGGGAAGCCGCGGGGATGGGAGCCGCCACCGAGACCTATCTGGCCGGCCCGGATGACCTGATGCGTTCCGATTCAAGGGTATTCATCGAAGACCCGAAGCAATACCGGCATGAGGCCATCGAGGCCGGCACCCCGCCCGATGTCGTC
Source organism: Mycobacterium marseillense (assembly GCF_010731675.1). Taxonomy (NCBI): domain Bacteria; kingdom Bacillati; phylum Actinomycetota; class Actinomycetes; order Mycobacteriales; family Mycobacteriaceae; genus Mycobacterium; species Mycobacterium marseillense. The sequence continues at coordinate 5,484,634 of NZ_AP022584.1, forward strand.
GACACCGCGTTGCGCCTGGGGGGCACCACGCTGGTGCAGCCGGTGCCGACCGCGGGGCTTCGCGCCGCCCAGCGCGGCGAGACCGGCGTCATCAGCGCCACCGACTACACGGGCAACCGGGAGTTGGAAGCCTATGCGCCGCTGAACATCCCCAACTCCGATCTGCACTGGTCGATCCTGGCCACCCGCGACAACTCCGACGCCTTCGCGCGGCTGGGCCGATTCAGCAAGAACCTCGTCATCGCGGTCACGGCAATGATTTTCGCCATCTGCGTGGCCTCGATGTTCGTCGCTCAGGCCGCGGTACGCCCGGTCCGGCGCCTCGAGGAGGGCACCCGAAAGATCAGCTCCGGCGACTACGACATCAACATCCCGGTGCGCACGCGCGACGAAATCGGCGACCTCACGGCGGCTTTCAACGAGATGAGCCGAAACCTTGCGATCAAGGAGGAGTTGCTCGTCGAGCAGCGCCGCGAGAACGATCGCCTGATGCTGGCCTTGATGCCCGAGTCGGTGCTGCAGCGTTATCGCGAGGGCGAGGCGACCATCGCCCAGAAACATCAGGACGTCGCCATCATCTACGCCGACATCGTCGGCCTCGACGAAATCTTCACCGAGATGCCGGAAGCCGAATTGGTGGGCACCGTCGACGATCTTTTCCGGCAGTTCGATTCGGCCGCCGAATCCTCGGCGTCGAACGCATCCGCACGTTCCACAACGGTTATCTGGCCAGCTGCGGGTCGTCACCCCCGGCTGGACAGCATCCACCGCGCCGTGGACTTCGCCCTCGAAATCGGCCGCATCATCGAGCGGTTCAACAGCCAGAGCAGCCATCAGTTGGGCCTGCGCGTCGGCGTCAACACCGGCAACGTGGTCAGCGGATTGGTGGGCCGCTCCGGCGTCGTCTACGACATGTGGGAGGCGCGGTGAGTCTGGCCTACCAAATGCACAGTGGCTCACCGCAGGCCGGCATCTACGTCAGCTCGCAGGTCTATGAAGCGATGCGCGACGTTCGCCAGTTCACCGCGGCGGGCACGATTTCGGTCGGTGGGACCGATCAGGCGATCTACCGGTTGCTGGACCGCTGATGAACATCTTCGCCTCGTCATGGTTTTACTGGGCGGTTGGTATCGCGATCGGATTGCCGGTCGGGATGATCCTGCTCACCGAACTGCACGATGCGCTGCGGCGCCGGCAAAGTCCCCTGGCCAGGCAGGTCGCATTGCTGCGCAACTACCTGCTGCCGCTCGCCGCGCTGTTGTTGCTCCTGGTTCAGGCCTCGGGGATTCCGGCCGGCGACATTCCGGTGCGCATCCTCACCACCGTTTTCGGCCTGCTGGTGGTGGTGCTGCTGCTGTCCGGGCTCAACGCGACCGTATTCGAAAGCGCCCCGAAAGAGCTGGCGCAAAGGCTTCCGATCTTCATCGACGTCGCCCGCATAGCACTGATCTGCGTCGGCCTGGCGGTCATGTCGTCGTACATCTGGGGTGTGCGGATCGGCGGGGTGTTCACCGCGCTGGGCGTCACATCGGTCGTCATCGGTCTGATGCTGCAGAACTCCGTCGGGCAGATCGTCTCTGGCCTGTTCATGCTGTTCGAGCAGCCCTTCCGGATCGATGACTGGCTGGACACCGGCACCGCCCGCGGACGCGTCGTCGAAGTGAACTGGCGCGCGGTGCATCGACACCGGCAGCGGAATCCGGATCATGCCGAACGCCGCGCTCGCCACCACGTCATTCACCAACCTCAGCCGCCCGCCCGGACCGCACAAGGTGGCGATCACGACGACCTTCGCCACCGCCGACGCGCCCGACCTGGTGTGCGCGGTGTTGTCGCGGGTGGCCCGGGCGCTGCCGCAGCTCCAACCCGGCAGCGTGCCGCGCTCAGTGCCCGTGGGCGCCGGCCAGTACCGCACGACGATCGGGTTGGACTCACCCGCCGAGGCCGGCGCCGCGACGGCCACGTTCCTGCGCTGGGCGTGGTACGCGGCCCGGCGGGAGAATTTGCACCTCGATGACGCCGATGACGACTTCTCGACGGTGCAACGTGTGGAGCACGCGTTGCACACGGTGGTCGCGCCGGCGCTGCGGCTCAGCACCGAAGAACAGCGGGCATTGCGCTCTTCGGCGCGAATCGTCCGCTACGGCACCGATGAAATCGTGGAGGACGCCGGACAGGTGCCCGCGGCGATGACGTTCGTGGTCGCCGGCCGGGTGCAACTCACCGCCACCGCCGACGACGGGACGGTCGTGCCGATCAGCACCCTGTCCGAGGGCGCATTCCTCGGGCTGACGGCGCTGACCCGCCAACCGAACCTGGCCAGCGCGTATGCGCTGGAAGAGGTCACCGCGTTGGAGATCGATCGGGAACATCGAGCATCTGGTGATGCGCGCACCGACGCTGCTGCAGAACTTCGGCAACATCCTCGAGGAGCGGCGCAGCAGGTGCGGACCGCGCGGCGCGGGAGCGTCGCGGGCTAGTGGCGATCGCGAGCGCGGCGGGCCGGGCGAAGCGGGTCGCCACCATTCGGGCTAGTGGGCCGCGTCACCCGGGCTTTGCGGCCGGATACCCTGGTTCAATGAGTCTGCAGGCACCATTCCGCAGCGGAGCGGCAGCGGGAGCCTGACTTGCGCCGGGAGGTGCACGACGCCGCCCGCCGCGCCCGCGTCGCGTCCCGTGTGCTGGCGTTGTTGCCGACCGTCGCCAAGACCAGGCGCTGCGCTCGGCGGCCGATGCGATTACCGCACACGCCGAATTGATCCTGTCCGCCAACGCCGAAGACGTCGAGGCCGCCCGCGCCACGGGCACGCCAACCGCGATGCTCGACCGACTGGCCTTGATACCAAGCGCGTTGAGGGCATCGCCGCGGGCTGCGTCAGGTCGCCGGGCTTCCCGATCCCGTCGGGGAGGTGTTGCGCGGCTACGTTGCCGAACGGGCTGCAGCTGCGCCAGCAGCGGGTCCCGCTCGGCGTCGTGATGATCTATGAGGGTCGGCCCATGACCGTCGACGCGTTCGGTTTGGCGTTGAAGTCCGGCAACGCCGTGCTGTTGCGCGGCAGCTCCTCGGCGACCCGGTCCAACCAGGCGCTGGTGCAGGTGTTGCGGGCGTCGCTGGTCAGCGAGGACCTGCCCGCCGATGCGGTGCAACTGCTGTCGTCCGACGCGACCGCGCCACGGTGACGCATCCTGATCAGGCCGCGGCCTGGTCGATGATCC